>SKTU01000130.1 GCA_007122455.1 Haloarculaceae archaeon | reverse complement strand
TCTGCTCGCGCCGGGGACGCACGTTACCGCGATGGGGCAGGCGACGCCCACGAAACGGGAGCTCGACGCCTCGGCGGTCGCCCGCGCCGTCTACGTCGCCGACATCCGCGAACGCGTCGAGAACCTGAGCGGTTCTTACCTGGCGGCGCTCGACGAGGGCGCGATCGCGGACGGCCACCTCCACGCCGAGCTGGGCGAAATTCTGACGGGCGAGCGATCGGGGCGGACGGGCGACGAGGAGATCACGATCTTCGACAGCGGCGGAACGGCGATCGAGACGATCGCCGCCGCCCGCCTGGTGTACGAACGAGCACGAGAGGAGGGCGTCGGGACGCCGCTGCCGATGGGACGAGGCTCGCCCGACGCGGACATCTTCGATCGGTAGTGAGGGCGCGACGAACCCGACGGGTCGCCGGGGCGTTCACCGCGTCATCACGCGGTCGGGACGGATCTCAAGGACGATTCGACCCGTCCGGTCGCCCTGGTACCGCTCGTTGCCCCGGTATCGAGCCTCGAGGGCGTCGATGTGCTCGGCTGCACCCGCCTCGGTCAGCGCTTCGACCTCGCCGAAGACGGAGAGCGCCCGATACGGATCGTCGGGGTCGACCATGCTCACCCCGATTCGAGGGTCGTTCTGTACGTTGACGTGCTTCTGTCTCCCCTTCGCGGTGTTGACGCGAAGGCGGTTCGACTCGTCGTCGTAGTCGATCCACACCGGCGTCACGTGCGGCATACCGTCCGGCATCAGCGTCGCTACGTGTGCGAATGCGGGCTTCTCGAAGAGATCGCGGTAGTCGGTCGGAATCGTAGCCATAGCCCGAATTGGGGCCTCCGTTCGCATAAATCCTGAGCGTACCCCTCGCGACACCCTGCCGCTTTCCCAACGGTATTCTGCCGCTCTGCCGAACGCGGCTCATGCCTCGAATTCCGTACGCGACGGAGGAAGAACTCCCCGAGCGAGTGGCGTCACTTCTGGGATCGTACGGCGAGATGGGTGCGGAGTACACCCCCCACGTCTCCTCGCCGACGCGGGAGTACAGCGACGAGCGAAGCGACGACCCGTCCCCGCTCTATCGAGTGATGGCACACAACCCGCCGATACTCGAAGCGTTCCGACGGATGGCGAGCGTCCTCCGCGCCGAATGCGGTCTCGACGAGCGGCGCCGCGAGATACTGATTCTCGCGACCGCGAGCGCCGCCGGGGCCGAGTACGAGTGGCACCAGCACGTTCGGATCGCGCGGGAAGTCGGAGTCGGTATCGAGGAGATCAGGTCGATAGCCGACGGCCGAAGCGACGCCTTCGACGACGACGAGGCGGCGCTCGTCGACTACGGGACGGCGCTCGTGACCGGTGACGTCACCGACGCCCACCACGACGCGCTCGCCGAGCAGTTCGACGAGCGACAGATCGTCGGGATCGGGATGGTCGCACAGTTTTATGCGGGATTGGCCACCTTCATCGACGCGTTCGAACTCGACGTCGACGAACCGTTCGTCGGCTGGGATCTCGAACGGCTCGACGCCGCGTGAGGCCCGGAACGTTATTGGTGTGGGCTCCGTCAGAGAGAGTCGATGAAGTGCTACCGTACGACACGAGAGGGATCGGCCCGGGCTGTGGTCGCCGTCGACGGCACGGCGTACGACCTGACGGCCGTCGAACCGTCGATCCACGGCTTCGAGGACGTCGCCAGAGTGGCCGACGAACGCGACGCGTCGATCGAAGCGCTGATTCACGAGACGATCCCGGACGCACCCGAACTCGACGTCGAGACGCTCGCGGAGACCGCCGAAGTTCCGCTCACCGCCGAGGAGATATGGGCGGCCGGCGTCACCTACGAGATAAGCGAGGCGGCCAGGGAAGAAGAGTCCGGGATGGAGCAGCTGTATCTCGACGTCTACGAGGCGGAACGGCCCGAGCTGTTCCTCAAATCGACCGCCAGACGCGTCGTCGGACCCGACGGGACGATCGGGGTCCGCGAGGACTCCGGCTGGGACGTCCCGGAACCGGAGCTCGGGATCGTCCTCTATGAGGGCGAGATCGTCGGCTACACCGTCGGCAACGACGTGAGCAGCCGCGCGATCGAGGGGGCGAACCCGCTGTATCTCCCGCAGGCGAAGATATACGACCGGAGCTGTTCGATCGGCCCCTGCGTCGTTCCCGCGACGACGCGGTCCGACTGGGACGACCGGCCGATGTCGATGCAGATCCGACGGGACGGGGACGTCGTCTTCGACGGCGAAACCTCCACGTCGAAGATGGTTCGAAGCCACGAGGAACTCGTCTCGTATCTAACTCGGCACAACGACATCCCCGCCTCGACGGTGCTTCTGACCGGCACCTCGCTCGTCCCCGACGACGAGTTCACGCTCACCGAAGGCGACATCGTCGAGATCACGATCGACGGGATCGGTCGGCTGACGAACGACGTCACGACCGTGTAGCGGGAACGACGTCGCGACGCTCGATCAGAAGTCGTGACCGTCGCGCTGCAGATCCTCGACGAGGGCGCCGTTCTCGATTTTCGCCTCGACGAGAAGCTCCTCTTCGAGGATCGCCTCGGCAGTGTCGGCGACGGCGGCGGCCTCGTCGGCGGGAACGACGACCACGCCGGTCGCGTCGGCGACGATCACGTCCTCCGGGGCGACGGTGACGCCGTCGATCTCGATCGGCTCGCCGACCGCCTCGATGGTGACCCGGCGCTGGCCGGTTCGGGGCGTCGGGGCGGCACCGAACACCGGGAACGACCCGTTCCGGATCTCGCCGACGTCGCGGAAGCCGCCGTCGACGACGATCCCGTTGACGCCGGCGTTCGCCGCGAGCCGAGAAGCGTTGCCGCCCCAACAGGAGATCTCCGGTCCAGCGCCGTCGATGACGAGCACGCGATCCGCGAGAAGTTCGTTCAGCATCGCGTACGGGAAGTTCGTGTCCTCGCCGGTCGTCTCCGCCAGTTCGAACCGGAGCGTGTGCGCCCGGCCGACGGCCGTCTGGTCCGGGTGAGCGGGCGAAACGCTGTTGACGACGCCGTCGATCTCGTGACGATCCAGCGCGTCGGAGACGATGCTCGAATCGAACATCTCGAACGTGTCCGTGACAGTCGAACCCATGATATCACCGTTCGGACGGCCGGACCATAATTACCGTCGAAACCGGAGCCAACGGAACACTTATCCGAAAATAATGAGATATGACACACATGTACACGCTGTTGATTCCGGTCGATTCGGAACCGGAGAGCGCCGAATACGCGGTCGAAGCGATCACCGAGTTCCCCGGGAGCGACCAGCTAACCGCAGTCATCCTGAACGTCCAGAAGGAGGTCGACGCGCCGGGGTTCGATTCGGAGGAGTTCTACGACGAGACAGCGTTCCCCAAGAGCGTCGAGATCGCCGAAGATCGACTCCGGTCGGCCGGCATCGAGACGACGAAGCGACGCGAGCACGGCGATCCTGCCGAACAGATCCTCGAAGTCGCAGCCGAAATCGATGCCGACCAGATCGTCATTGGCAACAAGAAACGGTCGCCGACTGGAAAGGCGCTCTTCGGAAGCGTCACCCAGTCGGTGATGCTCGACACGGATCTCCCGGTAACGGTCGTCTCGAGGGACTGATGACTCCCGGTTCGGTCAGGGATCCTCGAGGACCGCGGAATCGACACGAGAGCCGACGAAGAGCAGCGTCGCCACGAGCAACAGCGCGGTCGCCGGGAGGAGCCACCGAAAGACCGCCAAGAGACCAGCAGTGGCCTGGACGCCGATCGCTATCAGGACGATCGGGCCGCAGCAGGCGACCCCGGAGAGCATCGCCGGCACGCCGGCGAGTACCCCGGCCGATCCACCCGTGAGCCCGCACGTCGACGGACTCCGCCAGGCGACGATCGAGACGGCGAGGTTGCAACCGACCAGCGCGGCGAGGCCGAGTGCGATCGTCGCGTCGATCGGCGAGAAGAGGTAATCCACCGGACCGAGACTGATCGTCGCGATCGGCTCGTACCGGTACGGCGCCATCCGCGAACGCATTCGCAGGAGGGGATCGTCGACGACCGAGACGCCGAACGTTCCCCGACCGGGACCCAACTGCCCGACAGCCAACGAGTACGCGAGGAAGTAGCCGACGGCGACTGCGACGAACGCGACGCGACCGTCTGTCCGCCGGGTCGTGACCCGGATCGCGAGCGCCGTCCGCCGAAGCAGTCCGGACATTCGAGCCATCTCAGTATTCCACCGCCGTATCGGGATAGCTGGCGTACCACGCGAACCACATCGCGTCGAAGGCGAGCTGCCGGTCGAGCGGCAAGGACGCCGGTTCGTACCGCTCGCCGTCGAGACGGTAGCCGTCGCCGTCCGGATCGATCGAGTGACTCGCTGGATCGGCGTAGACGTAGCCGCTCGCCAAGCTCGGATCGGCGACGGCGACGTGATCGACGCCGCCGATTTCGGCACGGACGATTCGCTCGTCGAGGACGGTCTCCTTGTGAAACGCCGCAGCACCGTCGGTAGTTCGACAGCCGAGCACGACCTCCTTGTCCTCGAAGGGATCGCCGTCGGTCTCGACGGCGACCTCGTACATCGGCCCGCCGAAGTCGTAATACCCCTGTGGCGGATTGTAGCCACCGTAGGGGTCGTCGTGGTACCGCCGCTCGTAGCCGGTGTCGGCGGTCATCACCAGCGTGTCGGGGTGAGCGGTCCGCCACCGACGCCACGTCGTCCAGATCACTCGGAACTCCCGCAACGACACGCCGGCGAACGGTGGCGACAGCCCGTACCCGAGAATCTGCGGCCACCACGTCTCGGTGCCCCGATCGAACAGCACGAGGTTGCTGTTGATCAGGCGCCCGCTGACACCGAACGTCGTCCCACCCCGTTCGAACCCCTGAGCAGTACCGGTGAGCGGACAGTACGTCAGCGCGATCGGAACGCCGGCGAGTTCGTCGTTGACGATTTCGTGGTAGACGACCACCCGCTGTGGATACGCCTTCGCGACGCCGCCCCGTTCGACCCCGAAGACGACGTCGCCGTCGTCTAGGTCGAGCGTCCCGTCGGAGATTCCATCGGCGTCGGTGAAGGTCGGATCGTCGATCGATGGAATCCCGTCCTGGTGGACGTCCGTCATGGTCGCCATCGATCGAAGCACCCCGACGTCGTACGGCACGTAGTACGTCTCCTCGGCGACCGGCGGACCGTCGTCCGGATCGGGCGTCGACGTCGACGCCGGCGTCTCGGAGTCGGAGTCGGAACCGTCACCCGCCCCACCACGCGGACCCGGCGACTCCTCGGCGAAACAGCCGGCAATCGCCGCGGCGCCGACCGTCCCGAGAAACGCTCGGCGGGAACGGAACCGCATCATGTAGGCTGTGCGTCCCCGAACCGTCTAAATTACCGGCGGTCGTGCAGTACCGACACACCAGCGTCGGTCTCGCCGTCGGGCGACACGACCGCGGAACCGTTTACCGTCGTGGAGCGCGAACTGTTAGCATGGTCGACGAGCCACGGAGGATTATCGCCGAACGGTACGCTGCGCTCCCGACGGAGGCGAAGCGGCGGCTACTCGCCGATCTGTGGACCACCCGCGGCTGGGAGACGGCGATCGACGGGTCGGTCGTCGTGGCGACGACCGCGGATCGGAGCCGACGGTTCGTCGTCGACGACGACGAGCGAACGGACGACGTCGAGCGGATCACACCGGAGGCGATCGCCGCCACCCTCCTCTACGGAATCGACCGCGACGACGCCGATCGGTTGTGTGAAACGCATCTGGGCGATTCGGCAGCCGAACTCGTGACCGCCACCGATTCTCCCGAGCGGTCTACGGACGATCCGTCCTCGGAACCGCTCGGACCGAAGACCGCCGCACTCCTCGTCGTCGTCGGGCTTCTCGTGGCAGCGATAGCAACCCAGCCACTCGGACTCTGGGACGCCGTCGGTCCGAGCGGTGACGAGCAGACGGTGACGCCCGACGAGCAGACGGTGACGCCGGTCCCCGACGAATCGACGCCTCGGACAGCTGGATCGGCGGTCAGCGGGACGCTCGGACCGACCGACGGACCATCCGACGGCTTCTTTCTGACGGGAATCCACGACATCGATCGCGTCGCGACGGGACACGCCGCGTCGATCGACTCGCTCGAGTCGGTCGGCGTCACCGTACGCGTCGACGGACCCGCACCGCCGACAACTGGAAACGGAACGCTCGAGCTTCTGATCGCGAACGAAACCCGATTCCGAATCGTCGACGAAACGGGACTCGCTCTCGACGGGGGCGACCGCGTCGAGGCGTTCGCGGACGGAACCCACGAGTACCGTCGAATCGACGACGAGAGCGTGAGTTACGAGCGGCACAGCGTCGAGTCTGCACCGAGTGCCGGTGAACTGGGCGGGGTGCTCCTGAGGACGTACTTGAACACCTCCGAGAGCGACCTCCGCCAGGTCGTCATCGACGGCGAGTTCTACTACCGGGTCGAGGCGACCGGCGCGCCGCCGGCGCTCGACGGCGTCGCGGACGACTACCGCGCCGTCGCGCTCGTCACGCCGAACGGTACCGTCACCGCCTTCGAGGCGCGATACGCCCACGAGCCGACCGGTGAGGACGTTCGAATCGCCTTCGAGTACGACCGCTCGGGCTCGATCTCGGTGTCGCCACCGATCTGGTACCCCGAGGCGGCCGAGCAGTAAGCTACGGCGTCGAGCCTGCGGCAGCGACGTCGGCGGTGACTGCGTCGACCGCCTCGACCACTGCCCGCCCGATCGTCTCGACGCTCTCCTCGCTCACGGTCAGCGGCGGCGCGAGCATGAGGTGATCGCCCGCGATCCCGTCGACGGAGCCGGAGCCGGGATACGTGTAGACGTCGCGCTCGAACGCCGCCTCGTAGACGCGCTCGTTCACGTTCAGATCCGGATCGAACGGCTGCTTGGTCTCCCGGTCGGCGACGAACTCGATGCCGATCATCGCACCGGCGCGGCGGATCTCCCCGACGTGCGGATGGTCCTCCAGCGGCGCGAGCGCCTCGACGAGCTGGCGCCCCCGAGCGCGCCCGGTCTCCAGAACGTCGTCGGTGTACTGCTCGACGACGTGGGCGCCGATCGCCGCCGACAGCGGGTTGCCACTGAACGTGTGACCGTGCTGGAACGGCTCGTCGGCACCGCTTCGAACCGATCGGCGATGCGGTCACCCACCAGCACCGCACTGAGCGGCGTGTAGCCGCCGGTGATCCCCTTGCCGACGACCATGATGTCCGGGACGACGTCGTACCGCTCGACCGCGAAGAGCGGTCCGGTCCGTCCGAACCCGGTCATCACCTCGTCAGCGATAAAGAGTACGTCGTAGCGGTCACAGATACGCCGTATCTCTTCGTAGTACGCCGGGTGCGGGCGGGCCGCGGGAATGCTCGATCCCGACACCGGCTCGGCGACGAACGCCGCCACGTTCTCGGCACCGTGCTGTTTGATCGCGGTTTCGAGCTCCCCGGCGGCGGCGACCGCCTGCGCTTCCGGCGTCCCGTCGTACTCCCAGCGGTACGGGTACGCCGGCGGGACGTGCGGCCAGTTCTGGAGCATCGGTTGGTACGGTGCGCGACGGGACGTGTTCCCGGACGCCGACAGCGCGCCGAGCGTCGCACCGTGGTACGACTGCCACCGGCCGATTATCGCCGTCTTGTTCGGGTTCCCGGTCGAACGATGGTACGCCCGTGCGAGCTTGAACGCCGATTCGTTCCCTTCGCTCCCGGAGTTGACGAAGAACGACGCGTTCAACGATCCCGGCGCCCGCTCGGCGAGCTTCCGGGCCAGCTCCTCCGGCGCCTCGTGGGTGAAATGCGAGAGGCTCAGATACGAGACGTCCTCGAGCTGCTCCGCGGCGACCGCCTCGACGCCGCGGACGGAGTGACCGAGGTTGACGACCGCCGCGCCGGCCGCCGCGTCGACGATTCGTCGCCCGTCGTCGGTGAAGAGGAACTCCTCGTCCGCCCGTTCGATTCGCGGAAAGTCGGGAGCGATACCACCGCCCCACTTGTGGAAGAGGTGGCCTGGTACCATTGTCGATCGAACGGAATCGCACCGAATAAGCCTTGTCGTCGTCGTCCGTAGTTCGACTGGCATGATCGACAGTGGCGAGCGCGACCGGATTCGACGGAAATGGTTCCGCTTCGGGATCGTCCTCGCGATCCTCTATGCGACGTTCACGCTCGTGCTCTTCGTGCTCTTCGAGATGAGCCCGCGGCTGGGTATTCTCGTCGGCGTCGTCGGCGGCACCGTCGGTGCGATCGTGCTGACGATCTTCGTGCTATACGTCTACCGGGAGGATCCACCGACCGACGAGAAAGACAGGGGGTGAGTTAGCCGCCAGCCCGCGACGGCAGCGGGAGCGTGTGTCCGTTCGCGACGAACCGCTGTCCGAAGAAGACGATGGCGAACAGTGCGATGCCGGCGACCTGCATGATCCAGTTGGGGTAGATCATCACGAACGCCCCGAGGAAGAACAGCACGAACCGGAGCGGGATCTTGAATCGGCGCTTCATCTGGAACGGGAAGTTGAGCCCGTAGATGATCGCGAGCGAGCCGAGCAGCACGAGGGTGCCGGCGAAAAGCGACGCGCCGTCGATCACGACGGTCGTGAGTGCGGGGTGGTAAATGAAGGAGATCGGCAGCACGAACAGCGGCGCCGCGATCTTGATGGCCACGCCACAGGCGCGCCAGAAGTTCGCGCCGGCGATGCCGGCCGCGACCACGACGGAGATCGCGATCGGCGGCGTCACGCCGGCCATCACGGCGGCGTAAAACACCATGAAGTGCGACGCGAGCTCCGGAACCTCGAAGACGTTGATGAACGTCGGTGCGACGAGCGTCGAGACGATGACGTACGCCGCCACGGTCGGCATGCCGACGCCCATGATGATACAGACGCCCATGCCGAAGATCACTGCGAGCAGCAGGATGCCGCCCGACAGCTGCATCAGCATGATCGCGATGCGCGACGGCATCCCCGTCGTCATCAGCAGGTCGACGACGCCGTTGACCGCCGCGAGGATGATCGCGATCGGGGCGAGGATGACCGCACCGCGCCGGAAGCCGTGAATCGTGTTACCCACTTCGCCGAGGAACGTGTCGACGATTCGGTTGCGGCGGATTCCGGCGAGCGGCGAGCGGATCCCGCTGGACCACTGCTCGCCGAGGTCGACGTGCTTCGAGCGGGTACCGATGGCGGTGGCGTACGCCATCTGGAGGACCGGCGTCGTGATCCCGAGAACGACCATCGCGACGATCGTGTACAGCGCCGCCGTCATGACCGTCCACTGGAAGTAACCGAGCGTGATCAGAAGCACCGCGAACGGAACACCGAACCGGATCCCCTCGACGGTCTTGTCCGCACGAGTCATCTCCTCGTCGAAGTAGTCCTGAAAGTCCATGGTCTGGCCGCCGACCTCACTTATCGAAGTGTAGTGAACTGCGACGAGGATACTGATGACGAGGATCGCCGCCGGAATCAACCCGGCGATAATGATACTGAAGTACGGAATACCGAGCACCGACGCCATCACGAACGCCGAGGCGCCCATCACGGGTGGGAGCACCTGTCCGGACGTCGAGGCGGTACCCTCAATCCCGGCCGCCGTTCGTGGCGACAGCCCCGAGTCGATCATCGTCGGGATCGTGAACGAGCCTGTCATCGCCGCGTTCGCCGTGTAGCTGCCGTTGATCGATCCGATGATCGAACTCGCGATGACCGCAGTCTGTGCGACGCCCGATTCGATGTATTTGGCGCTGACGATCGCGATTCGCAGGATGAGATTGAACGCGCCGAAGGCGAACAACAGCCCCGCATACAGGAGAAACGGTGCGATCCACGCCGCCGTCAGCTGCGTCAGCGAGCCGTAGAACCCGGCGAGGTCGGTGATCAGCATCTGCAGCATGAACACGGTGTCCATGCCGCTGTGTCCGAACAACCCCGGCACGTAGTTCCCGTACAGCGCGTACAGCATCACGCCGCCGACGAGTCCGAGGAAGACGTTCCCGTACGCTCGCCACGTGAGATAGAGGATCACCGCGATGATCAGCCACGAGAGTCGATACTCGTGATCAGGGGCGAACCCCTGCCGAATGATGTAGAACGCCTCGTAGTCGGTGAAGATGTAAACCGTCGCGGCGATCATGACGGCGCCACAGGCGAACAGTATCAGCAGATCGAGGAGATCCCCCTCTCGGACGGAGTCGAGCGCTTCGTCGAGAACGTACAGCGTTAGAATGCTACCCAAAAAGAGGACGCCGTACTGGGCGCGGCTGAGACCCTGCGTCCACGCCCACCAGAGAACGATCGCCCAGAAGGCCAGCGCGGCCACGGTGATCACGTTGTCGAGGAACTTGACGCTCAGCGTCTCGGCTGACTGGTCGTCGGATTGTGTGGTGTGTGTGCTCATTTAACAGATTATGTGGCGTACAACAGTACGCTGACAATCGGGGATGGAACTCCCCGTCGCGTTACCGTTTGTACTCGCCGACCTGGTCGCGGTCACCGACGACCCAGTCGTCCTCCCAGACGCCGGTGTCCTGGTAGTACTCGGCGGCGCCGGGGTGGAACGGGTAGTCCTCGAGCGGGGCCGACACCATGTCGGCAGGCTCCTCGACGGAGTAGCGCTCCTCGGCGCCCTTGATGACGTCGCTGTGTTCGTCGGCGACCCGGCAGAGTTCGTAGATCGCCTCGTCCGGAGTGTCCGGATGGACGCCGATCGTCGGCGTGAGATCCCACGCGACGATTTCGTCGGTTCCGATGTCCTGATCCCACAGGAACGTTTCCCCAGGATTGTCGTCGTAGATCGAGAGCGCGGCGCCCGGGAACGACTCGATCGACTCGATGAGGGCGTCGGTGTGTTGGACGTAGTGAACGTCGATTCGGGCGTCGTACTCGACGACCCAGCCGGTGTTACCGACGCCGGGCGTCCCGTAGGCGATGGCCGCGTCGATCCGGCCCTCTTCCATGGCACCCGGCGCGTCGGAGACGTCCATGTCGACGATGTTCATCTCGTCGTAGACGTCCCGAGTCGGCTCCTGAGAGAGCACGTCGAGCGTCGTCGCGCGGGTCGAGTATCCCGGTTCGGCCGGGTAGACGTCCGCACCCGCCAGATCGTCGAACGTCTCGATTCCCGAATCGTCGAGCGCCATCATGTAGATGCTGTACGGGAACACGTTGAACCCGAACCACGGGAGCTGATCGACGGGCTCCTCCTCGAAGGAGTCCACGTCGTGTTGGGCCTTGTTCATCGTGTTCGTGTCGGTGAAGCCGGCTTCGAAGGCGTCCTGGGCGAGCCGATAGACGGTGCCGACGTAGCCGGGGCTCTCGATCGTCGAGTAGCTGAGTATATCGCTTCCCTCGGCGACACCCTGCTCTATCGCGAGACCGACGTCGAAGGTACCACCGGCCGACGTCCCCATGTCGATGTGGTATTCGGCGTCCTCGTCTTCGCCGTTACCGTTGCCGTTGCCGTTGCCGTTACCATTGCCGTTGCCGTTGCCGTTACCGTCGTCGTCACCCAGCGGGTCGTCCGCGTCCGGGTCGACGTCTTCGTCGCCGAGACATCCGGCGAATCCTATGGCACCAGCCGCTGCCGCTGCTTGCAGGAACCGTCGTCGCTTCGCGCTATCTCTTGTCATACTAGCCTCGGAATGTATAGGTACAATCGTTATATATAATCTTCGCATCCGGATACTGTTCCACATTATTCCATATAAAACGGGAATAATCAAATAAACAGGAGAGAATCGGTGGTGTTTATTTATGTATTCATTATCGACGGGAGTCAGTTATCGAACAGTTCCGGATTGACCACCGTGTTCGGCATTTCGCCGTCGATTACCGCCCGTACCTTCTCGGCTGCGAGTACTGCACCCCGTTCGAGGTAACCGTCGGTGACACCGGCCACGTGCGGCGTGACGAGCACGTCGGGAGCGGTCAAAAGAGGATCGTCCGGTGCCGGCGGCTCCTCGGCCATCACGTCGAGAGCGACGCCCGCGAGCGTACCCGCATCGACCGCCTCGGCCAGTGCAGTCTCGTCGACGACGCCGCCGCGAGCAGCGTTGATGAGATAGCCATCCTCCATCGCCGCCAACTCGTCGGCACCGATCATGCCGCGCGTTTCCTCGGTCAGTGGTGCGTGCAGCGTGAGGACGTCCGACCGCTCCAGAACCGTGTCGAGATCGACCATCTCGACCCCGACCGCCTCGACCGTTTCGCGGTCGGTCCGCGGGTAGATCGCCGAATCCGATCGCTCCCCGGTGACGTAGGGATCATAACCGAGCAGTTCGGCACCGAAGTCGTCGACGCGGCGAGCGACGTCGAGCCCGATCGTCCCCAGACCGACGATCCCGACGGTCGAGCGACCGAGCTCTCGACCCATGCTCTTTGCGGCCGCCCACTCGCCACCCGTGGTCCGCGCGTGGACGTCCAGTATTCCGCGGAGGAGCAACGTCATCACGGACACCGTGTACTCGACGACGGCTGGCCCCGGACCGCCAGGGGAGTGCGTGACGACGACGCCGTGATCGGTGGCCGCCTCGAGATCGACCCTGTTGTATCCCGAACCGTACACCGCGAGCACGCGGAGCGACGGAGCGTTCTCGAACAGCTCCCGTGGCGCCGAGCCGGGACGGAGCACGAGTGCGTCGTGGCCGTTCGCGGCCGCGGCGAGCTCCGCCGCGGATCCCTTCTCGATGCCGTCTTCGAGGATCGTGTGGGTCTCGATCTCCCACTCGTCGGGGAGTTCGGCCGCGAGCACGTCCTCGCGGACGGGGCGAGCGTCGCTCGTCGTGATGAGCACCGATGGCATACTCGCCCGGCGGGGCCGAATCGGTATGAACGTTTGTGCTCCGTCGAGACGCGGCCACGACTTTTTACCCGCGAGTTCCGACGGGTAGCTATGGCGCGCGAAACACTCCGGATCGGCGGCGGAGCGGGATACGCCGGCGACCGGATCGAACCCGCCGTGGAGCTGTCTCTGGATCCGGAGCTAGATTACCTCTGCTTCGAATGCCTCGGGGAGCGGACGGTCGCGCTCGCCCAGCGGCGACGGCTGGCCGACGAGACGGCCGGCTACAACCCGCGACTCGAGGAGCGGTTCCGAGCCGTCCTCGAGAACTGCGTGGAGAACGGAATCACCGTCGTGAGCAATATGGGTGCGGCGAATCCGCCTGCGGCCGCCGCCGGAACCGCGTCCGTCGCTGCCGACCTCGGGCTCGACGGCCTCCGGATCGCCGCCGTCACCGGCGCCGACGTGGCAGACCGCTTCGAGGCACTCCACGACGAGACGTTCGACGGCGAGTCGGTTGCGGAGTACCGTGAACGGACGATCGCCGCCCACGCCTATCTCGGTGCCGAGCCGATCGTCGACGCGCTCGAATCGGACGCCGACGTCGTCATCACGGGACGAGTCGCCGACTCCTCGCTGTTTCTCGCACCGATGATTCACGAGTTCGGCTGGACGTTCCCGCACGGAACCCCCTCGAGGCGGATCGGACAGGGAATCACCGCCGGTCACCTGCTCGAATGTGCGGGGCAAGTGACCGGAGGCTACTTCGCCGACCCCGAACGAGCTGACGTCGAGGGGCTCGCGGAACTCGGCTTCCCGATCGGCGAAATCGCGTCTGACGGCGAGCTCGCGATCACGAAGCGCCCCGACACGGGAGGAGCGGTCACCGCGGAGACTTGCACTCAGCAGCTGCTGTACGAGGTGCACGATCCGAGCGAGTATCTCGTTCCGGACGGCGTCGCCGACTTCTCGGGGGTGACGTTCACCGAGACCGACGCCGATTTCGTCCGCGTCGATGGCGGGATCGCCGACAGTCCGCCCGAGACGCTGAAGGTATCGCTCGGTTACGACGCCGGCTACCGCGGCGTCGGCGAAATCTCCTACGCCGGTCCGGGCGCCCGCGAACGGGCCGAGCTCGCGGGGGAGATCGTTCGCGGACGCCTCGGCGTGCAGGGGATCGATCCCGAACAGCTTCGGACCGACATCGTCGGCGTCGACGCACTCCACGGCGACGTCGGCGGAACAGATCCGTACGAGGCTCGACTCCGCGTGGCCGCGCGCTGTGGCAACGAATCCACCGCGAAGGCGGTGGCTCGAGAGGTCGAAACGCTGTATACCAACGGACCCGCCGGGGGTGGCGGCGCACGGATGGAGAGCCGACGGCTCGTCGGGATCGTTTCGACGCTGATCGATCGCGCGGACGTGGATCCGACGGTGACGGTGACGGAGGCGGGCGCGTGAGCACCGTCCGCGATCTGGCGCTCGTTCGGGCGGGCGACAAGGGAAACACGGCGAACGTAGCGGTCGTCGCCGACGACGCGGCGGCCTACGAGCGGCTCGTAGAGTCGTTGACCGCCGAGCGCGTCGCAGCCCGGTTCGAACATCTCGACGCCGACGACGTCACGCGGTACGAGGTACCGGCGACGAACGCGCTCAACTTCGTGATCGAGGGCGTACTCGCCGGCGGGGTGACGACGTCGCTACGACTCGATAGCCACGGGAAATCGCTCTCGTATCTCGTCGCCGGGATGGAGCTACCGTCGACCGAGAAGTAGCGATAGCGCGCCCTTAGCCGGCGCCCGCGATGTACACCCAGTGAATCCAGTGGCCGAGCGCCGCCAGCAGCGCGATCGCGAGAACGACCTCGACGGTTCGGACGACGTACGGCGTGTACGTCCGAACGTTCCGTTCGACGCCGTCGTACACCTCGTGCAGCCGATCGAGGAGCGCTATGACGCGGTCACCGATCGTTTGGTCCGCCGCGTTCCCGGATGACATGGGTGTGACTGTGGGAGCAGTAGTATTAAATCCACGCCCGTTACCGGAAGCCGTCGGATCCCTCGAGGAGATGCTCCTCGGCGACGCGCTCGTCGAGTTCGATACCGAGCCCCGGCGTCTCGGGAACTTCGATGTATCCGTCCTCGATGAGCGGCTCCTCGCGGGCGAGCAGGTCGTCCCACCACTCGACCTCCAGGGCGTGGTACTCCAGGACGTCGAAGTTCGGGATCGCGGCACCGAGGTGGACGCAGGCCATCGTCCCGACGGGACTGCAGACGTTGTGCGGCGAGATCGGGATGTAGTTCTCCTCGGCGCGGTCGGCGATACGGACCGTCTCCGCGAGCCCGCCGACAGTTGTCGGATCCGGCGTCACGATGTCGACGCCGTGCTCGTAGATGAGTTCGGAGAGCTCGTGGACGCGGAACCGGTTCTCGCCGGTCGCGACCGGCGTGCGGGTCGCCTTCGTCACCTCGATCTGGGCACCCATGTTCTCCGGCGGCACGAGGTCCTCGAGCCACATCAGATCGTACTCCTCGAGTTCGTACGCGAGCCGCTTGGCGCTCTCGACGGAGTAGTCCCAGTGGCAGTCGAAGGCGAGGTCGACGTCGTAGCCGATCTCCTCGCGGACGGCGTCGACGATCTCGCGCTTGTGTGCGATCGCCTCGTTGGAGAGCCGACCGTTGTACGGATCCGGGTCGTTGTCCATCTCCATGTCGAGATCGAACTTGAGTGCCGAAAAGCCCATGTCGACGACTCGGCGGGCCTCGCCGGCGTACGCCTCCGGCGAGTACGCCTCCGCGTCCGCGTAGTCGGTGTAGCCGTCCTCGACGGCGTACGCCTCGCCAGCGTGGCAGTCACAGTAGATCCGAACGTCGTCGCGGAACTTCCCGCCGAGGAGTTGATACACCGGCACGTCGAGGATCTTCCCGGCGGCATCCCACAGCGCGATCTCGATACCCGACGCTGCGGTGACGACCTTTCCGGTCGTACCACCGTGTCCGGACATCTCCTGGACGATCCGTCGGAAGAGCCGCTCGACGTCGAGGGGATTCTCCCCGATAAGGAACCGCTTCGTGTACTCGACGAGTTCCGGAACGCCGCCGCCGCGGTAGGATTCGCCGATCCCGGTGACGCCGGCGTCGGTTTCGATCTTGACGAGGTTCCACTCGAAGTTCCCCTCGACCACGCAGGCCTGGATGTCGGTGATCGATACGTCTCGCGATTCGGCTCGGTTCGTCGTGTGGTTCGAATAATCTCTCATTGCTTGAACTCCTCGAGTGCGTCCGCATCGAGTGCGACGCCGTGTCCGGGCTCGTCGCTGAGCTCGATCGTCCCGTTCTCGGGCGCGAGCGGATCGACGACGACGTCGTCGAACACCTTCACGTCCATGTCGCGGTAGAAGTACTCGACGATCAGACCGTTCTCGATCGCCCCCACGAGCGGCGCGTGCAGGTTCCAGTTGTAATGGGGCGCGATCGCCACGTCGTAGGCCGCCGCGTGGTGGGCGATCTTCAGCCACTCGGTGATCCCACCACACACCGTCGCATCCGGCTGCAACACGCTCGCCGCGCCCTGATCGCGGAGTCGAGCGAAGTTGTAGCGGTTCCCCTCGAGTTCGCCCGTCGCGACGTCGTAGGGGATCGAACGGTTCACCTCCGCCATCGTCTCGACCTGGTCGATCATCACCGGCTCCTCGATGAAGAGCGGATCGTACGGCTCGAACGCTCTGCAGGCCCGAACCGCCTCGGTCGTCGTTCCCCACTTGCCGTTCGCGTCCAACAGTAGCGTCCGCTCGTCGCCGATCTCGTCGCGAACCGCGGCGACGCGCTCGACTTCCTCGGCGACGGACTCCCGACCGACCTTCATCTTGACGGTGTCGTGACCCGCCTCGACGTAGCGCCGAACCTCCTCGCGCAGCCGCTCGTGACCCTTCTCGTCGCGGTAATAGCCGCCGCTGGCGTAGGCTGGCACCCGTTCGGCGTAGCCGCCCAGCAGCTTGTGTAACGGTTCGCCGGCCGCCTTGGCTTTGAGATCCCACAGCGCGATGTCGACCGTCGAGATCGCCCGCAAGACGATCCCTTGGCGGCCGATCTGGACGTTTCCGTCGTACATTTCCCGCCAGAGACGCTCGGTGTCGCGCGGATCCTCGCCGATCACGAGCGGTGCGAGCAGCTCCTCGACGGCGCCGGCGATCAGCCCCGCGCCCTCGTAGCCGAGCGAGTAGCCGACGCCCTCGCGGCCGTCGGCCGTCCGAACGTACGTGATCGCGTGATCGCGATACGTGATCGTCCGGTTCGAAAACGACACCGGCGACGCCAGCGGGATCGCGATCGAGAACGACTCGATCTCCGTAATCTCCATGTGTGAACTCCGAGCGTGCGAACTCATATAGCTTGGTGGCCCGTGGCATATATCGCCACGGTGAAACGACATTTCATGCTTTCATGTTAATAGCTACCGAGGAACAAGGACTATACCGGTCGTCGTCGTACACCGCCGCATGGAAGTGCTCGAACGCCCGACCTTCGGTTCCGAATCGAGTCAGCGGATCTACGAGTACGTCGAGCGACACGGCACGGTGAAGCGCCACGTCCTGCTGGATCTCGTGTCGCTTCCGGCGTCGGAGTTCGAAGACGAACTCGAGCAGTTGAAAAACGACGGCTATCTCGAAGAGGACGGCGGAACACTCTCCGTCGCGTTCGAGTTCGGAGCGGTCGATCGCTACGAGAGCGGCGACGTCGAGTTCACGATCCGCCCGGCCTACCAGTCTGATTTCGAGGGACTCGTCGAGACGATCCGGGACGTCACCGCCGAGGAGACGTACGTCGTCGCGGAGAGCATCGCGGAACAGCTCCTCTACGAGGAGACGGTCACCAGACACAACACGGTGAAATCGAGGATCTTCTTCGTCGCGACAGTCGACGGGGAGGTCGTCGGCTGGACCCATCTCGACCTCTCGCAGGTCGACCAGATACAGGAGATCGCCCAGCAGACCGTCGGCGTCAGCGAAGAGTACCAGGGCCACGGGATCGGCAGCGAACTCCTCGAACGCGGCGTCGAGTGGGCCGAAGCCAACGGCTACCGGAAAGTGTACAACAGCGTTCCGGTCGTCAACGACCGAGCACTGGAGTTCCTCACGGCACACGGCTGGAACACGGAGGCGATCCGCAGGGACCACTACACGATCGACGGCGAGCCCGTCGACGAAGTGATGATGGCCTACACGTTCTGAGCGAATCGGGAACGGACGCCGTACCGGACTGTGCCGGCGACACCCCGAAGACGGCTACCGATATCGAGGAGCGGGATTATTCCAGGTCGAAGCGATCGAGGTGCATCACTTTGCCCCAGGCGTCGACGAAGTCGCTCACGAGCTTCTCCTCGCCGTCCCCGGCTCCGTAAACTTCCGTGAGGGCTCGAAGCCTGGAGTTCGATCCGAAGACGAGATCGACGCGGCTCCCTCTGAATTCGACTTCACCCGTTCCGCGGTCGCGAAGCTCGAAGACCTCCTCGTCTTCGGAGGCTGCCTCCCACTCGTAGTCCATGTCGAGGAGGACCTCGAAGAAGTCGTTGTTCAGCGTCTCCGGCTCGTCGGTGAAGACGCCGAGGTCGGAGTTCTGGTAGTTCGCGTCCAGTGCGCGCATACCGCCCACCAGGGC
This sequence comes from Haloarculaceae archaeon, assembly GCA_007122455.1. Lineage (GTDB taxonomy): Archaea > Halobacteriota > Halobacteria > Halobacteriales > Haloarculaceae > Natronomonas. Next base: position 806 of record SKTU01000130.1, on the reverse strand, counting down.
CGTCATCTCGGGGGCCGAAAGCGTCAGGAGGTCTGCCCTGTCGACCAGCAGCTCCTCTGCCGACCGATCCATCACGTCGCCCTCGGTGTAGTAGTTGCGGAACCCGTCGGCGTCAGGTTCGAGCCACTCGAAGGACTCGACGTCAGTCTGTTCCTGCGTCGCGTCGGTACGACCCGGCTCGAACGGAACCTCGACGTCGTAGCCGGCGTCCGCCGCTGCCTTCTCGACGGCCGCAGAGCCGCCCAGAACGATCAGGTCGGCGAGCGAGACCCTGACCCCGTCGGATCGAGAGCTGTTGAAATCCTCCTGAATTCCTTCGAGCGTCGAAAGTACCGCCTCGAGCTGCTCCGGCTCGTTGACCTCCCAGCTCTTCTGTGGTTCGAGACGAAGGCGGCCACCGTTTGCGCCACCGCGCTTGTCGCTGTCGCGGTAGGTAGAGGCAGACGCCCAGGCGGTCTTGACCAGCTCGGAGACGGACAGCTCCGACTCGAGGATCTCCGTTTTGAGCTCGGCGATCTCCTCGTCGCCGACCAGTTCGTGATCGACGTCGGGAACAGGGTCCTGCCACACGAACTCCTCGTCCGGGACTTCCGGACCGAGGAACCGGTCCGACGGGCCCATGTCGCGGTGGATCAGCTTGTACCAGGCTTTCGCAAAGGCCTCTTCGAGTTCCTCCGGGTTTTCGTGGAAGCGCTTTGCGATCTCCCGGTACTCCGGATCCTTCTTGAGGGAGAGATCCGTCGTCAGCATCATGGGAGTTACCGTCTCCGACGGGTCGTGGGCATCCGGCGCGGAGTCTTTGGCCT
>SKTU01000061.1 GCA_007122455.1 Haloarculaceae archaeon | reverse complement strand
CGCGACCTGTGAGTGGTTGCGGGTTTCCGCTCGATAGGTGCGGTGGACTTCCAGCATTCTGAACGTCAGTATAATCATTTATACTCGTCTTTCTTCTAAAGGTTAGGATTGAGAACGGTGGAATATCCAGCTCTGTCGAAGCCTGTGGAACTGGGTCACGGAGTGACGGCGCGTATCCACGGCCTGAAGGCCGTGGTATTTCGCCTGTTCAGCCTATAAAGGCATCACCGTCGAGGAGATGCAGGCGATCGGGGGCGGTGATCTTTCCGTGTTCGACGACGCCGAGTTCGTCCTCCTCCAGTACGCTCGCGCTATCGAATCCGGAACTGTCACAGACCAGATACACGACGCACTCGTTCGACAGTATTCGCCGGCAGAGATCGTCGCACTCGAACTCCTCGTGGATTTCTACGTTGGGCTTTGTAACTACATCGCGTCCGTCGACCTTCCGTTCGAAGGCGGCGAATTCATCGGATGGATCCCCGAACAAGAGGCGATTTCGGAGCGATTCGAGTAACACCCGAGCTGGCGAAGCGTGCTCGAACGCGAACTCCGACAGAACGTTCGAGCATCACTGTCCTCGGGCTACACATACGACATACTCCTTTAGGTTCCGCCCTCGTTACTACTTCTACAGTATGAGTTCCGAAGCACTCGATTTGACGATACCAGAGCTGACTGTCGAGGATTTTCTCGTCCTCGACGATCCGAACTTCGACTCCGAAAGCGTAGCAGTCGTGACCGGAGCTGCCTCGGGCATCGGTCAGGCGACTGCAGTCGCCCTCGCAGCGAATGACCTCACGGTTGTCGGTGCGGACATCGACGAAGAAGGACTCGGTGAGACGATCGATTTCGCGGCGGACGTGGATGCGTCGGGTGAGATACGACCGGTTCCAACTGATCTCACCGACGACACCGACGTCGAGGCGATGATCGAAGCTGCCGCTGAGCTGGGTGACCTCCGATACGTCGCGAACATCGCGGGGATGCAACACATCGCCTCGATTCCGAAATTCCCGATGGAGAAGTACGATCTTCTGCTGGATATCATGTTGCGGGCACCGTTTCTCATCGCTAAATTCGCGATGCCACACATACGTGCGACCGACGGCGGCGCTGGTGCAATCGGCAACATGTCCTCTGTTCACGGCCACTACGCGACGCAGGACAAGCCGGCATACATCACGGCAAAACACGGTCTTCAGGGACTTACTCGGGCGATCGCCGCCGAGGGCGAGGGGACGATTCGCGGCTTCTCGGTCAGCGTCGGCTACGTGCTGACGCCGCTAATGGTGAATCAGATCGAGGATACGGCTGAGGAGCGCGAGATATCCACACGGGAGGTCGTCGAGGACGTGATGCTGGGCCAAGCCCGGACGAAGGAGATGATGACACCAGCTGAAGTCGCAAACCTCTTGGTATTCGGGTTTTCCCGGCATGGAACGCACCTCAACGGCGGGGATCTGCTCTGGGACGGCGGCTACACCACGACGTATGAGTGACACCGAGAACAACGACGACGTCACGAGAGTGGCGATCGCGTGCCAGGGCGGCGGAAGCCACACCGCCTTCACGGCGGGGGTTCTGAAGGGACTCCTCCGCGAGTGGTCGGACGAGCACGAACTGGTCGGAATCAGTGGAACCTCCGGTGGCGCGTTCAACGCACTCGCGGCTTGGTACGGGCTTGTCACAGCCGACGAGGGGAAGGCGGTCGAACTCCTCGACGCTATCTGGAACGACCTGTCGGCGTCCGACCTCTTCGATCGGTTTATGAACGACTTCGTCGTCGGACTGTCACGGCTCGAGAGCACCGGCGCTCCGGTAGTTCAGGTCAGCCCGTACAGTATTCCTGGCCCGGAAGTGGGCAAGGACGAAATCCGGGAGACGCTCGAGCGGCACATCGATTTCGACGCGGTCCCGGATCTCTGTGGCCGGGACGCGCCCGAGCTCGTCGTCGGAACGGTCAACATCAACGCCGGCGTCTTCGAGACGTTCACCAACGAGGCGGTGACACCAAAGGCAGTCCTCGCGTCCGCAGCCGTTCCAGCCATCTTCGAAGCCGTCGAGATCGACGGCCACTACCACTGGGATGGGCTGTTTTCGCAGAACCCACCGATCGACGATCTGATGACAGTCGACGCTGATCGGAAACCTGAGGAACTGTGGGTGATTCAGATCAACCCACAACAGCGCGAGGGCGAACCAACGTCGCTCGAAGAGATCGCTGACCGGCGTAACGAGCTGTCGGGGAATATCTCGCTCAATCAGGAGCTGAGAGTCGTCGAACGCGTCAACGAGTGGATCGACGAGGGACACCTTCCCGAGCGCGACTTCCAGCGAACGGAGATACGCCGGATTTCGATGGGGCGGGCGTATCAGTCCTCGACGAAGGTCGACCGGAGCCCGGCGTTCATCCGGGAGCTGATGGAACTCGGTGAGCAACGAGCGGTCGAGTTTCGCTCCCAGCGTAACAAACGAAGCCGTCGCGACAGTGACGCCGAACCGATCGGTCACCCGTGAGTCCATTCGGCTACCTCCATCGTTGGATCACTGATACGGCGGTTATCTGATCCACTCGAAGCGTGCTGAAAACACTCGTCGTAGCGATCAGCAGGCACCGTCGGCGGAAAATCACCGGATACGTATCGACCTCGGGTGTCGTGCGCCCTGTTTGCACATTCAAACTACCGGTATATGCTCTCACACCCTACTGTTAGTATGTCCTTCTTGACACGGCGTCGTCTCATTGCTGTAGCGGGTAGCGTCGGGATCTCCACAGTAGCCGGCTGTATCGGCGATTCGGGTAGCGCCAGTGGATCCAATCCCGACGATGGAACCGATACGGCGGTGGATACCGATCGGGACGGGCAAACCGGCCCTCCAACTGCCGATCGACGGCTTCCAGAGGACTACACCATCGAGGAACTCAACGATAACGCGAGATCCGGGGGTCCCCCACCGGACGGGATCCCCTCTATAGACGATCCGAACTTCCTTCCTGCCGACGAATCCCCACGAAACCTCGTCGACGAATCCCCCGTATTCGGTGTCGAAATAAACGGCAATGCGCGGGCATATCCCCAGTACGTTCTCGTCTGGCACGAAATCGTCAACGACGTCGTCGGTGGCGAACCGGTCGCAGTGACGTATTGCCCCCTTACCGGAACGGCACAGGGGTTCTATCGCGGAGAGACGACGTTCGGCGTCTCCGGTCAACTCATAAACACCAATCTCGTCATGTTCGATCGAGCGACGGATTCGTACTGGCCTCAAATACTTGCAAGGGGAATCACGGCACCGCACGAGGGTGAGTATCTGGACGAGTTTCACGTGATCTGGACGACCTGGAAGCGATGGCGAACAGCCCACCCCGATACGCAAGTACTTTCGGAGGACACCGGTTTCGCCCGAAACTACGGCTCCGATCCATACGGCGACTACCTCCCACCGAGTGGGTATTATTCGAACGAAAATACGCTGTTTCCGCCGCTTCAGACGAACGACCGGTTCCCGTTGAAGCAGGTCGTGATCGGTACCCGGAGCGAAGATGGTGCAATGGCTATCACGAAAGAACAGCTTCGAAAGGATACCGTAATCGGGGGGTCGATCAACGGAGTTGCCTACGATTCCGTCTACGAGCCGGAACTCGACACGGGATACGTCTATCGAAACCCAGATAGCCTCGACGTCGTAACCGACGGGAACCGGTACACAGTCGGCGGTGAACCGTACGATCCCGACGACCTACCGCTAGAACGTCAGATCGCCTTCGACGCTATGTGGTTGGCCTGGTATGGATATTACCCATCCACAGTGGTTCTCGAATGAGTGTCGGAAACGGGTTCGGTGGGGCCGTCAAGCAACGGATCGTCGGTACACGGGCAGCCGTCGGTCTCGTTTTCCGCCGTCGCGATTCGTTGGCCATCGCCGCAAGTATCACGCTGGGATATCTCGCAGCGTTTCTGTGGGCTGGGCAAGATCTCTCGCTGCGGACCGATGTGCCGCCGGCCCTCGTCGTCGTAAACGATCCGCGCGGTCTACTGTTCCAACGAACTGGTCCGGCGTCATTCGAGGCGATCGCACTCCTCGACACTGGCGTGCTTCGAGTGTTGATCTCGCCGGGAAACATTGCCATCGGCCTCCTCATCGCCACACTGGTCGGTATCAGCCTCAGTCTCACCTACCTGGCTGTCGTGCAACCAAAGGCGTGCGGGATCGGTGCCGGCTCGGGATTCTTTGCGTCGTTACCCGCGCTACTCTCCGGAACGGTTTGCTGCGGTCCGGTCATTCTCATCGCGCTCGGGATCCAGGCGAGCGGGCTTCTGCTGACGGCGTTCTTCTGGCTCCTGCCGCTCGGAATACTGTTGTTAGTCGGGAGCGTCGTCTACGTCGCCGGAAAAATCGACCCACAACCGCCGAGCGGTTCGACTTCGTGAGATACTCATCGAGGTACACTGCACCTGTGAGTATATTTTAAAATTGATATTTTAATACTCGTGAATTACGAGGTGACGGGTGGTGCAGCGACTTCGAGATTCATGGGGGAGGGAAGAGATAGCACGTGACTGATCGCCCGACCGTGGGCGTCGTCCCGTGCCGGATGGCTCGATCAGTACAGTAGCACACGGGCGTGCAACTGACGGATTCTGTGTCAGGGTGTCAACGGGTAGGGGATGTGGAACCCTGACAGCTAGTCGGTGGATCGACGTGTGAATAAGCGTACTGCGGTCGTGGGATGAACTCTCCCAGCCGCGACATCGCTACCAGTGATCGGTGTAGTTGTCGGGAAATAATATTTAAAATTGCTGCAAGGTACACACTTCCGTCTACAGATACGTAAGACGAGTGCCGCGTCGGCGTACGGAAATCCCCGATTTTCGTGATCTTCAAAGGAGCGATACGCTCTTTTGGACATCGCGGAGCTTCGCCCCGCTCAGTGACGAGAGACGAACTCTCTCGAACCAGTACCCCCGAGAGTGAAGTCGACACGATGGTCCACAATCCACCGTACTCACGCGAAGGAAATCTCGAGTGCCGAGACGACGCTCGTACCGATCAGTCACCGGATCGGCGATCGAGGTGGAAAATCAATCTGGAACGCTATTCGATAGACGCCACCCGTTGCCCCCCGACGGGAGCGCATCATTCGTCGTCGGGATGGGCGACTTCGAGTTCGAAATCGTCCCTGGCGTAGGCGACGCAGGTCAACACCCAGCCGTCAGCGATCTGATCGTCCTCGAGGTAATGGTTACCGTCGTGGACGACGACGTCGTTGGCGTCGCCGTCGTATTTCGCCGTGCACTGTCCACACCTGCCTACCTCACAGGAGTAGGGGATGTCGACCCCTGCATCGAGTGCCGGGTACAGTAGCTCTTCGTCGTCCCTGGCGTCGACCTCGATCCGTTCGTCCCCGTCGAGGAACGTGACGACGTAGGTCACCGCCTCGTCGTCGTCAGCCTCGAGACAGCCCGCGAGCACGACGGCTCCGGCACCGCTCATCGCGGTCAACAACCGCCGACGCTCGGGGTCGATCAGTTCCCGAGGACGTACCACCCTCACGTTCGGTTCGCTCGCCGATCGGTCGGCGGTGTCCGACTGGTCACTCATAGGTCGTGTATGTGCGCTAGACGTCGGCAAAAACTCCCGCTCTCGTTCTCACTGCTTCGGAAGCATCGGACCGGTTTTATGGTTCGATCGGAGGGCGACGAGTGAGAGGAGAACCACGCCCCACAGCGTTGCCAGGAGGCCGAACGCTGCCGACCATCCCGCGACGTCGGCGGTCGTTCCGACGATCGCCGTTCCGGTGGACCCGACGAGCAGGTAGAGCGTCCGGAAGCTACCGAATCCCCGTCCCCGGTTCGTCCCGCTCAGTCCGTCCATCATCCGTGCCTGGAGAACCGGGGTGGTGCTCAGCGCGCCGCCAGCGAGTACGACGGCCGCAACGGCGACGAGGACGCTCCCACCGACGACGAGCGCGCTGTAGCCGAGGAGTCCGGCGAGCGCCAGCAGTGCGGCGGTGGAATCCCGACCGATGCGGTCCGAGAGCCACCCGCTGAGCGGTTGACAGATTGCCGAGACCGCGAAGAAAACTGCGAACAGGACGTTCGCTCCCGCGATCGAGAAGCCGTACTGTTCGACGAGAAAGATCGGGAGAAATGCCATCGCGGCCAATCCCACGAACTCGACGAGTGTCATCATGAACGTCGTGCTCCGTGCGTGCGGTCGAGTTACGACGCGTAGGAGGGTTGCGGGATCGAACAGTTTCCGGAGCGGCGTCTCAGGATTTCGCCGTGGCGCCCCCGTGTGGGTTCGGACGAAGAGCCCAACCACCACGACGGCCAGGACAGCCCCCACTGCGACCGTTGCTCGCCATCCGTACCGGACGCTGACGATCGCCGCTGCGATCGGGGCCGCCACGCCGGCGACCTGACCGCCGATCCGATGGACTCCGATCACGCCACCGATCCCGTCGAACTCCCTCGTCAGGAGGGCCGTTGCCGGGTTGTAGTAGGCCCCGGCACCGATTCCGAGGCCGACCGTTGCAATGCCGAACGCGAGAAACGTCGGCGAGCCTGCCAGGACGAACGTCGCGCCGGCGGAGATCGTCAGCGCGACGAGAACGATACGGCGCGCTCCGTACCGGTCCGCGAACGCACCGCTCGGCAGCTGCACGAGGGCGTAGCCGACCCACATTCCGGTCAACGCGATCCCGATCTCGGCTCGTGAGACGCCGAACTCACCGATCACTAGCGGGACCACCGGCCCGACGACCACCTGCGAAAACCGGACGGCGAAGTAGGCACCGACACAGAGCGAGAGGACGGTGTACGGTGCCCTCCAGTACTCTCTCGGTCCGGATTCCGCCCCGATCCAGTTCGTTCGCATCGAGCTGATCTCCTCGTCTGGATCCAAGCTCACGATCCTGGTGAACTTAAACTACCTCGCCGCGACCGAATCCGACTCGCCGGTATCGTCGCCGAAGCGAATGGCTGACGACGTTCGAACCGGACCGACGGACGCGACGCTGGCAGTCGGTGGTCGAGAACTGGCTGTAGACGGAGGTCACCCTACCGGACGACCGTCACCGGAACGGGTGCCCGTCGAACGACCGACTCGGCGACGCTCCCGAGCAACACCCGCGAGACGCCGGTTCGACCGTGGCTCCCGACCACGATCTGGTCGGCGTCCGTCCCGTCGGCGTAGGAGACGATCTCCCTCGAGGGACGACCGAACAGCGATTCGGTGGCGATCTCGCGATCGCGGTCGCGCGCCACCGATTCGACGTCGCGGAGGATCGACCTGGCGCGCTTCTCTTCGGCGTCGAGCACCGCTTGCGTTGGATATTCGCCGCCGGAGATGGCCTTGGTCGGGTTGACGACGTAGATCGCCGCGAGTTCGTCGTCCGGAAACTGCTCGAGAGCGTACTCTACCGCTTTCTCGGCCTGTTCTGACCCGTCTACCGCGACGACTACCCGTCGGACCATACCGTCGGATCGGTCTCCCGTGTGATAGGACTGTTGTCCGTTCCTGCGATTCGAGAACCCGACGCCGGTTCGTTCGACGAAGAGTTATTGAATATCACGTCTATTGTAACCATATGTCACACGTTATCGTCGTCGGCGGTGGCCCCGCGGGATTGAGCGGCGCGCTGTTCACCGCCAAGAACGGCCTCGACACGACGCTCTTCGACACCGACAGGACGTGGATGCGGAGCGCGCACCTGTTCAACTATCTCGGCATCGAGTCGATCGACGGGACGGCGTTTCTCGACGTCGCCCGAGCGCAGGTCGACGAGTTCGGCGTCGATCGGAACCAGGATCAGCAGGTCACCGGGATGACCAAGAACGGGTCGGAGTTCCACGTCACGGCCGAGGAGACGACGTACGCCGCCGATTACGTCGTCCTCGCGACCGGAACGAACCGCGATCTCGCGGCGTCGCTCGGCTGTGCGTTCACCGACGACGACGTCGTCGACGTCGACGTGACGATGGAGACGAGCGTCGAAAACGCGTACGCGACCGGGGCGATGGTCCGTCTCGAGGAGTGGCAGGCCGTCATTTCGGCCGGTGACGGCGCCGCGGCCGCGCTCAACATCCTCTCGAAGGAGACCGGCGAACCGTTCCACGATTTCGACACGCCAGCGGATGCCGAGTGAATCGATCGAGAGCTGACACGTCGCAGTCGTCAGTTCTCGTCGCACCAGTGTCGGTCCCGGCGACCGGCGCCCCTACCTGAACGTAAAAGGTGGTCGGCTCGGAAGACGGCGCCCATGCGATCTACGTTCGCGATGCCGCGCGAGGAGCTTCTCTTCGGGCTGCTCATCTCGTCGGTCCACGCCGGACAGCACCTCTTCCTGCGGCTCTTCCCGCCACTCATTCCGATCCTCGTCATCGACCTCGAGGCGTCGCTCTGGCAGCTCGGGCTGTTGGTCTCCGTCTACATGTTCGCCGGCGGGCTCTTTCAGGCGCCGATGGGCGTGCTCTCGGACCGATACGATCGACAGTATCTGCTCGTGCCGGCGTTTCTCGCGATGGGGATCGGCTATCTGATCTTCGTGCTCGCGCCGACGATCGGAGCCGGGCTGCCGTCGCTTTCCGTCGCCGGGCACGTCTTCGACGGCACGTACCAGGTGATGGCGCTCGGGATGTTCGCCGCCGGCGTCGGTTACAGTGTCATCCATCCGGTCGGCTATCCGCTCATCTCCGCGAACGTCGCCGTCGAGAACAAGGGGAAGGTGCTCGGGATGTGGGGCAGCGCCTCCAAGGTCGGCGACGCTATCGCACCGCTTCTCGTCGGCGTCTTCATCCTCGTCCTCGCGTGGGAGTGGATCCTCATCGGCGTCAGCCTCTTCGGGTTCGGATTCGCCGCGCTGCTGTACGTCGCGTTCAGCCGGGACGCCTACGAGACGCGGCCGCCGTCGATTGCCGACGACGAAACGGACGGGGCGGCCGACGGGCCGGGGCTCGCCTTCCTCGTTCCGATGGCCGCGATCGTCGCGAGCTTCTTCTTCATCCTCTTCGCCGGCAACGGGCTGATGACGTACACGCCCGTCTTCGTCACCGACGTCTACGGCTACGCCCTCTCGATCGGTGGTCTCGAGATCGGGCCGGAGTCGGTGGCGAGTTTCTACTTCGGCGTCCTGCTGATCAGCGGCGCTGTCTCCCAGCTCGTCGTCGGCGGCGTGACGGACGTCCTCGATCACCGGACCGTCCTCGTCGCGCTGCTCGGTACCGGCGCGATCGCGTTACTCGTGCTCGCACAGGCGTCGCTGTCGCCGCTCGTCCTTCTCGTCGTCTTCGTCCTGTTGGGTGTCAGCCTCTTCGGTCTCAACCCGGCCCGGGACGCGCTCATCAGCGACATCACACCCGCCGCCTACGAGGGACGGACGTTCGGCTACATCTGGACGCTCGCGCTCGTCGGCAGCTCCGTCTACCCGGTGATCATCGGTTACCTCGCGGACACGATGGGACTGCGAGCGAGCTTCGCCGTACTGGCGGCCGGCGCCGTCGGCGGCGCCGCCTGTATCGCACTCCTCTACAGTTCGCGGATCCACCCCGGAGCGGCGTCGTGACTGCCGGAACGATCGACGCCGTCCACCGGCGAAGATCCGCCGACGGGAAGCCGATCGTCGACGCTCCCTTCCGTGGTTGATAGTCCATGCAATGTGCTTATTAGATTCGTCGACATCCCTCGAGTTGGGCGCCCGTTCCAACCCGCTGTTCCCCAGCGGTTGGGCGCGGGGCCGTCCTGCCGTGGTGGCTCCCGTTCGGTGTCACGCCTGCACGGAGCCGCCACGTCGCGCTATCTCGCTTTGTCCCGCTGACCGAACCGTACCGACTTGTCGGTCGATCCCCGCCGACGGATCGGTTTCGGTCACCACGCCGAGCTGGTCGGTCTCCCGCTGGAGAAATTCCCTCGTCAACTCGGCGAAGGATGCGTCGTCGTCGACGTGCAGTACGGTGATCGGAGCTGTCGACACGATTCTGTATGCTCTGTTATCGATGGAAAGCGGAAAAAGCTGCGGATAGAGACCGATCAGCTCGACGGTTTCGGCAGCCGGAGCGTCAGCCCGATCACGACGAGCATGATCACGCCGAGGATGACGTACCCCTCGTCGAAGTAGCCGCGGTCCGCGATCACGCCGAACAGCACCGGTCCCATCGCCCCGAGCGTCGCCGTCGCCGTCCGGACGACGCCGAGGCCGGTGCCGCGGATCTCCGCGGAGAAGGCGTCGGCGAGGAACGACTGGGTGATCGCCCCGGAGCCGAGCATCGTGCTCACGAGCGCCGTCACGGCCACGAGCGACCAGAAGCTCGACAGCACCGGCAGCAGCAGAAAGCCGGCGACCGGTCCCGACAGCACCAACACCAGCGAGCCGCGGATGCCGATCCGGTCGTAGGCAGCGCCGGCGACCGGCTTGACGATCACGCCCATCGCGAAAAAGAGGCTGAAGAGCAACGCCGCCGTCGAGGTGGCCAGCCCCTTCTCCTCGACGAGATACGTCGGATAGAACCCCGTGAACGACTGCCAGATGAGGATGTACAGAAAGAGGATGAAGGCGACGAAGCCGAGGTTCGCCCGTCGGATCTCCGCGAGGACGGTGCGTGCGGCCTCGAGGGAAAGCGCGTCGGCTCCACTGTCGGTGTCTCCTCCCGTCTTTTTGGGGAGGGTCACCCACAGTGCGACGGCGGCGATCGCAAGGAACGGGACGAGAAAGAGGAGTCCGGCCTGCCAGGCGATCGCGATCGCGAGCGTCCCCGCGATCGGCGGAAGGACGGTCTGACCGAGATCTCCCGTCGCCATCGTCACGCCGAGGGCGCTGCCGATTCGGTCGGGATAGATGCTCGCGAGGATCGTGATTCTCGCGATCGGATACAGCGACTGCCCGAGCCCCAGCAGTCCGGTCGCGACGAAGAGGACGACGGCCGTCGGTGCGGTGGCGACGACGACGAGCGCGACGGCGACGACGAGCGCGGCGATCGTCATCATGAGCCGTTCGCTGTACCGATCGGCCAACACGCCGCCGGGGAGCTGTCCGACCGCCGATCCGAGCCAGAGGATCGTCACGAGAACGCCCGCGACGGTGAGGCTGAGACCGAACGACTCCCTGAAATACGGCAGTAACACCGGATAGATCATCCGTGCGCCGAGGAGCAGCCCCCAGCCGCCGGCGATGACGACGAGGGATTTCCCTGCGCCGTCACCCCACAGCGCCCGCAGTTCCCGGCGAACGACCACGAGTGCGTTCATTGCCTGTGTCGATCGACCTCACCAGCAGTTCGTTTGCGTCTCACTCGTCTCTGTCGGAGTTCACTGTCGGCACCGGGATAACTCGACGCCTTGGGTTATCAACGACTGCGCTGTCCCAGCGTTTGGGACACCCGTCCCCGATTTATCCGTATCCGTCCCTAACTGCCGGTTGTAACATGACCGATCCGAACCGACGTACGGTCCTGAAGCTCGCCGGCGGCGCGATCGCTGCCGTGAGTCTCGCCGGTTGTAGCGACGACGATCCGAACGGCAACGGTGGCAGCGGCGGTGAGGAGCCGGACGGCGACTTCGTCGACGACGAGCCGGATTACGGCGACTGGTTCGACGACGTCGGCAACTACGAGGGGACCCTCGACATGACCGGCGAGAGCGAGGTCACCGTTATGAACGGGACCGGCCCGCAGGGGTTCGAGTACGATCCGCCCGCGATCGCCGTCGACGCCGGCACGACCGTCGTCTGGGAGTGGACCGGCGAGGGCGGCGCCCACACCGTCACTCACGAGAACGGCGAGTTCGAGAGCGAGATGGTCGGCGATGAGGGACACACCTTCGAACACACGTTCGAGGAGGAGGGAACTTACCGCTACTACTGTGAACCGCACAGGGCATCGGGTCAGAAGGGCGCCGTCGACGTCAGGTAACGGCTCTTCTCGTCAGTAACGTGCTCTTCGTTCTCCGCGCGAGTAGACGTTGGCGTCTCAAGGCGTTCAGCGCGCACCCCGATTTCCAGTTCGTCGCGTACCCGTTTTCCGTCCAGCGTACACCCGATCCTCTTCGAAGAGCGTGCCATCTGGGACGCCGACGGGACCCCGGATAGCGAGCGACGCGAACATATTCGTGATGGTCCCAGCCGCCGGGAATCCGCTGTGGGCGTTTATGAGTGGGTCCGCAAGCTCCGCCTGTGGCACGCCGACCACGCCACCGACCACCTATGACCGACCACACGACCCACGACGACGGGACCGATGTGAGCGAGACCGACGACGACAATCGATTGCTGTTGCCCCAGCTCGGCCTCGACCGACGCGACTTCATGAAGGCCGGCGCGGCAGCCGGGGCCATGGGCTCGCTCGCCGGCTGTACCGGCGTGCTCAACAACGACGACGACGGCGAGACGGCGACCGGCGTTCCCGACCACGACGTCCCACCGGGCGAACACGACGAGTACTACGCGTTCCTCAGCGGCGGCCACGCCGGTGACGTTCGGGTTCACGGGCTCCCGTCGATGCGGGAGATCATGCGGATTCCCGTCTTCAACGTCGAGAGCGCCCGCGGACACGGTCACGACGACGAATCCAGGGAGATGCTCGACGGCTACCGGTGGGGTGACACCCACCACCCGCGGCTCAGTCAGACGGACAACGACTACGACGGCCGCTTCGCCTACGTCAACGACAAGGCCAACGGCCGGATGGCCCGAATCGACCTGAAATACTTCGAGACCGACGCCATCGTCGACATCCCGAACCAGCAGGGAACCCACGGCGCCTGTGCACAGCTCCCCGACACCGACCTCATCTTCGGCGTCGGCGAGTTTCGGGTTCCGATGCCGAACGACGGTCGGGACCTGACCGACCCGGAGAGCTACACCTCGACGCTCGCGGCGATCGATCCCGAGACGATGAACGTCGAGTGGCAGGTGCAGATCGACGGCAACATGGACAACGGCGACGGCAGCAAGGACGGTCGGTGGTTCTTCGCGACCGGCTACAACAGCGAGGGCGGGATCAACGAACAGGAGATGACCCGCCCCGATCGAGACTGGGTGAAAGCCTTCGACATCCCGGCGATCGAGGAGCTCGTCGAGGCGGGCGAGTACGAGACGATCAACGACGTGGCAGTCGTCGACGGAACGCGGGACAGCCCGCACAACGACGGCGACCCGATCGTCCACTACATCGCGACGCCGAAGAGCCCGCACGGCGTCAGCGTCACGCCGGACAACGAGTACGCCATCGCCAGCGGGAAGCTCGATCCCACCACGGCACTGATCGAGATCGACGCCCTCGACGACGTCGACGATCCGACCGACGCGATCGTCGGACGCCCGCGGCTCGGGATGGGGCCGCTCCACACCGCCTACGACGGGCGCGGTCACGCCTACACGACGCTCTTCATCGACTCCCAGGTCGTCAAGTGGGACATCGAGGCGGCCGTCGAGGCCGAGCCCGAATCCGAGGAACCGATCATCGAGAAGATCGACGTCCACTACAATCCCGGCCACCTCATCGCCGCCGAATCGTACACTGCCGATCCGCAGGGTGACTGGCTCATCTCGCTGAACAAGCTCTCGAAGGATCGGTTCCTGCCGGTCGGGCCGGTTCATCCCGAGAACGACCAGCTCATCTACATCGGCGACGATGAGGAGGGGATGCAGCTGGTGAAGGACTCGCCCGCGTACGCCGAACCGCACGACGCTTCGATCTGTCACCGGTCGAAGCTTGACCCCGCGGACGTCTACGATCCGGACGACCTCGAACTCGACCACGTCAGCGCCGGCGACGAATCGATCGAACGGGTCGCCGACGACCGCGTCGAGGTCGAGATGTACTCGATGCGCAACGAGTTCGGCTTCGAGGACATCACCGTCCAGGAGGGAGACACCGTCGAGATGACGGTCACCAACATCGAGACGACGTCGGACATCCTCCACTCGCTCGCGATCCCCGAGTACGACATCAACGTCAAGCTCGCACCGCAGGAGACGCGCAAGGTCACCTTCGAGGCCGACAAGCCGGGTGTCTACTGGTTCTACTGCGCGTTCTTCTGCAGCGCGCTCCACCTCGAGATGCGCTCGCGGCTCATCGTCGAACCGGAGGACTGAACCGATGCGGTCGTCGCTCGCGCGGTTCGTCGAACTCCGGCGGGGGCTGCCGCTCGTAGCGGCGGGACTGCTGCTCGTCGCGCTCGCGCTGCCGATGTGGCGCATCACGCTCACCGCGCCGCAGTACCCCGGGCAGGCGCTCGTCGTCGATCTGTACGCCTATCCGCGCCTGGGCGGCGACTACGCGGAGGTGCACAGCCTCAACCGATACGTCGGCTTCTACTACCCGGATCCGGTGTACGTCGATCCGAACTTCCCGGTCCACGAGGCGTCGATACGAACCCTCGAGTGGCTGCTCGGTCCGGTCGCCTTCGTCGCCGTGGCGGCCGCCGGCGTCTTCGTCGCCGTGGCACCGACGGAGCGGAAGCTCAAGCTCGGACTGACCGGCCAACTCGTCGGGACCGTCGTCACCTTCGCCGGCATGTTCGCGATCATCCAGTACCGGCTCTATCAGGCCGGCCACTCGCTGGATCCGAACGCACCGTTGACCGGCGTCGACGGCTTTACGCCGCCGATACTCGGGAGCTACGAGATCGCGAACATCAGCGGCTTCGCGTGGTTCGGCCCCGGCGGCTATCTGACGATCCTCGCCGTCGCACTGCTCGGGGCGGCGTTTTTCGCCCGGAACAGCACGGCGACGTTCGGCGACGTCGCCAGGCGGATCGAGGGAGCGGCGACCGGCGCCGTCGATCGGTTCCGGAACCGACCACAGAGGGGGTCGGATCGATGAACCGCCTCGAGATCGCGTTCCCGATCGCGGCGCTCGCCGTCGTGGCGCTCGCGCTCACGATCCCGTTCGCCGTCGCGGCGCCCGCTGACGACGGCGAGACGGAGTCGTTCGATCTGGATCTCGATCGAGCGGTCGAACCCCCCGACGTCGCTGACGAACGGAGCGCGACGATCGACGACCGGCAGTTCGAGAGCGCCTCGGCCGCCATAGACGCCGCCGAACCGGGCGATACGGTCGTTCTCGAGGGAACGTTCGAGGAACGGCTCGTCCTCACCACCGAGAACGTGACGGTGCGATCCGGGCCCGACGGCGCCGCGATCGACGGCGGTGGCGAGGACAGCGTCGTCACGGTCGCCGCCGAAAACGTCACTGTCGAGGGGCTCTGGCTCCACAACAGCGGCGACCGCGTCGACGAGGAGGACGGCGCCGTCTTCGTCGACGGCGACCGAGCGACGCTTACGGACCTGCACGTCACCGACACGGCGTTCGGCGTCTGGATCAACGGCGCCGACGACGTCACCGTCGCCGACAGCCGAATCGAGGGAAGAGAGGACGTCTATCCGCGCGTCGACCGGGGGAACGGGATCCACCTCTGGGAGACCGAGGGAACGGTGATTCGCAACAACGAGATCACGAACGTCCGTGACGGCATCTACTACTCCTGGACCGAGGACGTCGTCGCCGAGGAGAACGCGATGTGGAACAACCGCTACGGCGTCCACTACATGTACTCCAACGACAACCGTCTCGAGGGGAACCTCGCGGTGGACAACGACGTCGGCTACGCGCTGATGGTGAGCGAGCGACTCACCGTCGCCAACAACACTGCCGTTCGCAACACGGGATCGAGCGGCCACGGCATCCTGATCAAGGACGTCGAGCGCTCGACGGTCCGCGGCAACGTCGTCGTCGAAAACGGTAACGGGCTCTACGTCTACAACGCCCAGGACAACCGCCTCGCGGAGAACCTCCTCCTCCGGAACGAGGTCGGCATCCACGCGACGGCCGGTACCGACGGACAGGAGGTCGTCGGCAACAGCGTCATCGACAACGACGACGCCGTCGTGACGACGACTCGGTCGGTCGCGGTCTGGAACGGGACGGACCGCGGCAACTACTGGTCGGACGCTCGACCGATCGACCTCGACGGTGACGGCACCAGCGAGGTTCACCACCGGCCCGCGGGGATGGTCGAGCACCTGGTTCGGGAGAACCCTCAGGCGGCCGTCTTCGCGGATAGTCCGGCCTTCGACGCCGTCCGGCTCGCCGAGAGCTCCTTCCCCGTCGTCGAATCGCCAGGTATCGTCGACCGACAACCGCTCGCGGATTCACCGCACGACTGGAGAGAGTATGCGAATCACCGCTAACGACGTTCGAAAGCAGTACGGCACCGTGACGGCCCTCGACGGGCTGTCGCTGGAAATACCCGACGGGACGACGTTCGGCGTCCTCGGGACGAACGGCGCCGGCAAGACGACGCTGTTCAAGCTGCTCGTCGGGCTCGATCGCCCCGACGGCGGCGAACTGTGGATCGGAGATCGCTCGGTCGCCGACGCCGGACGGTCGCTCCGCGAGGACGTCGGCTACCTCCCGGAGCACGTCGGCTTCCCCGGCGCCCTCTCCGGTCGGGAGGTGCTCGAGTTTCACGCCGACGTGCGCGGGCTTCCGCGGGACGGGCGCATCGACGACGTGATCGGAACTGTTGGGCTCTCCACGTCGGCCGCCGACCGAGCCGTCTCGGGCTACTCCAACGGGATGCGCCGACGGCTCGGGCTGGCGGCGGCCGTCCTTCCGCGCCCCGGCGTGTTGATCCTCGACGAGCCGACGGCGGGGCTCGACCCCCGCGGCGTCGTCGAGTTCCATCGGATCGTCGACCGCGTCCGCGAGGACACCGGCGCGACGGTCGTGCTCTCCTCGCACGTGCTCTCGGAGATAGAGCGCGTCTGCGATCGGGTCGCTGTCCTCGATCGAGGACGGATCGCTCTCGAGGGCGCCGTCGAGGAACTCGTCGACGCCGACGACGTCACCGTCCGGCTCACGCCGGCTGACGGATCGGCCGACGAGCTCACGGCTGCCGCGGAGGCGTTCGGCCGAACCGCCGAAACGAACGGCACCGTCGCGGTTCGCTGTTCGGCGTCGGAGGTGCCCGCACTGTTCGCGGCCGTCGAATCGACGACCGACATCGCCGACGTCACGGTCGAGCGGGACGGGCTCGATTCGGCGTTCCGCGAGGCGCTCGGGGAGGTGGCAACGTGACCGACGATCCCCGGCCGGACGGCGGCTACGCGACCGGCTACGCGCGTCCGACCGACGAACGACGGTGGCCGCGGCTTCGCCGCGTCGGCACCGTTGCCCGGACGGAGTACCGGCTCGCGATCCGGAGTCGGTGGGCGATCGCGCTCGTCGGACTCTTCGGGCTCTTCGGCGCGATGCTCGCGACGTTCAGCGGCTCCGCGGTCGGCCCCGAGGGGATGGAGCGGGTCGTCGCCAGCCTCACGAGCCTCGCGGTGTATCTCGTTCCGCTGGCGGCGCTCGCGTTCGGCTACGACGCAGTCGTCGGTCGCGAGACGGACGGCTGGCTAGAGGTCGTCTTCTCGCTGCCGATCTCGCGAGCCCAGGTCGTCGTCGGTAGCTATCTCGGTCGCGCGGTCGTTCTCGCCGGCGCGACGGTAATCGGCTTCGGAGCGACCGGTGGGCTACTCGTCCGGGAGTTCGGTACCGCCTACTGGGGCGCGTTCCTCGCGTTCCTCGGCGGTGCGGTCGCCGTCGGGCTCGTCTTCCTCGCGGTGGCGTTTCTCGTCTCCGCCGTCGCCCGCGAGAAGACCCACGCGCTCGGACTCGCGCTCTTGGCGTGGCTCTGGTTCGTCCTCGTCGCCGACCTGCTCGCACTCGGTGTCGTCGCGGCCTTCGAACTGCCCGAGTTCGTTCTCACCGCGTTCGTGCTCGCGAACCCGGCGACGAGCTTCCGCGTGCTCGTGTTGGGAGAGCTCGGGACGACCTCGGGCGGCGGCTTCGCGGCAGCGTTCGCCGCGACGAGCCTCTCGAGTGGTCTGCTCGTCGCCGCCCTCTTCGCGTGGGCGATCGGATCGCTCGCAATCGCGTCGGTGCTCGTCTCCCGACGGAGGTTGTAGCATGTGCGAACACACGCTTTCGCGACGGCGGCTCCTCGGTGGTGCCGGTGCTGTCCTTTCTGTCACCGTTGCGGGCTGTCTCGGCGAATCGGAGCCGGAGACCGACGTCGAACCGATCAGTCTCGACGGGGGCCGCGGGTGCGACGTCTGCGGGATGGTGATCGAGGGTGGATACGGCCCGAACGGGCAGGTTCACTACGACGGCGACTACCCGGACGATCGGGACGGACCGGCCCACTACGACAGCGTTCGCGAACTATACACCGATCGGTTCGCTCAGCGGCAGCGCGGCAACGAACCGATCGCGACTTTCCTCACGGACTACGCCGCGGTCGACGTCGAGATCGAGCGTCGCGACGGGGATCCGTACGTCGCCGGAACGGTCGCCCCGGAGACGTTCATCGAGCCCGACGACGCCGTCTTCGTCGTCGAGAGCGGCGTTCAGGGGGCGATGGGGTCGGAACTGCTCCCGTTCAGCGAGGAGAGCGCTGCGGCGGCGTTCGTCGGCGAACACGGCGGCGAGATCGTCGAATCGGACGAGGTAACGCAGACGCTCGTCGAGTCGCTCTGAGGCGAACACGTTCGGCGTTTTCGTTTCCCGTTCCGGACGCGTAGCGTCACCCATGAGCGTGGAATCCGTATCCGAAAACGCCGAGGACGGATGGACGACGGTCACCGTTCGCTGTACCGGTCACGTCCGGGCGGCCGTCGGCGAACACGAGATGGCGTTCGCCTTCGAGGGCGAGACGCTCCGGGAGTTCCTCGAGGCGTTCTTCGCGGAGTACGACGTCGCCGATCTGCTGATCGCCGAAACCGAAACCGACGCGACCGCCCACGGCTGGGCGCCCGTCGAACAGCCGCCGGGAACGTGGCGGAAGAACCCCGAGGGCGAACAGACGCGCTCGTACGCCCGCGTCGTCATCAACGGTCGGTTCAACGAACACCTCGCAGGGCTCGACACCGAACTGGAGGACGGGGATCGCGTCGCATTGATCCATCCTTTTATGTACTGCTGTTGAACGACGCCCGTGACCGCGACTCGATGGCCGAGGGCGTTCGTCGCGATCGGCGTCGTCTGGTTCGCCTGCTGGCAGCTGGGCGTCCTCGTCGGCGTCGACCGCTCAACCGCGATCGTCGCCGCTCTCTACGGCTTCGTGTTCCACGTCGTCTTCGGGAAGGCCTACGCGCTCGTCCCGTCGTACTTCGACAGAACGCTCGCCGTCCCGCGAGCACCGGCGATCCAGCTACCGTTCACGGTCGTCGGGACGGTGGTTCTGTTCGTTTCGACGGTCGATATCGGGATCGGTGGTCGAGCCGAAACCGTCGGCACCGTGCTGTGGGCCCTCGGCGTTCTCGTCTTCCTCGGG
>SKTU01000137.1 GCA_007122455.1 Haloarculaceae archaeon | reverse complement strand
TACCGACTCCGCAGGTGACGAAGTAGCAGGTATCGACCTTGGCATCACGAACATCGCCACGGTCGCGTTCCCCGAGGAGTACGTTCTGTATCCGGGTAACTCGCTCAAGCAAGACAAACACTACTTCACCCGAGCAGAGTACGATACCGAGGGCGAGAACAGCCCTTCGGAGAAGTCAATGTGGGCACGCAGGAAACGTGCTGATCGCGAGACGCACTTCTACCATACGCTTACGAACACCATCATCACCGAGTGTGTCGAACGAGGTGTTGGAACGCTCGCCGTGAGTTGGCCCGAGAAGGTGCGTGATTCGGACTGGGGTAAGACTGGCAACAAGAAGTTGCATACATGGGCGTTCGACCGTATCTACCAGTATCTCGAATACAAGGGCGAGATACGTGGTGTCGAGGTGTTGAAGGAGAACGAGTGGGACACCAGTAAGACCTGCTCACGGTGTGGTGAGAACACGAAGTCGAACCGGAAGCACCGTGGTCTGTACGTCTGCTCGTCGTGCGAGTTGGTAGCCAACGCGGATTGCAACGGGGCGGAGAATATGCGACAGAAGATAACTCCGAGTCCTCACGGCGAGGATAGGAGTAACGGCTGTGTGGCACAGCCATCGACACATGTGTTCGACCGCGAGAGCGGGACGTTCACCACGAGAGAGCAAGTCGTGTCGTAGACCGGCAAATATCCCACCTGCGGTACGGGGAGGATGTCACCTTGCGGGAGCGTTTCGAATCGTCACTCGGAGTTACCGGTTCAGAACTCGCCTTCGTCGAGTACGACCGGGATACCGCGTTTGGCAACGTCGGCGGCGAACGCGCCGGAGTCGGACTCCAGCCCCGGGAACGTGTTGTAGTGGATCGGCAGGACGAGGTCGGGAGCGAGATCTTCGGCCAGATCGGCTGCATCGTGGCGGTCCATCGTGAAACTCTCCGCGATCGACGGCATCAGTATCGAGATGTCCAATCCATCGTGCTCCGCGACGACGTCGGAGTCCCCCGGCCAGAAACAGGGAGTACCGTCGACCGCAAAGCGGAACCCACAGCCGAATCCGAGGGGGTGTGGAACCGCTCCGCTCTCGTCCGCGCGTGGGCCGTCCGTTCGATTGTACGCCGGAACGACCTCGATCTCGACGCCGCCTACCGTCAACTCGTCGCCGTAGGCGACGCGGCGAACATCGTATGGCAACTCCTTGGGTTCCCGAACGTCGCGACCGCTGTTTTCGTCCACACCGTCGGCCGAGACGGCTTCGTAGACGACGACGGTCGCGTCGTCGCTCGCGACCCGCTCGACACCGTCGTCGTCGTAGTGGTGGTCGTGCGTCACGAGCACCACGTCGGCGTCTCGAGCGTCGTAGGCGCCGCCACTCGGGTGATCGGTGCCGCCGTACCGCTCGTTCCAGGTCCCCTCGAGCGTGCCGTAGCGGCCGGGGTCGGTGTAGACGACGGCGTCGGTCCCCTCGATCCGGGCGGTCGCGTAGCCGAGCCAGTCAACCGTCAGGCCGCCGTATCGAACCATGTCCGGAGTTCGGCGTACGCGAGTAAAAGGCTACCTCGAACGGTGGTACTGAACCGCCTCGGCTCTGCAGACGGCCGTCCACCGGAGCCACGAATCGAGTTCGATTCACGGGGACGACTCCCGAAGCAGATCCGTCAGTAGCTCCCTGACGATGCCGTCCTGAGTAACGACGCCCGCGTATCGCCCCGTATCGTCGACGACAGCGAGGAGGGACCCGTTGACTCTGTTCATCTCCCGGAGCGCTCGTTTCCTCGAGGAACCGGCGGGGATAGAGCGAGTGACGACGGCTGCGTGGGTCAGGACGTCCCCCGCTTCGATATCCCCGACCATGCCAGTCGCGTATCCGACGTCGTTCGACGTCCGTTCGGTATCGTCGACACGTTCCGGTGCCTCCGTACCCGTGATCACCCCTCCGGGTTCGAGATCGAGCTGGTGCAGGAAATCCTCGAACCGCATCACCCCTTCGAACCGGTCGCTCTCGTCGTTGAACACGATATATTTGAATCGCGGACTGTATTTCGTGTGAAGTCGGACGTACTCCTTGATCGCTTCGCTACTGTAGCGCTCACCGATCGTAAACGAGAGCACCGACGGTCGAGCGTCTCTGATTCGATCGCCGAGATCGGACGTAACAGCTCCCTTCGGGAAACTGATCCGACTGTCAGCGCCGAACTGCTGCTCGAGTTCGCGGAGCACGGACTCCGCCTGCGGCAGTTCGCCACTCGTTTCGGCGGTGAACTCCCGGCTAGCTTCGCGCCTGAGGATCAACCCGACGTCTCCCGGGCCGCGTATCTCGGCGAGTTTCCCGGAGACGACTAGCAGTATCACGAACGGGACGACGGCGACGACTAGGTGTTCGATCGTAAGGAGGCGCTCCGGAGAGCTCCCCCACGCCGTCACCGCGATCGCCGCGATCAGGAGCAGGTAGAACACGATCGAGGCCAGTACGGTCTTGCGGAGGTCACTCCCTGTCGGAGAGAGTTCCAAACTTGCGGTTCCCTGCGGCAATGTGCTCATACGTATCCTATCGTTGAACAGCGCCATGTACTGAGCGCCCGCGGGTTGTTCGGCTACTCGGCAGTGAACGCGACGATCGTGCCGCGCTCACAGCGCAACGCGCGGTCCGACGGAGACGTCAGCGATCAGGCCCGTGACCACGACCGCAGGAGCTCTACTCCGTCGTCCGGGCCGCGGGCGATGAGAACGTCGTCCGGTTCGAGGCGGGTACCGCCACTCGGAGGCAGAATCCAGTCGGCGTTTCGGTGAATCGCCATAACAGACATGCCGGTTCGTTCCTCGAGTTCGAGCTCCTCGAGGGTCGCCCCCGCCAGCCCACTTGCGGACTCGACGATCGTCGTCGTAATGAGTTCGTCGCTCTCCCCGATCGCCCGTCCGAACACGGGGTGGACGCTGCCGTCCCGCAGGACGATATCCGCGATACTGACTGCCGCGTCACAGATCACTTCGGACGCGGTCGCCAGGTGAAGCAGGCCACGGAGTCGGGACGGCTCCGTCACCTGACTACCCGCTTCGATGACTAACGCTTCGATGTCGCTTTTCAGCGTATCCGACCGGGTTTCGAGCTCACGCACCTCCGCCGCGAGATCGGCGTCGTCGAAGAGGATCGCAGCGTAGCTGAGGCCGACTGCGAGTTCCGAAATGTTTTTCAGATCGATGACCAGTTCCGACGCACGCCCGAGCGCTCCGACGTCGGCTCGTGGCGGCGGTTCGGTCACGTCAGCACGGCCGGTCAACACCTCTTGAACCGCGGCCACTCCGGCGTCCGAACCGCTCCCGATAACGACGTCTCTCGCCTCGATAGTGGCTTCGTCGTCGGGGGCGATGTTCCACTCGCTCCCCCGGCGAATCGCGATCACACTCACGCCGCTCTCGGTCTCGAAGGCCAGTTCACCGAGCGTGGACCCGACCGCCTCGCAGTCCTCGCTGACCGTCGCCCGCATGAGGACCTCGTCCGCATCCGGAAGCGTTGCCCGAACCTCTGCCGGAAGACCGATGTCGTTGAGCACGATAGCGGCGATGTCGGCAGCCGCGTTCGTGATTCTGACAGCAGCCTCAACGATCTGGACGATACCGACCAGTTTCTCGGCGTCGGTGGATCGCTTCGCTGCCAACATCAGTGCGATCTTCGCCGGATACTGCAGCGAGTCCGCACGGGCTTCGAGTTCGACTACCTCTTCGGCCAACCCACGATAGTCGTACAGAGCAGCCGCGTATCCCAGATCGACCGCCAGTTCCGACGTGTTCTTTAGTTCGACGAGCGTCTCCCGGACGTTCTGGGAACGATAGGCGATCTCATCCATGAATCAATCGTTAGAACCCGCCGGGGGAAGATAAGTTCATCCTGCGGTATGGGTTTCAACGATCCGTCGCTTATAAAACGAGAGTGATAACGGCGAAGAGGATGAGTACGCCGGTGATGTCACAGACGTTCGTCACGACTGGGATCGTCGTATCGTCCGGATTGTATCCCAGTCGATACGATGTCGAAACGGCCAACAGGCTAACGATCACGACGAACGCCGCCAACAGTGTACCACTTACCAACGAAATCGTTAGCACGTCGACGAACCCGAGGGTACCACCTAGCGCCCGACCAATCGCCCACGCGGCGACCCCGACCAGTGTGAAGACAGTGAGACCGAGTCCGATTACTGCACCGGAGTTCGACCGGATCTCGGGATTGTCGAGCGTGAACTCGAAGGTTCCGAGGTGAAGCTGTGTCGAAAGGCGGGAACACATGATCGAACCGAGGTTACCGGCAGTGCCGATCTGTACGGGAACGAGGATCAACAGCGCCGGATTGGTCAACAGGACCTCCTCGAACGTCTCGAGGACGGAGCCCGAAACCATCTGAAGGATCGAAAGCGCAGCGAGGAGCGGCACCATCGTCAGGACCATCGGTCTGATCTGCCAATCGTCTTCGAGGGGAGAGTCGAACTGGGCAGCGGAATCCTCCGAACCGGCGAACTCCTCGTAGAGCTCCCCTAGCGAGTCACTCAGGCCGGTGAGATCGTCACCCGCGTAGTCGTCGCTCATAGCAACAGCCCCACGAGGTAGATGGCGACGAGCAGGAAGACGACACCGAAGACATCACCGAGCGTCGTGACGAGCGGCCCGACGATGTTGTCCGGATCGAGTCCCCGTCGATAACCCACGAAGACGACTGTAACGAGTGCGGAGAGCATGAGGACCGCGGAGAGCACGCCCGCGACGACCATGATACCGACGAGCTGGAGCAGGTTCCCACCGTCGGCAACGATCCAGAGGACGAGAAAAGCAACGACTGCGATGAAGACGGAGACGACCATGCCGTTGATGAACGACGCAATGACGGCATTGGAGAGGCGCTGGTCGAATGTGAATCGCGGTTCGATGATACCCTGATGGAGCCCGCTCGAGAGCCGTGCACCGAGCGAGCCGTAGACACCGCCACGAGTCGCCAGGAACGCGGGCAGCAAAACGAGAATTCCGGGAACGCTTTCGATCCCATCGCGCATGGGTTCGCTCCCCAGTATCGTCCCGGCGAACAGACCAGCAACGAGGCTGACGAGGACCACCGGGAGGGCCTGCCGATAGACGTCAAATGCCGATACTCGTTTGTACATACTGATTCCGTTCCCAGCGTATCGGTAAAAACCAACCGTCGGCGTGCCAGTCGACCACACGAGTCGGTACAACGAGATCGACGTCCCCCAGACGGCTGAATCCGGTGGGGTTTCGTTTCGCTGCCAGTATAAATTACCCCGCCCTGATTTGCTTACCCACGAGAGGCTCGCTCGTTAGGACAGCGTGAGACCTCGGTCCCACGGACCATGCGGACGGACCGCAGGCCCCTGAACGGATTGTTTCGGTGTTGGTTCTCGGAACTCAACTATCAGCACTGCGTTCCAATGTTCGAACTACTCGATAGCCCGCACCAGCGAGGGGTATCTCTCGACGAGCCACGGCCTGATGTACAGGTAACCGAAGACGACGACGGCGGCGACGACGAAGCCGCCGGCGGGACCGAACCGCTTCGTGGCGACCTTCCAGGCAGTCCAGGCGATCCCCAGCGTTTTCAGTATCGACATGATCGTTCCCTCCTACACACCGGGGATTCCGAAGGCGCCGATTCCGAGCCCGAAGACCGAGTTCGCCACGAGAAGTATGAGCAGAGCGGAAACCCAGGCGACCAACCCGATGATCGCGGCCTTCACCCACCCGCCGGGGTAGCGCCACTTGATCACGGCGACCCAGACGATCAACGCGATGACGGGGCCGATCAGCGGGATCCACGCCGTCAGCGCCCACGCGATCGCGCCGAGAAGCGCAGTGACGACGGCGTGGCCGTAGTCGTCGACGTCGACGACGAGGCTGGCACTGATGTAGATGGCGAGCCCACCGACCAGCAGGGCGATGACGAACGCGACCAACGAGCCGATAATTCCCGTGACTGCCATGAGAGCATAAACGGCAACGACAGTGGTAATTCTTTGCATACCCACAGTGGGTCTCGCGAGCAGTAGCCGCTCGCTCCTCCTCGGAGGTCGTGGGAATCAGAGACACCCTCAGGAGAGATCGTGAAAACCTAAATCGTTATCGCGAACGCCGTACGCTTCACTCGCCTGTATCTCCGCCGAACTTCATGAAGAAGTATCCGAGGCCGAGCGTCGCGCCCATCGCGATCACCGTCGCGACCGAGAGCGCGAGCGCCTCGTCGGGGATCTCGATGTCCGGTCCCGCTTCGGTGAGATCGATGGTGGGGACGTCGTCGCCGATCGCGATCCCACCTTTCATCCCCTGGCCCTCGTGGGGCGTACATTTGTACAGCACGATCCCGTCGTTCTCCTCGGCGTCCTCCTCGGTGAACGTGTACTCGTAATGAACCCCCGGCTCGGCGATGATCTCGTCGAACCCGAAATTATCCGTCCCTTCCTCGAGAGCGACGTTGTGACCGCCACCGTCGCCCGTCCACTCGAAGATCACCGTCGTCCCCGGGTCGATCCAGATCGTCGCCGGGCCGTACGCGAGGCCCTCGTCGCCGTCGCCGACCGCGACCGTCACTTCTTCTTCGCCGCGAAGGTCGGTTACGTTGTCGTCGAATCCGCGGGCGTCGTCGAGGTACGGTCCGAAATCGGGGATCTCCTGGGCAGCCACGGTACCGGAGCCAGCAGCAACTGCGGCTGTTCCGGCTGCGGCGGTCATGAAGCCCCGGCGACCCATCTCGGTACTCATGGACGGGAGTTATCGCTACCCCGTACTGAATCTGTTCATTCCCACCGACGGAGTTCGACCGCGGCAACTGGTCGGAACGGTGTCGATTCGGGATCCCGACGCGCGCACACTCGAGTCGTAGCTCGACTGATCACAGCGTGTAGTCGTGCTCGCCGTCTTCGGTCTCGAGGAACCCGACCAGCAGTTCGATCACGGCCGAGACGTCGTCTCCGTGGACGCTCTCGGTCGGCGTGTGGAGATACCGCGTCGGGACAGAGATCGCACCGGCGGGCGTCGCGCCGGACGTCCGCTGGAGGCCCCCGGTGTCGGTGCCGCCGGCTGGGAGCACCTCGTACTGGTAATCGATCTCCCGCTCCTCGGCAACCGCCCGCATCCGCCGGTGGACCTTGCGGTTCGTGATGACGCTCGAGTCCTTCAGTTTGATTCCGGCCCCGCCACCGAGCTGGGTGACCTGCTCGCCCTCGTCGAACCCCGGAACGTCGTTCGCGACTGTCGTGTCCAGCGCGATCACGAGATCCGGATCGAGATCGACGCCGAGCGCCTCCGCACCGCGGAGCCCCACCTCCTCCTGGGTCGTCGCCGCGAAGTGAACCGTCACGTCCGGTGATTCGACTCGGCGCGCGGCCTCCAGCATCGCGAACACCGATACCCGGTTGTCCAGTGCCTTTCCGTTGATGTGATCCCCGATGAGCTCCGTCGTCTGCTCGAGCGTCACCAGATCGCCGATCGAGACGAGCTCCGCCGCAACCTCCTCCTCGACGCCGAGGTCGACGTGAACGTCGGACACTTCGGGCGACTCTTCCCGCTGTTCCTCGGTGAGCGTATGCGGCGGGACGGAACCGATGACAGCCGGCACGTCGCCGTCGTCGGTGTGAACCGTCACCCGCTGAGCTCGAAGGATTCGCGCATCCCACCCGCCCAGGGCGTCCAGTTCGGCGAACCCGTCTTCGACGTGGCGCACCATGAATCCGATCTCGTCCATGTGAGCCGCCACGACGACGTCGTAGTCACCGTCGCCGACGGAACCAACCACGTTTCCCATCGCGTCCGACCGTATTCGATCGACGACCGGCTCCAGCTCCTCGCGAACCATCTCCCGGACGCGGTCCTCGTACCCCGGCACACCGCAAACCTCGGTCAGCGATCGGAGAAGGTCGTAATCGAAATCGAACTCCATACTACGGTTCCGGGGTGCCTCCGTATAAATCCCCTCAGAAAAACGCGCGGCTTTCGGGAACGACGATCGTTTCGATCGCGTCGGCACAGCCGAAGCGGACGGGGACGCCGGCCGAAAGCTCCGTTTCGCGTCGACCGTCGACGACGAGTTCGACCGGCGTCTCGTCGCGTTCGACGGTGACGGTCAACGATTCGATCGGAACCACCCATCGGTTCGGATCGGTCGCGAACGGCGCCACCGGGACGATCGAGACGGCGTCCGTTTCCGGAGCGACGAGCGGACCGTCCGCGGCGTCGTTGTACCCCACGCTCCCGGCAGGCGTCGAGACGACGACGCCGTCGGCGCGGAACTCGGCGACTCGTTCTCCACACCAGTGAACGCCGTACTCGGAGATCCGCGCGGGTTCGGCGGCCACGAAGAGCGCGTCGAGGAGCGCTCGGATCGTCCGCTCCGGCGTCTCGATCGAAAGTACGGGGTGTGTCTCCGTCGAGTACGCACCGCCGACGACACGCTCGATCGCCGCCACACCCTCCGATCTGGGAACCGAACGGAGGCCGTTACCCGCTTCGATCGGTAACACCGGCGTCGCGACGCCGGATCGAGCGAGATCGACCACTGCCGCGTCGCCGACGGCCACGACGAACGACGCGTCCGGAATCGCGTCGCGTTCGACGATCGGAGCACCACCGGCAGCCTCGACGGCGTTTCTGAAGTCGAGATCACCGACCACCCCGACGCGCTGTCTACTCATCTGCCGGCACAACGAACCCGGAGGTGAAAAGCCCACGCCTCCGGTGGTACACGGGAGGTTTTTATGCTGGCGCTACCAGTTCACGAGCCATGCGCAGCGTGCTCGAGGACTGGCGACCAGTGGTCGACGACACTATCGCGTCGCTACTCCCGCGAGAGATCGACGATGCCTACCTCGCGGAGCGTTTCGGCGACGCGACCTACGCGTACGACTCGACCGCGATCCAGCGAGCACTGGCGGATCCGGTGTGGGAGCTGCTCGATCGCGGCGGCAAGCGCTGGCGAGCCGTTCTCTTCTTGCTCTTCGTCCGCGCCTTCGGCGAAGACCCCGACGCGTTCCGGGAGTACGCCGCGATTCCCGAAATCCTCCACAACGGAACGATCATCGTCGACGACGTCGAGGACGGCGCCACCCACCGGCGCGGCGAACCCGCACTGCATCACAGCTGCGGCACCGACGTCGCACTCAATGCCGGCAACGCGATGTACTTCCTCCCGCTAAAGGTACTCACACAGAACCCGGCGGGCCTCTCCGCCGAAACTCGCCTCGACGCCTACGAGATGCTCACCCACGAGCTCAATCGAACTCACCTCGGTCAGGGGATGGACATCGTCTGGCACAACGAAAAGGAAATCCGCGTCTCGGAGCCCGAATACCTCGAAATGTGCGCCTGCAAGACGGGCTGTCTCGGACGGATCGTCGCCCGCCTGGCCGCGATCGTCACCGGACGAACGGAGGACGAGGAGGCCGTCGCGAAGTACGCCGAGGAGATGTGTGTCGCCTTCCAGATTGCCGACGACGTACTCGACGTCGAGTACGCCATGGAGGAGGGCGGCGAGTTCGGCAAGGGGCTCGGAAACGACATCCGCGAAGGGAAGAAGACGCTTTTGGCGATCCACGCGTCCGAACACGCGCCCGCCGAGGACGCCGCGCGTCTCGAGGAACTGCTGTGGGCCGAGGAGAACACCGACGAGGAGGTGCTCGAGGCGACCCGGATCCTCGAATCGGCCGGCAGTATCGAGTACGCCCGCGGCGTCGCGGAGGAACTGTCGAGTTCCGCGAAGACGCAACTCGACACTGTCGAGTTACGGTCGGGGACGAAATCCCAGCTGACCGCCTTCGCCGACTTCGTCGTCGAGCGGGAGATCTGACGGGGTCGAATTGGAAACACCTTAATGGACCCCGGACAGACGGTGAGATATGGATCCATCGGTGACGCTGTTCGGCCCCGTGGACACGTATCTGGCACCGTACATCGCCTACGTCATGCTGGTGCTCATCGTCGTCAACATGGCGGCACGAGCGTTCGAATTCGGCCAAATCAAAGAACAGGCCGCCGAGGGCGCCGAGACGATCGGACGAAACCCGCTCCGCGTCGCGACGAACTTCCTCCTGGTCGTCGGCGCGTTCTACTACCTCACCGTCTCCCGGCACGCGGGCATGATCATCTCCGTTCTCGTCCTCGGCGTCTTCCTCACCGACCTCTTCGAGTTCGAATCGAGGAAAGTCGAAGCGCGGCAGGGATGGGATGTCGAGCGACCGTGGGGAGCGATCGGTGCGTCGCTCGTCGCGTTCCTCTACATCACGTACCAGGCGCTGTTCTTCGTCGTCGCCCCGTACTGGGATCTCATCGTTTGAACCCGATGGACTGAGCCGTCACTCGTTCCGAAGACCACCGACCTTCCACCCGATCGTCGAGCGCGTAACGTCGCCGACGAGTGATCGCGAACGAACTGTCGGACTGTTTTCACTCGACGAAGCGGTTCGCTCTCGTCACGACAGAGTGAAAAAGAACTACGCTTCCTCGCGGCGTTCGGCGCGGGCTCGCTGGATCTCTCGACCAGCCGGAATAGCGACCCAGAAGGCGAGCGCGCCGAAGATAGCGAACCACATCGAAACTTCCCGGACGAGTATTGCGAGCTCTCCGTACGTACCGAGATCTTCCGGCGGCGGTGCGACGAGCTGCGTGCTCTCGAATCCCGCTGTCGTCAGCCACGAGGAGACGGCCATCCACACGAGCCCGGCGGTCGTGAGAATACCGAGTCCCTTGGCGAATTCGTCAGCCATTATCCGAGATTTCGTCGGTGTCGTCTTTAGGTTTTCCCATTCCCGCGGTCCGAAACCGCGTCGAGAAGGCGTAGACTGCGGCACCGCCCGCGATGAGAACGAGCGCGAACACCGCGAGCAGGAGGTTGATATCGTCGGGTGCGGCGGTCGCCCGCTGGGTCGCTCGATCGAGAATGACGAACCCTGCGAGGATCGCGGTGATCGCGATGAGCGTCGAAAAGACGGTGATCGTCTTGTAGATCCGGAGCGGCACGACGACCTCCCGACCGACGCGCTCGTCGGTGTCAGTGGCAGCTTCGGCGTCGGAAGTTTCAGCTTCGTCGCGAGAGGACATCGAGGTCGGCGTTACTTCGGCGGTCGGAGCCGGTAATACCGACGGTTGAGTTCGAACATGTACCCCTCTCGCATCGTCTTCAGCACCGAGTAGGTGAGAAAGAACGCCACGACCGGGAGTATGAACGTCAGGGTGAACAGTTCCGGAACGGTCATCGGGAACGTCTCGGCGACGAGGTTCTGGACCGGCAGCACCGAGATGGTGAAGGCGAAGACGATACCGCCGACGCCCAGCGCGGCCCAGAAGGGCTCCTCGACGGGTCGCCGGGCGCTTCCCTTGTTGAGGAACGGGACGATCGCGATGAAGCCGACGACGACGAGGTTGGCGAGCACACCATAGACGCGGTCGCTCATCAGCTTCTCGCCGCCAAGCAGTGCCAGTTCGGGGTTGATCGGATCGAGGTGGAGCAGTCCGAACGACCAGTAGAGATACCAGTCCGGCAGGATGACCGCCGGGGTCGCGTCCGGGTTCGCCGGACTCGGGATGTGCGGGGGGATCGCCGCCGAGATGAAGAACATCGCCCCGATGAAAAACGAGGTGATCGCGAGGTTGCGGATCATCTCGTGAGGCCACGTCGGGAACGCGAGCACGTCGCGCTCGACGTAGTCGGACTCGTGTCGGAGATCCTCGTCCTCTCTGCGGGATCGCTCGAAATACTCGTAGGTGAGCCTCGCGAGTCCCTGCGTGCGGGCCTTCCGTTCGGTCCACGTCGGAGCCTGATCGTCCTGCGGAACGATCCCCGTTCCGCCGTCAGTTCTCGGTTCGCCGTCGGTGGTTGTGTCGTCAGTCATTGTATCAGTGCGGTTCCGCGATCCCCTGCATCCAGACGATTCCGATGTGGACGGCGATCAGCGCCGTCACCACGAACGGGAGGATGAACACGTGCAGGATGTACATCCGCTGTAGCGTCGCCTCGCCGAGCGTAAAGCCGCCGAAGATGAGCTGGGCGACCCACTCGCCGACGAGCGGGATCGAGAGCGCCATCTCGACGCCGATCTGACCGGCCCAGAACGAGAGCTGGCTCCACGGCAGCAGGTAGCCGGTGTAGCCGAACACCATCGTCAGACTGATGAGCACGATGCCGAGGATCCAGTTCAGTTCGCGGGGCTCCTTGTAGGCGCCCGTGAAGTAGACTCGAAGCATGTGGAGGAAGACCGCGGCGGTCATCACCTGTGCCGACCACCGGTGGAGGCTCCGCAGGAAGAATCCGAAATTCAGATCGCCCATAATGAACAGGACGTTCGAGTAGGCGACCGTTCGCATTCCCTCCGTCGATGCCGTCGAGGGGGCGTAGTAGAAGCCGAGCAGTGCACCGGTGATCGCGGCGACCACGTAGGCGATGGTACTGAACGATCCCAGCGCGTAGAGGGGATACCAGTACCAGAACTTGTTGTCCAGGTTGTACTGTTCCGTGTGGCTCTTCGGCATCTGGAGGTTCGTCTTGTAGTACATGTCCTCCAACAGCTCCAGATAGTCGACGATCCGGAGCCGCTTGTCGAGCCACATCAAACTGATCAGATATACTTCCTCGACCGGCGAGAGGTCGCGCTCGGCGAGCCACTCGTCGCGGTCGAACTCGTCTTTGCGTTCGATACTCATTGTTAGTTGGGTCTGGGTAGCGAGATGAACGTGTCGAACGTCGGGCTGAACGGATCGTACACCGACTGGTGGCACTGGCAGTAGACGCCGTCAGCGGCATCGAACTGGACTGCTTCGCCGAGGCTCTTGTAGCCCGGAATACAGCAGAAGTGCGTACAGACGTTGAGGAACGCCATCACGCTCTCCTCGGTGGCGGCCTCCATCCACTCGCCGACCTGACCGCCCTGATCGATGAGTTCCTGCACCTTCGTGCTCCGGATGACCGTCACGGGGAGCCGGCCGTCGTCGACGTCCTCGGACCGCCAGCGACACTCGGCGCCCTTGCCGATCCCGTCGGCACCGATCTCGTTGCCCCACGTCTCGTAGTCGTCGAGGTGGTCGATGTGGAGCCGATCCCCCTCGTCCATCTCGTCTTGCTGCCACTCGTAATCGGGGCTACTGATCGACCGGAAGTAGTTGTCCTGATCCTCGTCGGGGCGAACGCCGGGGGCGTTCTGCCGACCGCAGTACTGGAACCAGTCGCCGGCGTAGGTCTGGCCGCCCAGTTCCATCCGGGCGACCTCGATCGTCAGACCGCCCTCCTCGACCTCCTCGACGTCGGGCCAGACGCCCATGATGTACCCCTCGT
This sequence comes from Haloarculaceae archaeon, assembly GCA_007122455.1. Taxonomy (GTDB): domain Archaea; phylum Halobacteriota; class Halobacteria; order Halobacteriales; family Haloarculaceae; genus Natronomonas. The sequence continues at coordinate 6,047 of SKTU01000137.1, read as the reverse complement.
CGTCTATTTCGACAGGGACGAACGGCATGCCGCGCGGTGCGGGACCGGCGGTGCGCTCGATGCCGACGAACGGCGTGATGCCGCCGCCTTCGCCCTGTGGTTGAGTCGCGTAATCTATCGTCGCTGCGCCGCCGACGCCGACGCTGGCGAGGGCGGCACTGCCGACGACGCCTTTGACGAACCGCCTCCGTCCTGATTCGCTCGGGTATTTGTCTTCGCTCATTGTTACTTCTTGTAATACGGGTAGATCGCGCGCTTTAATTTCTCGCCGAGACCGTCGGTGATCTCCTCACCGGCGATGTCCTCTTCACGTACGTAGAGGTCCTCCCACTTGCGACGGCGCTTTTTGACGACCATCACGTCGGGGAGGAACTCCTTGCGGTACAGAAGAAGGATGAACGCGAGATTGACGAAAACTGCGGCGAGCAGCAGACCGAGGAGGATGTTCCCCTGTTCGGTGAGTCCCCAGCCGGAAGCCAATCCGAACGTGAAGATGCCGACGAAAACGATCTGGATGATCGACAGGAGAGCGATCGTGATCGCGGCCACGGTACTCTCGCGGGCGGGTTCGTACCGGTGGATTTCGCCGTAGCTGTTGTCGGACATGATCAGTTGGCCCCGCTAGTGTGTGGGGACTCCCCGTACTTGAGTGTGAAGAACGTGAACACCAGCGAGACGACGATCATGAGGATCACGGTGACGCCGACCCAGTGTTCGTGGATGTCGGTTCCGAAATCGGAGGGGTCCTTCACGGCGGCCTCCGCGGGATCGATGGTGGGGACGTCGTCGCCGATCGCGATCCCGCCTTTCATCCCCTGACCCTCGTGGGGCGTACATTTGTACAGCACGATCCCGTCGTTCTCCTCGGCGTCCTCCTCGGTGAACGTGTACTCGTAATGAACCCCCGGCTCGGCGATGATCTCGTCGAACCCGAAGTTCTCCGTCCCCGCCTCCCGGGCGACGTTGTGACCGCCACCGTCGCCCGTCCACTCGAAGATCACCGTCGTCCCCGGGTCGATCCACAGCGCTGCCGGATCGTACGCGAGGCCCTCGTCGCCGGCGCCGACCGCGACGGTTACCTCTTCCTGGCCGCGACGATCGTCAGTCGTGTCGAACTCGCGGGCGTCGTCCAAGTAGGGCCCGAAGTCGGGCTCCTCGGCCTGTGCGGCCGCTGGTGTAGCCGCGCCCGCAGTAGCGGCCGCGACGGCTGTGGCGCCGCCAGCGGTCCGCATGAAGTCCCGCCGTTTCATACGTTCGACGGTCCGGACTGTTCGGGCTTAAACCCACCGATGGCGCGCGCGTCAGTCGCGGGAAACGGGGGGTTTCACCCCTGCTTGCGGGGATTATCGCTCGTCCGTCTCGGCGGCCTCGAGGGCCTCGCGGTGGACGCGATCCATGGCTTCTTCGAGTTCGCGTCCGCCCGCCTCGAACGCCTCGTCCGGGAGGAATCCCGGGCGCTCGTCGACGCCCGCACCGACCGCTCGAAGTCGGTCGCGATACTGCGCCGACCGCATACGGTCCGAGAGTCGCGCGTTCGCCACAGTCAAAAAGAGGAAGAGACCCATGAGGAGAAAGCTGAATCCGAGCGCCGCGATGATCGCGCCGGCGGCACCGATGTCGACGAACCCCGGAACGCTTGCGATCCAGACGCCGAGCAGAACCACCCCGGAGAGCAGCGTCGCACCGGCGACGAGCTGGAGTATCCGGTTGCCGAAATCGCCGCTCCGCTCCGGAACGGCGTCGGGATGTGGTAATCCCGCGTTCTCGGACGGTTCCGAGACGTCGTAGGACTCCATCGCACAGAGCGCCACCATCGGCTCGACGTCCCGGAGGATGGTACCCGTGCCGGTGATCGATCCGTCTGGACGGACGATCGCGTACCCTTCGTCGGAGTAGGCGACCACGCGGTCGTCGTCGCCCTCGCCGACCCGCTCGACGACCGCGAACACCGCCCGCTGTTCGACGTTCGACAGCAGTTCGGCCTCGACTCGATCCAACAGTTCCTCGCCGGTGATCCACGTTTCGGCGTCGAACGCCGCCTCCCACTCGACGGCCGACATCTCGCGCATCTGATCCGGACCGAAATCCTCGAAGTCGTACTTCTCGTCGACGCGAGCGCGAAGCTCCGCAGTCGAAAGTTCGGTCGGGTCGGTGTCCGCGTCGGCATTCCCGTCTTCGCTCGACGACTGCCGGGAGTCTGCCATCACGGCAGCTACGGACGGCCGAGTCTTACGCTTTCCGACCGAACCAAACACGGCACAGTAAAGCGTCCGACGTTCCTACGGCCGACGATGCTCTCTGAGGCCGCGATCGCCACGATCGTCCTCGTCGCCGTCGCGGCGAGTTTTCCGTGTTTCGTCTACGGCGCGTGGATCATGATCGACGCCGAGGCGGTGACGTGGGACGTTCTCGTCTACCACCTGAAGTTCATCGTCGTGGGGCTGACGCTGACGACGGTGCCGCTCGTCACCTGGATGCTCCCGCGAGTGCTCGAGCAGCTCGGCGGACTGGTCGCCTTTCACGCCTTCTTCGGCCTGCAGGCGTACGCGTTCCTCCTGTTCGGCTTCACCGGGATCGTCCGCATCTTCCGGGCGAAATACGAACACAACCTCTACACGGAGTACGACGAGGACGTCCTCCTCTCGGAGATCGGCGACGAGAACATGCAGTTTTGGCGGCGACGACTTCGGATCGGCGTCTTCGGATACGTTCTCTGCTGGATCATCGCGTTCCTGAGCGGCACCGCCCGATACGTCGCACTCTACGTCTGATCCCGCGATCGACGTCCGCCAACGGAGCTGGTCCCTCTCACCACTCGCTTCCGTCGGCCAGATCGACCCCGTGATCCAGCTTCGAGGAGGGACAGATGTCCTCGAGAACGCACGTCTTGCAGTCGGGGTTCCGCGCAGTACACGTCTCGCGACCGTGACTGATCAACAGGTGCGTGTACTCCTTCCACTCCGACTCCGGAACGATCCCCATCAGATCGGCCTCGATCGCCTCGGGACGCCGCTCGGTCGTCAGCCCGAGCCGCCGCGAGATGCGCTGGACGTGCGTGTCGACGACGATCCCCTCGGTGAGATCGTGCCCGTGCTGGAGGACGACGTTGGCCGTTTTGCGACCGACGCCCGCGAGATCGGTGAGCTCCGACATCGTGTCCGGAACCTCGCCCCCGTGCTTTTCGACGATGTCCGTACACGCCGAGCGGATGTATTTCGCCTTGTTGTTGTAGTAGGTGATCGAGGAGATATCCTCGGCGAGTTCCTCCTGATCGGCCTCGGCGTACGCCGCGGGGCCGTCGTACTTCGCGAAGAGCGCCGAGGTGACCGAGTTGACGCGCTCGTCGGTACACTGCGCCGAGAGCATCACCGCGATCAGAAGCTCCAGTCTGTTCGAGAACGTCAACGAGATCTCCGGCTCGGGATACTGTTCGTAGAGTCGATCGAGAACTTCGACGGCCTGCTCCTCCCGTGAGTCGAGCGGCGTACCCATACCGGTATCCGGGAGGCCCACCTCTTTGCTGTATCGAACCGTTTCAGAGCACCTGCGTCTGTTCCAGTGGGCGGTCACGCCACACCGTCTTCGCGTTCGGCTCGCCGCCCACGAGGGAGCCATCGAACAGCGCCGCCAGTTCGTAAACCATCCCGCCACTGTGTTCGTGTCGGAGACAGGTGAGTTCGATGCGGACGAGCTCGTTGATTCGACAGCGCACGCCCGTCTGATCGCGAACGATGTCGGCGGCGACCGCCGCCAGCGGCCGATCGCTGTCGACGACCCCACCTGGAATCGACCATCCGTCGTCGTCCGAAAGCGCGAGCACGCCGTCAGGACCTCGAACGCGGACGCGAACCGACGCGGTGTCGCCGCGATCGGCGATCGCTTCGAACTCCTCGTCGTCGACACCGACCGTCGTCTGCCGGAAATCGAAGCCGCTGTAGCTCTCGTAGATGGCGTCAAGTCGCTCCGAGAGCCACTCGGTAGGCGGCAGAGACATATCCCGTGGATCCGAGCCACCCTTATAAACCTGCCCGATCCTTTCGGATGTAAACGGGTCGTTAATTAGACGTCACGGTCACCGTACCGCATCAGAAGACACCGGTGACGGTTGCCGCTTCCGTGGCAGCGTCGGCGTCGATCCCGTCGCCGAGGATCGTGTACCGGTCGCGGATCTCGTGGGCGGTCGTCATCGCCTCAAGGAACTGTTCGGCGTCGACGTCGAGTTCGGCCGCGGTCGTCGGCGCGTCGATCCCCTCGAGGGCATCGCGCACCCGGCGCCAGTCGCCACGCTCACCGCTGTGGAGGTATTCGGTGACGATGCTGGCGACGCCGACCTGGTGGCCGTGGAGCGCGGCGTTCGGGACGATCCGGTCGAGCTGGTGGGAGATGAGGTGTTCGGCACCCGAGGCGGGGCGGGAGGAGTCGGCGATGCTCATCGCCACGCCGGAGGAGACGAGTGCCTTGACGACGATCCACGCGGACTCCTCGAGCCCTCGCCGGATCGACGCCGAACGATCGACGAGGAGTTCGGCGGTCATCTGCGAGAGCGCGCCCGCGTACTCGCTGTACTCGACGTTCTTCAACCGGTGGGCGAGCTGCCAATCCTTCACTGCGGTGTAGTTCGAGATGATGTCGGCACAGCCGGCCGTCGTGAGCCGCCACGGTGACTGAGCGATCACCTCGGTATCGGCGATCACCGCGAGCGGCGGGGCCGCGGCCACCGAGTGGCGCGTGTCCCCCTCGGGAACCGACCCTCGACCCGAGACGATGCCGTCGTGGCTCGCCGCAGTTGGCACGGAGACGAACCCGCAGCCGAGCTCGTCGGCAGCCATCTTCGCGATGTCGATCGGCTTTCCGCCGCCGACGCCGACGAGATAGCCGGCGTCGCTCTCGTCGGCGACGTCGAGTACCGTCTCGACGGCGCTGAACGTCGCGGCCTCGATCTCGACGATCGCCGGTGACTCGCCGGCGTCCTCGAAGGAGTCGATCAGTCGATCGGCGACCAGCTTCCGCGGCGTCGGGCTGGTGACGACGAGCGGGCGGCCGCCGAGATAGAGATCCTCGACGACGTCGGCCGTCCGATCGAGGACACCGTGGCCGATGACGACGCTCCGAGGCAGCCGGATCCACGACGACTTCTCGAACATACCGACGATGCGCGAGGCGTGGACAAAACGGTTTGGGGCTACTCGACGGTGTCGAGCACGTCGAGGAGCCGCTCCTCGTCGGAGCGGTCGGGGCCGGGATCTTCCTGTACGCCGCCGGAGTCGCGGTGTTCGGCCACCGTCGGCTCGATCGCCTCGGCCAGCGGCGTCGACTCCCAGCCCAGCGACCGCAACCGGGCAGTCTCCAGCACGTGGGGGTAGCCCCGATACAGCGGGAAATCCTCGGGGGCGATTCCGACGGTCGCGAGTTCGCGCTCGTTGGCGCGAACCGCTTCGACGGACGTTTCGCAGGCGTCGGCGATCAACTCGACCCACTCCTCGAGCGTCGGGAGGTGATCGTCGCCGACGTTGTAGGCGTGCCCCGCCTCGCCGCGCTCGGCGACCACTCGCAGCGCCGACGCCACGTCGCCGACGTAGGCCATGTGCCGAACGACCTGGGGAACGACGACGCGGTCGTAGTTGTCGACCCGGTCGATCCAGTAGTCGAACCGTTCCGTGTAGTCGTGGGGGCCGTACACCGCCGGCGGTCGAACGCTCATCGCGTTGACGCCGCGGTCGGCCGCCTCGAACACCGCCCGGTCGCCCTCGGCCTTTCGGGGACCGTACGTCTCGTAGGAGTCGTCGGTGGCCTGCTCGGCCGAGCAGTCGTGAAGCGCCGTCTCGCCCTCGCGCTTGGGAATCCGCTTTTCGCTGTAGGCCGCGCCGGAGGAGACGTAGACGTAGGCGTCGACGTCGGCGAAGATATCCGTCGCCACGTGGACGTCTCGGGGGTAGTAGGCGACGCAGTCGATCACGACGTCCGGCTCCGAGTCGGCTGCTCGCCGGAGCTCACCCTCGTTCGTCCGGTCACCCTCGACGTGCGTCACCCGGTCGTCGTCCGCGAAC
>SKTU01000109.1 GCA_007122455.1 Haloarculaceae archaeon | reverse complement strand
ATCGGCCTGGAGACCGCGACCGATCGCGTCCGGCACGACTGCGTGAACAAGTACTTCGATTTCGCGGCGTTCGAGGACGCCTGCGCCGAAGCCGCGGCCGCCTCCGCCGGCGTGAAGGCGTATCTCCTCATGAAGCCGCCCTTCCTCTCCGAGCCCGACGCCGTTTCCGACATGGAGCGTTCGATTCGACGCTGTGCGGAGGTCGAGGGGTGTCACACCGTCTCGATGAACCCCTGTAACGTCCAGCGCTACACGATGGTCGAGGAGCTGTTCCACGAAGGGGGCTACCGGCCACCGTGGCTGTGGTCGATCGCGAGCGTGCTGGAGCGGACCGCCGACGTCGACGCGATCGTCGTCTCGGATCCGGTCGGTCACGGCTCGGATCGCGGGCCGCACAACTGCGGGGAGTGTGACGATCTGGTCCAGCGCGCGATCAAGGATTTCGACGTCCGACAGGATCCGACCGTCTTCGAGGAGGTCTCCTGTGAGTGTGAGGCGACGTGGGAGTACGTGATGGACGAGGAAACGGGGTACAACCAACCGCTAGTCCGGTAGTCGGGCTACCGGAACCCTTCGAGAACAGGTGCGCCGTCCGTCCCGCCGATATCGGGGAGCGTCGCCCGCTCGGGATGGGGCATCATTACCGCGACGTGGGCGTCGGTTCCGAGCACGCCGGCGACGCTGTCCGTCGATCCGTTCGGGTTCGCCGCCTCGGAGATCTCGCCGTCGGCGTCGCAGTACCGAAAGAGGATCCGATCGTTCTCCTGCAGCGTCGAGAGCCCGTCGGCGTCGATCTCGAATCGACCCTCGCCGTGTGCGATCGGGACTTCGATCACGTCGCCGACGTCGAAGGCGGCCGTCCACGGGGTGTCGGCGTTTTCGACTCTGAGGAAGACCGGCTCGCACTGAAAGCGGGCGCTCCGGTTGGTGGTGAACGCACCGGGAGTCAACCCACCCTCCGAGCCGATCTGGGCGCCGTTGCAGATACCGAGTATCGGCGTTCCGTCGTCGGCCGCGCCTCTGACGTCCTCCATAATTGGCGCGCGTGCAGCCATCGCGCCGGCTCTGAGATAATCCCCGTAGGAGAAGCCGCCCGGGAGGACGATTCCGGAGGGGTCCTCCGGGAGACCGTCCTCGTGCCAGACGATCTCGGCATCGATGCCGAGGTGCGAGAGCGCTCGGAGCGTGTCCCGGTCGCAGTTCGACCCGCCGAACCGGATGATCGCGACAGTCATCTACGCTTCGGCGACCTCGACTTCGTAGTCGTGGATGGTCGGGTTCGCGAGTAACCGTTCGGCCATTTCGGTCGCCCGCTCTGCGGCGGCCTCGGCATCGTCGGCCTCCAGATCGACCTCGAAGCGATCCGCGGATCGGAGTCCCTCCAGTTCGAATCCGAGTCGCTCGAGGGCGTTCCGTGTGGTTTCGGCCTCGGGGTCAAGCACGCCCCGCTTGAGCCGCACCGTCACCGTCGCGGTGTAGGCGGTCATAGATAAACGGGCGTGTTCGTGCGGTAAAACCGTTGTGCATCGAACGCACTGTTCATATACGTGTATACGTCTCCGGCTCCAGCGGTCGCTACTCCATCCGGTATTTCTCCTGCCGCAGGAGGACGATCATCGAGAGGCCCGAGATGACGATGAGTATGAGCGCAGGGAGTGCGGCGTATCGGTAGTAAACTGTCGTGTGGGCGCTCCAGATGATCGTCACCAGCGTCTCGACGCCGATCGGCTGGAGCATGAGCGTCGCCGGGAGCTCTTTCATCGTCGTCAGAAACACCAGCGCACCGCCGGCGATGACCCCCGGTGCGATGAGCGGGAACGTCACGCGCCGAAACGTCGTGAGCGGGCCCGCATTGAGGGTCCGCGCCGCCTCGACGAGGTTGCGGTCGACCTGCAGCACGGACGTGCGGGTGGTCCCGACCGCCTGCGGCATGAACCGAACGACGTAGGCGAAGACGAGCAACGGGACCGTTCGGTAGATCGACGGGAAGTAGTTCGCGCCGAAGAAGACGAGCGCCAGCCCGATGACGATACCCGGAACGGCGAATCCGACGTAGGTCGCTCGCTCGAAGAGCCGCGCCGCTTTCGAGTCGGACCGTGCCGAGAGGTAACCGACTGGGATCGCGAAGACGGACGCGACGAACGCAGCCAGCACGGCGAGATAGACGGAGTTGAAGACGTACTCCCACTGGAAGGCCAGCGAGGGCGCCTCCCCGCCGGTTCCCCGGAGAAGCCAGAGCCCGAAGATCGCGACCGGAAGCACGAGTGTGACGGTCACGAGCGTCGCGAGCCCCCCCATCGCGGGCCACTTCCAGGCGCCGAGGCGGATCTGACTCCCGCTCGTGCCGCTGGTGCCGTCGGGTTCCGAGCCGACGCTCGCCTCGATCGCGAGGATCACCGCTGCGACTGCCAGAAGCTGCATCGAGAGAAGCGCCGCGTACTCCACGTTGAACGCGCCGTACTCCTCGTATATCTCGTACGTGAAGACGCTGACGCGCATGAACGCCGGCGTTCCGAAGTCCGAAACCGCGTACAGGGCAACGAGGAGCGCCCCCGCGGCGACGGCGGGTCTGATCTGCGGAAACACCACCCGACGGTACGCTTCGAGGCGCCCCGCGTTGAGCGTCCGCGCCGCGTCGATGAGCGACCCGTCCAGAGACAGCAACGCCGCACGCGTCGTGAGGAAGACGTACGGGTACGTGTACAGCGTGATGATGAGGATGGCGCCCGAGAGGCCGTCGATCACCGGCAACGGAGCGCCGACGATGGAGTGGATCTCCCCGCGCTCCCCGAACGTTCGGACGAACGCGAAGGCACCGATGTAGCTCGGAACGACGAGCGGGAGCGCCATGAGAACGGTCCAAAGCCGCCGGTACGGGAGATCCGTCCGGGTCGTCAGAATCGCGAGCGGAACGCCCAGAACGATCGAAAGCACCGTCACCCCGACGGTGAGTCCGAGACTGTTTGCGAGGATCTCCGCAGTTCGCGGAGAGACGACCAGTCCGAGCGCCCGCCCGGGTTCGACCTCGAGTGCTCGGAGCACCAGCCATATGAGAGGAGAGACGACGAGAAACGCGATCGTCCCGCTCGCAACGGTGAGCGCGGCTGACGCGACGTTCCCGCTCGCCACCGGCAGCCGTTCGGACTCTCCTCGTGACACGGTTCGTTACCGGGGTCCGGTCGTGTTATCCTTTCTGACTCGCATTCGGTCGACTCCGATCTATCCGAGACACGGAGTCGACGGTTCGCTCCACACGCTTTTAGGCCTTCCTAAAACGAATGTCCCTCTCGTGATCGATCGCGGTGCGGGACGTTCAAAGCGTGCGGATCGCCTCGACGGCCTCGGCGAGTGGGGGCGCACTGAACAGTTCGCGACCGACGTAGGCGTTCGTTCCCGAGACGTACATGTCCCGAACCGCGTCGATAACCCGCTCCTCGAGCGGTTCCGGTTCGACGGTACAGAGCGTCCGCCACTCCGCGATGTCCTCTGCCTCCGCCTTCTGTTTGGCCTCGTCGATAGCGTCGACCCACTCGGGCTGGGTTCGCTTGTGGTACTGCCGAATCACCTCCTTCGAGAGCTGTTGACCGTCGTAGGAAAAGCGGTTCTCGTCGAACGTACCGACCACGTCGGCGACGCGGATCTCACCGTCGAAGTAGAGACATTCGATCTTCCCGTCCTCGTGTTTCAGCCCCGCGGCGTCGGCCTGCTCCGTGATGATCGAGTTTACCGCCCTCGCGATCGACACCAACTCGTCGACGTCGGCCGCTCCCGCGATGTAGTCGGCGTTCTCCTCGGAGAGATACCGGTCCGACTCCTCGTACTTCGTCGAGAACTCCACGATCGGCTCCTCGAGGTCGACCGGTTCGTCGGGCCACGACTCGAGATCGAGACCGAACTCCGACGGCCTCCCCCGCGAGCGGAGTGACGAACCGATCGGCACGGTGTTTCGGAAGACGATCTCCAGGGGGATCAGGTAGTTCTCACCAGCCTCTCGGTGGTAGGCCGTGTAGTCGTACGTTCGTCCCTCGTGAGGGAGATCGGGAACGCGGGTGAGGTCGATCGCCATCTCCCGGGGCGGATCGGCGACGTCCGCAAGCGAGACGACGTCGCCGCCGCGGACGACCCCGCGGTAGTGAGTGGGAACGCCGGCCGCTTCGAGCGCCTCGAAGTTCGCGGCCCCCATCGCGCACAGCGACGCGCCCTTGTTCGGTATCGCGTCCGGCATCTTCCCCCAGTCGAACACCGAGTAGTCGTCGGTGAAGACGAACGCGCCGCGACCGAGCGAATCAGCGGTGGCGGGGGTCTCGACGCGGAACTCCTTGACGCTAGCCATTACCGAGACGGTAACCGTCACGGGGGAAAGGCGTTTCCATCCTCAGGGGGTCGGCGTCTGAACGGTGGAGATGTAGGCTGCCAGATCGCTCGTCGTGATCATGCCGATGACACCTTCCGTCTCGTCGACGACCGGCATGTGGTGGAACCCCTCCTCGACCATGACGTCGGCCACGTCGCGGATCGAATCCTGGGCGTTGGCGGTCACCACGTCGGTCGTCATGTAGCGCTCGACGCACGTTTCGGCCTTCGGGTGGCTCTTCGAGACGATCGTCACGAAGTCCGTCGTCGTCAAGATCCCTTCGAGTTCGTTGTTCCCGTCTACTACCACCACTGAACCGATCCCGTTGTCGAGCATCGCCGTGGCGGCGTCCTCGACGAGCGTCTCGGGCGTCACGGTGTGAACGTCCGACGACATAACCCGGGCGACCATGATATCGTCCATGGGAATCGGTACCTCTCAGCACAAATAAGGGTTTTCAACCGGCAAACGACGGGAGCCACCCTTTTGTCGGTACCGCACCCACGGCCGGTATGACACTCGACCCGGTTCACTTCGATGGCATCGCCGGGCTCGCGGGCCGGATCGATCAGCGCGTGGATGCGACGGACCACGGCGCCTTCGCCGACACAGTCTTCGAGGAGTTCCTCGACCCGCTGTGGGACGACGGCGTCCGCGTGCTCGAACCACTCTCCGACCTTCGGCGCCGGCGGATCGACGTCGAGGCGGCGGCGCTACAGGAGCCGCGCTTTCCAACGCAGCACGGGCTCGACTCGGGGACGATCAATCCGACGACGTTCACCAACGGTCTCGTTCTCGACGTCGCTCAGGCCGCGATGGCCGCCGTCCCCTCCGATCTGGAGCTCCACCGCGCCCGCAGCGTCGTCGCGACCGTCCACTCCAACGACGCGACCGTCGACTGCGGCGAGGACGAGTGGTCGATGTTCGACGACGGCTACTCCCGGGGACGGGTGCTCCAGTCGCCGCGGGTCTCCCGCTACGAGGAAGCGGTTGTCCACGCGCTGTCGCTCTACCTCTCGGAAGTGTCCCACGCCGAAACGCAGGCCGAGGTGGTCGAGGACCTGCTGATCCTCGACGGACCGATCTACCCGAAAGGGTTGCTCGCGTGGTCGGATCGCCACCCGGAACTCGCAGACCTGCTCGTGGAGGACGAGCGCCCGCGAGACGTCGTCGAACGGTACGTTCGCCTCGTCGAGCGGTTCGCCGCCTCGGAGACTCCGCTCGTCGGGTTCGTAAAGAACAGCGCCTCGAAGGCGATCACCCGCGCGGTTCGCCGGTCCGAGCGCGCACCGTGGGTCGACGACGCCGCCTTCTTTCGACGCGTCCTCGAGCGCTCCGACGGCGACGAGCGGATCACCGACGAACTGACGTTCACCAACTGGTTTCTCTCCCGAGCCGGGGTCGACGAGCCGCTGTCGGCGACCGCCGACGCGCTCGGAATCGAACGAAATCGACCGCCAGAGGAGTACGAGGTGACGTTCTTCTGTATCTACGACCCCAGAGTCGATCTCGTCTACCGCGTGGAGGCTCCGGCAGTGTTCACGCGACAGGACGAGCTCCGGGAACGGCTGACCATGCAGCTGCTCCGTGACGTCGCCGGGGAACGCGGCCCACCGCCGGCGGTGGCGAAGGCCGACGAGCTGGCCCGAATCAGTCGCGACGAGAAAGCCGCGCTGACGCGGAAGATCGAGACGACGTTCGAGGCCGACGTCGATCGCAGCTACGACGACGAGCGGTGGGGACTGGTCACGTAGCCTCGGCGACTTCGACGACTTCGACGTCGACCTCGGTGCTGGGGACGCCGAGTCGAACGAACTGGACTCTGACGTGCTCCTTCGCCGCCTCGATCGCTGCGTCGCGGGAGTCGAAGCCGCGCGGCATCGGCGACTCGAAGGCGATTCGGATCTCCCGGCCGTCGATCGACTGCCGACTCCCACCGCTCTCGACCTCGTAGAAGGAGTCGCAGATCCAGACGTACGGTGCGTCCTCGTCGGGAGCGCCTTTGAACGTCGGCGGGTCCTCGTCACGCTCGTACAGCGTGCCGGTCAGGGTGGTGCCGCCGGCCGTCCCGCGGACGTGTAGCATGTGAATACGTAGGCGACGGGACGTACTTGACGTCTTCCCCGATACTGATCAGCGGGACGCGTCAGCTATCGCTCGTCGGAGACGGCCGCGTCGCCCGTCGTCTGCCGTGCGTCGCCGGCTCCCTCTGGGACAGACGGCATCGCGTCCGGCCGAAGTTCGGGATCGAACAGCTGTAGCGCCGTGTTGATCGTCTCCCAGTCGTCGTGCTCGGCGGCGTCGCGGAGGCTCTTGGTCGGCGCCGAGAGCAGCTGTCCGACGAGGGAGTCGGCCATCGCCTCGACGACGTCCCGCTGCTCGTCGGTGAGCTCGCCGGCCGACTCGAGTTTCGAGACCGCGGTCCGAAGCTCCTGGGATTTCATCCGTTCGGCCCCTTCGTACATCGCCGAGATCACCTGATCGGCCCGCTTGCGCTTGTATTGGGCAATGAGATGCTCGAACTCCTCGTCGATCATCGCCTCGACGGTCTCGGCGGCGCGGGCCCGCTGCCGTCGCGTCTCCTCGGTGACCGTCTCGAGGGCGTCGAGATCGCGAACGTCGAGGCGAGTGCCGACCGCCGGGTCGATGTCGCGCGGTCGCGCCAGGTCGATCGCGAGCAGTTCGTCCGCGGCCGAGAGCGTCTCGGGTGCGAGGATCGGCTCGTCGCTCCCGGTCGCGGTGATGAGGAGGTCCGCGGTTCCGACCGCGTCGGGAACCGCGGAAAGCCCGATCCCAGTCGCCTCACACTCGAGTTCACCTGCGAGTCGCTCGGCACGCGACCGCGTCCGGTTCGCGACGACGAGCCGATCGACGTTTCCCTCGAGTGCCGCCGCTGCCAGCGTCGACATCTCCCCGGCACCGACGACGAGGGCGGTCGACTGCGAGAGCTCGAGCTCGTCGGCCGCGAGTTCGACGGCAGCCGAGCCGAGCGAGACGACGCCCTCGTTGATTCCAGTCTCCTCGCGTGCGCGTTCGCCGACGTGAAGCGCCTTCAGGATCGCCTCGTCGAGGATCGGACCGACCGCGCCGCTGGCCTTCGAACGGTGGTAGGCGTCGCGAAGCTGGCCGATGATCTGATCCTCGCCGACGACGAGCGACTCGAGCCCGCAGGCGACCCGCATCAGCTGTCTGAGGCTCGCCTCGTGGCCGAATCGCTCGCCGACGTCGGCGGGGAAAAACCCGTCGACGACCGTTCGAGCCGAGGCGGCGTCCTCGGCGACGACGTACGCCTCCGCCCGATTGCACGTCTGAAGCACGAACGCTTCGGAGGCCCCCGCCTCGAGCAGTTCCTCGACGCCGGCGCGGTGAGACGCGGCGCTCGACGCCTCGATTGTCTCGAGATCCGCGTTCTCGTGCGAAACACTACCGCCTGCGATGATTCCAGTTCCGATCGTCACGTGTGTTCCTCCAGCACCGCCTCGACGGCGGCCTCGATGGTTGATCGACGTTTCGGACCAGCCACTTCTAAACCCTTCCAAACGCGCTCGGAGCCAACGACCGCCCGAACGATCTCGCGGCGCGTTTCGGGGGGGTGATCGCGCTCCTTCAGTTCCTCGCGGAGTTCGCCGGTCACCGCCGCGAGGTGGCCGACGCCGTCGAGTTTCGATCCGATCCGGCGCCGCAGCTCCTTCGACAGCGCCGGGCTCGCACCGCCGGTCGATATCGAGACGACGACGTCGCCGTCGCGGATCGTCGCCGGAACGACGACGCTTCCGAACTCGCGGCCGCCGGATCGATCCGCGCGGTTGAGCAGCACGCCTCGCTCCCGCGCGACCCGTTCGACGGCGTCGTTGACCGCCGCTTCGTCGGTCGCCGCGACGGCCAGGGCCGGTTCCGTCCGTTCGAACCAGCCGTCGATCTCCGCCGGCGTCGGCGCCGCCCGAACGAGATCGGCGTCGCCGTAGTCGTCGGCCGGAAAGTTGGGAGCGACGACGACGACCTCGGCCTCCCGACCGAACCGCCGAGCCTTCCGTGCGCCGACGGTCCCGCCGCCGACGACGAGTACGATCTCTCCCTCGAAATCGTGATACAGCGGGATCATCTACCGGGTGTTCGCCGCAGCGCGCTCGGCCATCCGGATGCCGGTCTTCTTGAGGATTCGCGTCGAGAACAGCGTATCCCAGTCGTCCTCGCCGACCTCCCAGAACTCCTCCATCGTCTCGCGGACGGCGTCGATCCTCGCTCGGCTCTCGGCCTCGCTCCGACCGTGAGTCATCGCGAAGAAGTTGTACGGCCAGACGCCGTCGTGACGGGGACGCTCGTAGCAGTGTGTGACGAACTCCAGTCCGGCGACTTCGGGACCGACTTCGGGGACGAGATCGTCGGGGACGTTCCAGACGGTCATCCCGTTCTCCGTGTAGCCGAGCGCGTAGTGGTTCGGGATGACCCCGACGCGACGAACCTTCCCCTCGGCGTCGAACCGCTGTATCGTCTCGAGCACCCACTCGAGCGGTTCTCCGATCGCCTCGGCGACGTCGGCGTACGGTGTCGCGGTGATCGGCAGCCCGTCCTGTATCTCGACGACGAGATCCCGCTCCGCCGGCGTCAGCGTCTCGCGGTCGATCGGGTCGACGTCGGGGCCGAGCGTCGACAGATCGACGTCGCCGTCGGGGATCGGGCCGTCGAGGAGGAATTTCGCCTCGACGCGGAACTCCCGCCGCTTCGGGAGGTTGTACGTCTCCTGTCCGGTCTCGGATTCGATCTCCGCGAGCACGCGATCGACCGCGTCGGGGGTCGCCACCGATACCACGAACCACATGTTCAGGTGCGGATGCTCGCGCTCGTAGTTGTGAGCCACCTCCCGGTGACTGTTGACCTGCTCGGCGATCGCGTCGAAGCGCTCCTCGGGAGCGTGCATGGCGACGAGCGTCGCCGCTCCGCCGATCTCCTGAGCGTTTATCAGTGCACCGAAACGAGTGAGCACGCCGTCGGCCTCGAGCGATCTGACGCGCTCGAGCAGCTCCTCCGCCGAAACGTCGATGCCGCGCTCGCTCAACGCCGCTGCTGCCGGTTCGAACGGTCGCTCGACGACGGGAAAGCCGCCCTGATACGCGTTGATGACGGCGCGATCGAGGCGATCCAGTTCGTCGGGATTCATTGGCGTCACTCAGTTCCTCGGCGCAATAAGCCGTCCGCTCGCGGCTACGCTCCGAGGACGCTCGTGGCGTCGTGGCCGAGCGCCTCGACCGAATCGACGATCGCGTCCTGGTCGGCGTCGGCCTCGTAGTAGAAGACGACGTCGTAGGTGCCGTCCCGCATGAGCTGTTGGCACTCCCAGACGAACTCCTCGCCGTCGAGCGTCAGCCCCTGGTGTTGGTTGACTCCGAACCGCTCGTCGTCGTTACCGGAGTAGACGTACGTGTCGGTCGGGTCGATTCCGGACGCCTCGGCGATCGCGTCCCCGACGTCCAGCGTCAACTGGTGGAGCGTCGGCTCCTCGTCGCTGGTCAGGCCGGTGGAGACGATCACGCCGTTGAGTTCGATGTCGCCGGGGTCCAGGAGCGCCTTCGTTCGCCGATACAGCTCCTCGTCGATGGCGTCACTCATGCGTAGAGCTGTCGCTCGCGGGGGTAATACAGGTCACGGTACGAAACGGAGCCGCACCGATCGCCGTCGCCCCACCCGAATATTACAGCCGCTCGAGATTCTTCGCCCGGGGACCTTTGTCCGCCTGAACGATGTCGAACTGGACCTCCTGTCCCTCTTCGAGATCTGGGCCGCCGACGTCCTCCATGTGGAAGAAGACGTCCTCGTCGGCGTCGTCCGTCTTGATGAAGCCGTAGCCACCCGTATCGTTGAAGAAGTCCACAACGCCTTTCGCCATTGCAGGCCTCGATGGGTCATCATCCTATAAAAATCCTCGTGTCAGGGTAAGAGAACAACGCTCTTGTCCGACGACGACGAGGTTTCGGTCGTGTTCGGATGGCTCCGTCGAAGTTGGCGAACTGCATACGAGCGGCTGCTGGAGCGGGAGCTCACGGGTGCGCCGACGCACGTCGCAGTCATTCAGGACGGAAACCGGCGCTACGCGGCCGAACACGGAACGGAAGCGAGCGACGGCCACCGAGCCGGAGCTGACACGACCGAATCGGTCCTCAGGTGGTGCGGGGAGCTGGGGGTCGAAGAGCTCACGCTGTACGCGTTCTCGACGGAGAACTTCCAGCGACCGCCCGACGAACGGGAGACGCTGTTCGACCTGATAAGCGACAAGCTCCGGAGTTTCGCTGATCACGAGGAGGTTCACGCCCGCGGCGTACGTATCCGGACGATCGGCGAAACCGAACGGTTACCGCCGCGCGTTCGCGAGGCGATCGAGTACGCCGAACGCCGGACGGCCGACCACGACGAACTCTACCTGAACGTCGCGCTCGCCTACGGCGGCCGCGCCGAACTGCTCGGCGTCGCGCGGGAGATCGCGGCCGACGCCGCGGCGGGAGAACTCGATCCCGAGGCGGTCGACGTCGACGAGATCGAACGCCGCCTGACCACCCGCCCGACTCAGGCCGTCGACCTCATCATCCGGACGGGCGGCGACGAACGAACCTCGAACTTCCTCCCGTGGCACGCGAACGGCAACGAGGCCGCGGTGTATTTCTGTACGCCGTACTGGCCCGAGTTCTCCAGAATCGATTTCTTGCGTGCGATTCGAACGTACCAATCCCGTCAGGAATCGTGGCGACAGACCCGCGCGAGGCGGGCGACTGCGCTGTTGCGCGCGGTCGGGGATTCCGAGCTGGAGGAGGCCCGCCGGATCGTCAGCCGCCTCCGCGAACACGCTCCGGAACCGATCGAGGACGACACTGACGAGTCGACCGAGCAGTCCGCCGATTAGCTACCGCCCGAACCGCCGCTGTCGCTCCTGGTACTCGCGGATCGCGCGCAGGAAATCCCGCCGCCGGAAATCCCGCCAGTTGACGTCGGTGAAGTAGAGCTCGGAGTAGACCGACTGCCAGATGAGAAAGTCCGAGAGCCGCTCGGCACCGGTTTTGATGACGAGGTCGGGTGGCGTCGGGAAGACGAGCCGCTCTTCGACCTCGGATTCGTCGATCGCCTCGGGATCGAGCGCCCCCGCCGCGGCGTCGGCCGCGATCCGTCGAACGGCGGTCGCGAACTCCTCTCGGCCACCCAGACCGATGCTCACCTGCACCGGTGCGTCGGCGGTGACGTCGTCGTCGGGCCCGCGGACGGCCACCGGACGCGGCGACTCCAGTTCCGAGAGCGCCGACTCGAGCGTCGGAACGACGGCCTCGTCGAGCACGCTCACGTAGACCATGACGCGCTCGGCGCCGGCGTCGAACGCCCACGAGAGGACCGACGAGAGCGTCTCGTAGGCACCCGGTTCGAGGAGGTCCTGTTCGGTAAGTACGAGCGCGATGCAGTTCGGGACCGCATCGTCGCTGAACCCGATTCGCGCCGCGAGATACCGATCGTAGAGACCCACAGGCGAACGAACGTGTCGAAACGCCTCAACGTGTCGGTCTCCGCTTCGGGAGGGTTAAGTGGCCATCGGCGGAATCAGTGGTAGTGACGGGCGACGTACGACGTGCCGGGGCGTTTCTCGGCGTCGGGGCGCTATCGCTTCTCGCCCCGGCGCTCGTTGGACGCACGGATCCAATCGTCGCGGCCGCGGGCACCGTTGGCCCGTTCGGGATCGTTGCCGGTGCCGCTCTCGCAACGACGAACGGTCCGGGGTTCGAGCTGTTCGCTCGCGACGGGGACCGCGAAGAGGGCCGCCTCTACGGACTGGCCGGCTTCGCGCTGGCCGCCGCGGCGCTCGGGCTGTTCGTCGTCGCCGCGGAGATGCCGGCAGAGACGTTCGTCGCAGCCATCTTCGTCCTCACGACGGGGAACTTCGGCGGCGCCCTCGCAGCGACCCGCTGGACCGACGCCGCGAAGGTCACGGCCACCTTCGTCGGCTTCGGAACGATCGGCGGCCTCCTCGGGCTGGTAGCGGCCGGCTCGATCGCTGGATCCGAGCCGGAACCCGTAATCGGGCTGTTCGTCGCCGCCACGGGCGCGCTCGCTGCGGCACTCCTCCGGACGGCGCTGTTTCGCCGCGACGACGCGCTCGTCGTCGTCACGATCGCGCTCATCGCCTGGCTGCTCTCGACGCTCGTCGACGCGCCGGCAGCCGACCGAGTGGTCGTCGGGCTCTCGCTGGCGGTCGTTCTCGGCGTCGTCGCATACGGGATCGGTAGCGCCTCGATCACCGGCGCCCTGACGGGCGTTCCGCTCGCTCTCTTGACCGTCGTTCTCGGCGGCTACGGCTGGTTCGCGCTGCTCGTGACGTTCTTCGGACTCGGCAGTCTCGCATCGAAATTCCGCTACGACGAGAAGCTCGAGCGCGGGATCGCACAGGCCGACGAGGGCGCCCGCGGCAGCGCGAACGTGCTCGCGAACTCCCTCGTCGCGGTCGCGGCTGTCGTCGGCTTCGCAAACGGCGGCGTCGGTGGGATCGATCCAGAACTGTTCCGGATCGCGTTCGCCGGCGCCGTCGCCGCCGCGCTCGCGGACACCTTCTCCAGCGAGTTCGGTGGACTCTACGACGATCCGCGCCTCATCACGACGCTCGAGCGGGTCGACCCCGGAACCGACGGCGCCGTCACCTGGCAAGGTGCGGTCGCGGGGATCGTCGGAGCCGGCGTCGTCGCCGGCGTCGCCGCGATCTCCTTCGAGTACGCGCCGGTCACGACCGCCATCGTCGTCGCCGCCGGCGCGGTCGGCATGACCGCCGACAGTCTCTTCGGTGCGACGCTGGAGGGGGAGCTGCTCGACAACCAGACGGTCAACCTGCTCGCGACGCTCGTTGCAGCGCTTTTCGCCATCATCGCGGCGACGGCGCTATGATCCGAGCGACGACGACCGGCGACGAAGCCGCCCTTCGAACGCTCCAGTCACTGCTCGACCGCTCGGAACCGATGCTCGTCGACGCAGCGTGTGGAGCTCTCGCGATCGGTCGAATCGCCGTCGTCGATCGCCCGGTGGGATACGCGATCGCCATCCCCGGTGAGCCGGCGACGCTCGCGGAACTCGCGGTTCGACCGTCGGCTCGGCGGAACGGCTACGGTCGAGCGCTCGTCGAATCGGTCGCGGAACCGGTCGAGGGGCTCGTCGCGACGACGCGCGCCGACGACGCGCAAGCGGTCGCGTTCTACCGAGCGCTCGGCTTCGACGTCGGCGATCAGCTACCCGGTTTCTACGGCGACGGAAGCGACGGCCTACGCCTCCGTCGTCGGGCGTAGCTCCTCGGCCAACCGGACGCGAACGCTGGTGGGTCGTTTGACATAGTCGTCGTCGCTCGCCGCGACGATCTGATCGACGCCGCGCTGAGCCGCCACGTCGAGGAGTCGCTGGGTCGCGGCGCCGTCGACGACGAGGGCAGTCGGGACGGGTTCGGTCGATTCGAGGAGCTCGAACGCGGCGTCGGCGTCGTCCTCGCCCAAACTCCGGAAATCGGCGTCCAGAACGCGAGCACGCCCCGAGCCCTCTCCGATGACCTGTTCGACGTGATCCCGGAGCGTCTCCGGCTCGGTCGCCTCCGTCTCCTCGGCCGCTCCGTTCGCGGTCGACGTTTCGTCGACGGGTTCCGCGCTCGATTCGACCTCGGCCGATCGGTCACCGTCGACGCTATCGGGCGACTCCGTCGACGGCTCGTCGTCGGCAGTTCCGTCCGGCGTCGGATCGGGCGCCTCCGCACGATCGGCGCCGGACGCGTCGATCCGCCCAGTCTCCTCGGCTGCGATCCGCTCGTACGGGATCTTCTCCCGCAGAGCGACCATCACCTCGTGTCGGTCGAGGTCCTCGACGCACTGGTCGTCCGGTGCGAACGCCACGTAGTCGATCTCGCCGACCTGTGCGAGCTCCTTGAGGATGAGTTCGCCGCCGCGGTCGCCGTCGAGGAACGCCGTCACGGTTCGACCGGCGGTCAGTTCGGCGACGGCATCGGGGACGTTCGTTCCCTCGACCGCGATGGCGTTCTTGATGCCGTACCGAAGCAGGGTCGCGACGTCGGAACGACCCTCGACAACGATGATGGCGTCACCGTCGACGACCCGTGGACCGGCGGGGAGTCCTTCGTATTCGGTGATGTCCTCAACCCGAACCGACTCCCGAACCGCGTCGACGAGCTCGCGGCTCGACAGCATCGATTCGTCGAAGGCGTCCGAGAGAATCGCCTGCGCCCGCTCGACGATTTCGCGCCGCTTGGCCGCACGAACGTCCTCGATTCGGCGTACCTCGATCGTCGATCGGCACGGACCCACCCGGTCGATCGTCTCAAGTGCCGCCCCGAGTATCGCCGTCTCGACCTGATCGAGGCTCGTGGCGATCGTGATCCGGCCGAACGACTGGCCGTTCTGGCTATCGATATCGACGTCGATCCGGCCGACTTTCGAGGAGTCCTGGAGGTCCCGGAGGTCCAACTCGTCGCCGAGGAGCCCTTCGGTCTGGCCGAAGACCGCACCGACGACGTCCGGTCGTTCGACGACACCGTTCGCCGTGATGTCCGCGTGAATGAGGTATTTGGCTGTATCCTGCATGAGTGAACTGCCCGTCTCCGGGCGGTGATCGGAAATCCATGAGTGGTCCCATGGTCGCTTTAAATACGTCCGCCAGCCGATATAAATGACACGGGAATCGTTCGAGCACACACTATGAAGAAAAAATTTCTTCGAAATTGCATTATGTTCGCTTATAGTAATTCTTTTACGGTACGAACGTATTTTCAGCTCACAACGAATGGTTTCGAACGTCGAACGGTACGCATGGACGGCCGCAGCGGGGCTACTGCTCGCGCTCGCGATCCCGTGGTTCCTCTGGGGGAGCAGCCGGATCGTCGCAGGGCTCCCGATCTGGCTGTGGTGGCACATCGGCTGGATGGCGGTCGCATCGGTCGCCTTCTGGCTATTCACGCGCCGGGCGTGGGGGATCTGGATCACCGATCGGGGTGAGCGCGCGTGACCGCGGGACTCCAGCTCGGCATCGTCGTCGGATACCTGCTCGTCGCCCTCGCCGTCGGCCTCGTCGCCTACAGACTCACCGAACGCACCGCAGAGGACTACTTCCTCGCGAGCAGAACGTTCGGGACCGTCGTCCTCCTCTTTACCGTGTTCGCGACGCTGCTCTCGGCGTTCACGTTTTTCGGCGGTCCCGACATCGCCTACCTCCACGGTCCCGAGTGGATCCTCGTCATGGGGCTGATGGACGGACTCATCTTCGCCGTCCTCTGGTACGTCGTCGGCTACAAGCAGTGGCTCCTCGGCCAACGACACGGATACGTCACTGTCGGCGAGATGCTCGGTGACCGATTCGGATCGGTCGGATTGCGATCGCTCGTCGCAGTCGTCTCACTGTTCTGGCTCTTTCCGTACGTGATGCTCCAGCAGATCGGCGCCGGCGGCGCCCTGCGGGCACTCACCGATGGCGTCGTACCGTTCTGGGCCGGCGCCACCGTCATCACTGTCTTCATGATCGTCTACGTCGTGCTGGCTGGAATGCGCGGGATCGCGTGGACCGATACGCTGCAGGGCGCGTTCATGCTCGTGATGGTGTGGGCCGCCGTCGTGTGGGTGCTGGCAATCGTCGAAGGGGTCGGGACGATCAACCAGGGAATCGCGGCAGCGGAACCGGGATTCCTCGCGCTCGGTAGCGAGTTTTACACCCCACAGCGGATGCTCACGTTCGCGATCTCGATCGCCTTCGGCGTCGCGATGTTCCCACAGGTGAACCAGCGGTTCTTCGCGGCCGCCTCCGAGCGGGTGCTGAAGCGCTCGCTGATACTGTGGCCCGTCCTCGTCGTCCTGCTGTTCGTTCCGGCGTTCCTCCTCGGCACGTGGGCGGTCGGGCTGGGCGTCGAGGCCGATATCGGGGCCGGTGAGAACGTCCTCCCGATCGTCCTGGATCAGTTCACGCCGAGCTGGTTCGCCGCGCTCGTCGTCGCCGGCGCGATCGCCGCGATGATGTCGTCGTCGGATTCGATGCTCCTCTCCGGTTCGTCGTACTTCACGAGGGACGTCTACCGTCCGCTCGTCGACGCGACGATCTCCGAGCGACGCGAGGACCTCCTCGGACGGATCGGCGTCGTGGTCTTCGCCGTCGGCGCGCTCGCCGCGAGCCTCTGGGTCGAAGCTGGCGCGCTCGGTGCCGGCTCGATCGGCGCGATCCTCGTCGACATCGGCGACCTCGCGTTCGGCGGCTTCGCCCAGCTCGCACTGCCGGTCATCGTCGCGCTCTACTGGCGACGAACGACGCAGAACGGAATGCTCGCCGGCATCGCCGCCCCACAGCTCGTCTACGTCGCCGCCAACTTCGTCCCCGCGCTGCCGACTGCCTACTACGGATGGGGGATCTCGATCTACTGCATGCTGCTCGGACTGGTGGTCACCGTCGCCGTCTCGAGCGTCACTGCGCCCGCCGAAACGGAGGACGCGGCGATCTACTTCGAGGAGCTGTCCGCGGAGTAGCAGATCTCTGAGCCGAGCCGTTTCCGTTTCGCTACTGGCAGCACGTTCTGGAAGCGTCGAGAATCTGCATGACGTCTACAGAATCATCACGTACGTTTTGCGAAGAATAAAGCCATAGTAGTAATATTATTTAAGGTATAACTAACGTAAAATCACGTAGTACGTCCGATATGTGACCAAAGAATTAAGGTATCCACTCTCTACTCGCAAATCGTATTATGAAGCTATCCCGCAGGAACGTTCTGCAAGCAGCAGGTGCCGCAGGCGCGGCAACTGTCGCCGGCTGCCTCGGTGGAGACGACGAGACCGTCAGTCCGCACGAAGTCGAGAATCCGTCGGGGAACTTGGAGGACACGCTGAACGTCTGGAACTGGTACATGGACTACCGGGACTGGTCCGTCGACGCGTTCGGCGAGGAGTACGAGGACGTGGAGTCGATCTCGACGTCCGCGTACTCGAACCCCGCGGAGTGGTTCTCGCGTCTCGAATCCGATCAACACGAGATCGACTCGATCGGATCGACGCCCGACTGGACGGTTCGGGCGCGGGAAGCGGGACACATCTCGCCGATGCCGCTAGACGAGATGGCGTTCTGGGAGGAGATCCCGGAGTTCATCAAGGATATCATCGAGGAGTACCACGCCGAGGACGGGGACGTCTACTCTGCACCGCAAGGCGTACTCGTTAACCCCACGCTAACGTACAACGAGGACGTCTTCTCGAGTCCACCCGATTCCTGGAGCGTACTCTGGGACGACGAGTTCGACGGGGAGATGTTCATGTGGGACCGTTCGTACTACGCGTGCATGATCGCGGCCATGTACACCGGACAGGACCCCTTCCACCCGGACGACTACGACGACATTCAGGAGTCGTTGATCCAGCAGCGCGACTACAACGTCACCTACTGGCAGGACTTCAACCAGGCGCGGGGGATGTTCGTCAACGAGGAAGTCGTCGTCGGACCGCTGCTCGACGGCCAGACGTTCATGGCCCGGTTCAACAACGACGCGCCGATCACGTACACGGTTCCGGAGGAGGGCGCCTTCTGGGCGCTCAACGACTTCGTCATTCCTGCCGACGCGCCGCACCCCAACGCGGCAGTGACGTATACGGACTACGTCGCACGACCGGAGAACAACAAACACATGATGACGACGATGGGGTATCGCGGCGCATTCAACGACGAGATGATGGACGATCTCTACGCCGACGAACTCGAGAGCGGCGAGATCACCGAGGAGATGCTCGACTTCCACCGGTGGGACGAGTTCGAGGACCGACTCATGTTCGAGGAACCGCTCGACGAGGACGTCCTCGACCGGTACGACGAGATCTGGAACGAAGTCAAAGCCGCATAGAGCCCGCCTACATCCATAGACCACATATGCCGGTTTTATCAATCGACGAAGTGACGAAGCGATACCCCTCGGTCGTCGCCGTCGACGACGTCTCCTTCGACGTCGCGGACGGCGAGTTCGTCTCGATTCTCGGACCGAGCGGATCGGGGAAGTCGACGATACTCAGGATGATCGCCGGATTCGAGACGCCGACGGAGGGAACGATCCGGATCGACGGCGACCGGGTCGACCAGCTCCCGCCGTTCGAGCGCGACGTGAACATGGTGTTTCAGAACCTCGCGCTGTTCCCACATCTGACGGTGTCGGAGAACATCGAGTTCGGGCTAAAGGAAAGCGGCGTTCCGAAGGCCGAACGAAAGACGCGGGTCGAGGAGATGCTGGAAATCGTCGAACTCACGGGGTACGGCGATCGGGCCTCCGACGAGCTATCCGGCGGGGAACAGCAGCGCGTCGCGCTCGCTCGCGCGCTCGTGAACCGTCCGAAGATCGTCCTGTTCGACGAACCGCTCGCGTCACTGGACCGAAAGCTCCGCCAGCACATGCAGAAGGAGCTCCAGCGAATCCAAAACGAGACGGGAATCACCTTCCTCTACGTCACCCACGACCAGGAGGTTGCGCTCGCGGTCTCCGACCGCATGGTGCTCCTCAACGAGGGACAGATACAGCAAGCCGGCACGGCCGAGGAGATATACGACCGTCCCTCCTCGGAGTTCGTCGCGGACTTCATCGGCGACGTCAACGCGATCCCCGCGACAGTCGACTCGGTCGACGACGACTCGATGGCGGTCTCCGTGAGCGGATCCCCGTACACCCTCTCGAAGATCCGGACGCCGGACGGGAACGCCGTCGACGCGGGTGACGACGTCACGCTGGGTGTCCGTCCTCACGAGGTCGACGTCCGCGTCCCCGAAAACGGGACCGCGGCGAGTTTCGACGGGACCGTAACGAACCGCGTCTACACCGGTGAGGGGACCACCTACACGATCGACACGCCGGTCGTCGAGTTCACCGCCGACGTCGAGAACGCGGCGTTCGAGATCGACGACGAGGTGTCGGTCGTCTGGAGCGACGCGACGGTTCACGTCTTTCCGCGGGGGTCGTAGATGTCGGATTCGACCGCGAACACCTCGCGAGTGAACCAGCGAGTGACGGCGTT
>SKTU01000136.1 GCA_007122455.1 Haloarculaceae archaeon | reverse complement strand
CTGTTTGATCGTCGCGTTCTCGGGGACGTCTCGGTGGAGGTGAATCGGAATTTCACCGATTTTGCTCAACCACAACACGGGCCGACCACTCGTATTCTTGAGTTTGAAGCCGGACTGGTTGTAGGTGAGCGAGCGATACTCCCGAGGCGGTTTCCACTTGAGCATCCCCACGGCACGTCCGTTCTCCTTCTGCGCTTTGAGCGTGGAGAGGTTGTCGTAGACACGCTTGACGACCATCTGCAACACTTTCGAGTGAACGTCGGTCAGGTCGTCCCACCACGATTTGAGGTCGGGGAGTGTCCCCTGTACCTTGTAGCGTGCTGGAATCTCGTCTGCCTCGTTGAGTTTGTAGAGGACGTGGTTATACAGTTGCCTACAAGTATCGACGTGGTGCAGAAGCGTCTCCGAGAGAGCTTCCGGTGGGTCGAGCCGATACTTGTAGTTGTAGTGCATCTATGACTCTCGTTCTTCGATAAGTTCGTCCAATTTTTCTTGAACGAACGAGGAGAGATTCAGGTGGTTCTCTTGAATCCACTCTTCTTGGTCTTCACGGATGGTGATTGTCTTCCGTTTCACCGTATGCATACTATATTGATAGTACATAATATATGTTCGGATTGCGTGGGCCTGTGGGCCGGCAACAATCAGGTACATGAACAACGATGACGGCGGTGTATCCCCTTCCTACTGCGCTACTCGGTCGCTTCGCTCCCTGCGTTGCTCCTTGAGGAAGGGGGCTTACCGCCTGCTATCAGCTAAAGAGCGTTGGGAACGCCTGCCCGCCGATATTTTAATACGGCGGCGTCGTATCCCGGGGTATGGTGTCGATTCACGGACGTAACTGTCGAGCACGGCGACGGCGAGTCACCGACGCGAGCTGGGGGCGACGCCGATGAGCGACGGCGCCACGATCGCCTTCTTCCCGGAGGCGGCGTACGGCCCGGCGCTGAACTCCGTCGCGATCGCGCAGGCCTGTCGTGAGCGGGGACACGAGCCGGTCTTCATCACCGATCCCGGCATGGAGGGCGTCTTCGAGGAGTACGGCTTCGAGGAGCAGTACGTCAACATGACCGAGCCGATGCCGCCCGAGGAGAAGGCCGAGTACTGGGACGAGTTCATCAACAGGCACATCCCGAACTTCGATCTGCCGCCCCACGAACAGACGGACAACTACATCAAGGAGTGTTGGGAGGCGATCGTCGAAACGGCCGAGTGGGCCGAAAAGGAGCTCCCCGACGCGCTCGAGGCGGTCGACCCGGACGTCGTCTGCGTCGACAACGTCGTCATGTTCCCGGCGATCAAGCGCCACGACGCGCCGTGGGTCCGGATCACCTCCTGTACGGAAAACGAGATCCCCGATCCGGAGATCCCGCCGTATCTCTCGGGCTGTCGGGCCGACGATCGGGACTGTTTCGAGCGCTTCGAGCGGAAGTTCGAGGACGCGATCGAGCCGGTTCACGAGGAGTTCAACGAGTTCCTCGAGGCCAACGGCGTCGATCCGTATCCGCTCGGGCAGTTCCTCGAAACGTCGCCGTATCTGAACCTGCTGCTCTATCCCGAACCGATGCAGTGGGAGCGCCACGAGCCGCTCGATCCCGAGCGGTTCCAGTATCTCGAGGGGTGCGTCCGCAAGGAGGAGCGCTACGACGTCCCGGAGTTCGGCGAGCGAAACGACGCGCCGCTCCTCTACCTGAGCTTCGGCAGCCTCGGGGCCGGCGACACCGATCTCATGAAGCGTCTGATCGAGTTCTTCGGTAGCCAGCCGTACCGGTGTCTCGTCAACGTCGGCGAGTACATCGAGGCGTACGACGAGTCGGCGATCCCGGACAACGTCGAGCTCGACAACTGGTTCCCACAGCCGTCGGTGATCGACCAGGCCGACGTGGTGATCCACCACGGCGGCAACAACACCACGAACGAGTGTCTCTACTACGGGACGCCGGCGATCGTCATGCCGTACGTCTGGGACGGACAGGACAACGCCACGCGGGTCGACGAGACCGGACACGGGATCAAGCTCCACCGCTCGGAGTGGTCCGACGAGGAACTCGTCGGCTCGATCGAGCGCTGTCTCGAGGACGACGAAATCCGATCGCGGTTGGACGCCACCGCCGAACGGATGCAGTCCGAAAACGGTCCCGAGAAGGCGGCGCGACTGCTCGACGCCCTCGTCGAGGAACATGTCTGAGTCGGCGTCGGTGCTCGGGGGGAGAGCGACGTACCGACACGAGTCGGGCGAGGTGATCGAGACCACGCCCGGAACGGCCGCCTTCTTCCCAGAGGCGTGGAGGGGCACGTGCGAGGTCGAGGAGACTGTGCGGAAGATCTACACGATCCGATAGCATGACGGAGTTCGATCCATTCGGCCGGCAGGCGTTTTACGACGGCGACTACCGACACTGCGAGGGTGAGATTCTCGAGGTGATCAACCCGGCGACGGAAGCGCTCGAGGGCGAGATCGCCGCAGGGGACGCCGAGACGGTCGCGACAGTCGTCGACCGAGCGAACGCAGCCCAGCGGCAGTGGGCGGCGCGTCCGGCGACCGAGCGCGCGGCGTTGCTCCACGACGTGGCCGACTCGATCGAGAGTGCCGACATCGAACCGATCGCCGAACAGCTCACTCGCGAACACGGCAAACCGTACCCCGAAGCGACCGGCGAGGTCGCCAACGTCGCCTCGATCTTCCGGTATTACGCCGAACTGGCTCGCGACGAGGCCGGCGTCCAGCCCGGAACCACCCAATCGAAGTCGTTCCAGTTCGCCCGCACGTTCCCGTACGGCGTCAGCGTCCATATCGTCCCGTCGAACTTCCCGATCCTCATCATGTCGTGGACGGTGGCAGCATCGATCGCGGCGGGCAACGCTGCGATCGTCAAACCCTCCGAGGCCACCTCGCTGTCGACGCTGCGGTTTATGCGGCGGTTCTCGGCGCTTCCTGACGGAGTCGTATCCTGCGTGACGGGCGGCGTCGACACCGCTCAGGCACTGATTCGGTCGTCGGGGACCGACGTGGCCGCGTTCACCGGCGGCGTCGCGGGCGCGAAGGCGGTGAACGCGGCCTGTGCCGAGCAGATGATGCCGGCCGTCATCGAGGCCGGCGGCAACGACCCGATGATCGTCAGCGAGGCGGCGCCGATGGAGGTCGCGATCGCCGGTTCGACGACGGCGGCGTTTCACCTCTCCGGACAGGTGTGCACCTCCTCGGAGCGGTTCTACGTTCACGAGGCGGTACACGGCGAGTTCGTCGACGGTCTCGTCGAAATGGCGGAGGCGCTCCGCGTCGGCGACGGCCTCGAGAACAGCGAGATCGGACCGCTCGTCAGCGAGACGGCTCGCGAGGAGGTGTCGCGGCTCGTCGACTCGGCGGTCGAGTCGGGCGCGACGGTCGCCTGTGGCGGTCGCGTCCCTCCCGACAGGGAGCGCGGCTGGTTCTACGAGCCGACCGTGCTGACGGATGTAACGCCCGAGATGGAGATCATGAGGGAGGAGACGTTCGGTCCGGTGGCACCGGTCTGCCGCGTCTCGAGCTTCGAGGAGGCGCTGACGCTGTCGAACCGCTCGGAACTCGGACTCGGCGCGTCGGTGTTCACGACGGATCTCCGGGAGGCGATGGCCGCCTACGAGACGCTGGAGGCCGGCATGGTCTGGATCAACAACCCGATGATCGACAACGAGGCGATCCCGTTCGGCGGCTGGAAGCAGTCCGGCGTCGGACGCGAGCTCGGACGAGCGGGCCTCGAGGAGTTCCGCCAGACGAAGATGGGCGTCATCGACTGGGATCCGCAGGTTCGGGAGTGGTGGTATCCGTATCCCGACGAGTGGTTCCACGGCACAGACGGCTCGCGGTTCTGAGCCGGATCAGTAGCCGAGATCGAACGCCCAGTTCGCGGCGATGCAGGCGGCGACGACCGACAGCAGCGCGACGAGCACGCCGAACGACGCCGCCCAGCCGAACGCGTCCGAGAAGAATCCGACGGCGACGGAGCCGATCGAGCCGAGTATCAGGTAGACGGTTCTGACCAGTCCGAAGCCGGCGTTGCGTTCCCGCTCGGAGAGTTCGTCCATGAACCGAGGTTCGACCGCCGCGGCCCAGCCGAGCCCCGTGCCGACGAGCAGGATGGCCGCCGCGACGGCGACGATCCCGGGGAGCGCGATGAACGCCCAGAGCCCGATCGCCGTCGTCACCAGACAGCCGACGATCACCCCGTCGCGACCGTAGCTGTCCGACAGCGAGCCGACCGCCGGCTTCGTCACCGCCTGGACGACGAAGTACGACGAGAAGACGATGCCGGCCAGCGTCGTCGACTGCCCGCGGTGTTCGACGAGGAACGTGGGGAGAAACGACGCGATCCCCTGCCAGGCGAACGCGCAACTCGCGGCGATCAGGATCGTGAACGCGATCGGCGGCCGCGACAGCAGTTCGGCGAGCACGTCGAATTCGAACCGCTCGGCCATCGGCTGTTCCGGGCGCCGCGGTTCCGTCTCGCGGACGCGCCACGCGAACAGCACGAAGACGGGTGCCGCGACGACCGCCCCGACGGCGGCGCCGGCTCGCCAGCCGTATCTGGTTCCCACCGCCGCTGCGGCGATCGGTGCGAACAGTCCCGCCGCGGGCGAGCCGATCGTGTGGACGCCGATCGCCATGCCGACTCGCTGTTTGAACGTCCGGGTGAGAAGCGCCGTCGCGACGCTGTAGTGCAATCCCGCGACCGCGCCCAAAAGTACGATACAGACGACGAACACCCAGAAGACGGGCGCAATCGCGAGTGCGAGCGACATGACGGCCGTGCCGCCGACCGCGACGAGGACGATCGTCCGCTCGCCGTAGCGGTCACCCAGGATGCCGCTCGGGAACTGCGTGAGCGCGTACGTCAGCCACATCCCCGTCAGCGCCGTTCCGATGACGGTGTTCGTGATCCGGAAGCTGTCGGTGATCGCGGGGACGAGCGGGCTCACCACGAGCCGTGCGACCATCGTTGCGAAGAACGCGACCGTACAGAGAGTGAGAATAGTGTACCGGTAGTGCCAGTTCATTCGGCGATGGCGAATCTCGACTCGCCACGGTAAAAGCCCGTTCGACCTCGACTCGCCGGCTCCGGCGAGCGCAGTCAGCCGGTCCCGCCGGTGATCGCGCTCGCCAGCGCTCCCTCGAGAACGGCGTCCTCGCCGAGTTCGGCGGCTTCGATCTCCGGGGAGTCGACGACGAGCGCCCCGTCGATTCGTTCCCGAATCGGCCCGATGACGCGATCGGGGTTGTTGAGCGCGACGGCGCCTCCGATCCGGAGGGTCGCCGGCGCGTAGGCGTGGACGATCGTCGCGACGCCGATCGCGTTCCAGTCGGCGACCCGATCGAGCACGGCGGCCGCGAGAGGGTCCGAATCGGCGCGGGCGAAGACGTCGCGAGCGTCGAAATCGGGTCGTTCGAGCGGGAGCGTCGTCTCGGCGCCGTCGGCGGCGAGCACTCGGGCGTACCGCGGGATGTTGTTTCCCGAGCAGTACGCCTCCCAGTGGCCGGCACGCCCGCAGCCGCAGGTCATCTCCCCGTCCGGATCGACGGTCACGTGTCCGACCTCGCCGACGTTGCCGTCCCGGCCGGCGAGAACGCGCCCGTCGACGACGACGCCCGCCCCGATCCCCGAGGAGATCGTGAGATACACCAGATTTTCGACGCCGGGTGCGGTAAAGAACCGCTCGCCCATCGCGGCTGCGGCGGTGTCCTTGTGGAGGAAGACGTCGTCGGTCCCGAGCAGCCCGGTCAACGGGCCGACGATCGGGATCGATTCGACGCCGCGAACGTTCACCGGGCGAACGGCGCCGCGCCGCCGGTCCAGCTGTCCGGCGGCACCGACGCCGGCGGCAGCGATCGAGGACGGTTCGACGTCGGCGGCAGCGCACGCCTCGCGGAGGGTTTCGACGACCGATCCGGCCACGTCTTCGCCGGTCGACCCGTTCGGCGTCTCGGCTCGGGCTCGGCCGACGACGGTCGCCGAGTCGTCGCCAACGATCGCCCGGAGGTTCGTGGCGCCGAGATCGATGGCCGCGTAGTGCATCGACCCCTCCTTCGGCCGGCGGGTCCTTGAGAGGCTCGACAGCGTTTTTATACCGTCGACGACTCCACACGACATGGATCGGATCTCATTCGGTACGGCTGGGTGGCGGGCCACGCTCGACGTGTTCACGGACGAGCGCGTCCGGATCGTCGCTCAGGCGGTCGCGACGTATCTCGGCGGGACCGACCGACCGGTCGCAGTCGGCTACGACGCCCGCGAGACGTCTGCCGGGTTCGCCGACAGTGCGGCGTCGGTGCTCGCGGCGAACGGTCTCGACGTGCTGCTCGCCGAGCGGGACTGCCCGACTCCGGCAATCTCACACGCGATCGTCGAGCGGGAGCTGGCGGGCGCGATCGTCATCACGGCCTCGCACAATCCGCCGGAGTACAACGGCGTGAAGTTCATCCCCGACAGCGGCGCGCCGGCGATGCCCGAGATAACCGAGGCGATCGAGGCGAACCTCGCGCGACCGGAGTCGCTGCCCGCCGACGAACACGGCCGGATCGAGCGGTTCGATCCGGTGGCGGCGCACACGGCCCACGTCCGGAGACTCACCGCCGACTACTTCGAACCGGATCTGTCGGGAATGACGGTCGTCTACGACGCGATTCACGGGAGCGGACGCGGCGTCACCGACGCGCTGCTCGAGGCGGCCGGCGCGGAGGTCGTCCGGCGACGCTGTGAGCTCGATCCGACGTTCGGCGGCACGGCGCCGGAGCCGAGCGCCGAAAACCTCGGCGGCCTCGAAGCGGCGGTCGCCGAGCACGACGCCGACCTCGGCGTCGCGAACGACGGCGACGCCGACCGAATCGCCGTCTGTACGCCGGAGCGCGGCTATCTCAACGAGAACCTGCTCTTCGCCGCACTGTACGAGGCGCTGTTGACTGACGGTGGGGCGTCCGGCTCGGCGGTCCGAACCGTCTCGACGACCTTCCTGATCGACCGGATCGCCGACGCCCACGGCGAACTCGTCCACGAGGTGCCGGTCGGCTTCAAGTGGGTCGCCGACGCGATGGAGCGCCACGACGCCCTGATCGGCGGCGAGGAGTCCGGTGGCTTCACGGTTCGCGGCAACGTTCGACAGAAGGACGGCGTGCTGCTCGCGCTGTTGAGTGCGGCGATGTGTGCCGCGGAGCCGATCGACGACCGCCTCGATCGGATCGTCGACCGACACGGCCGCATCTACGCGGGGAAGACGAGTGTCGACTGTCCGACCGATTGGAAGGCGGAGGCGATCTCGGCGCTCGAGGGGGAGATCCCGGATTCGGTTGCGGGCGTTGCGGTCGACCGGATCGTCACCCTCGACGGGTTCAAACTGCTTCTCGAGGACGGCTCGTGGCTGCTGATCCGTCCGAGCGGGACCGAACCGAAGCTCCGGGTGAACGCCGAGTCTTCCGATCCGGAGCGGCTCGAAGCGGTTCTCGACGCGGGGCGTGGTCTCGTCGAGGCCGCTCTCGAGTAAGCCGCCGATCCGTCCCCTGTTTTTAAGGGTACGCTCGTCGAGACGGACCGTATGGTGCTCGTCGATATCGGCTTGATGCTCGGCGGCCTGGTGCTCCTGTTCGCCGGCGCCGCGCTGTCGATCTACGCGGTGGCGTTCCTCGGCTTCCTCATCGGCGCCGGCGGCGGCTACGTCCTCGCGCCACAACTGCTCGGCGCGTTTGGTGCCGAAGGCCTCGTCGGGCTGGCGGTCGCCGTCGTGGTTGGCGGCTTGCTCGGAGCCGGACTTTCCTACGTCGCGCTGTCGTTCGCGACCGCGATCCCCGCCTTCGTCGTCGGCGCGTTCATCGGTCTCGAGGTCGGCATCGAGCTGCTCGGAGAGGGGTGGCTTCGCTACGTCGGCATGATCGTCGGCGGGATCGTCGGCAGCGTCCTCGGCTTCACGTTCACGAAGTTCGCGCTGATCTTCATCACTGCCTTCGTCGGGGCGGCGCTGGCCTCCGGGTCGGTGACACTCGCGAACATCCAGGCGGTCCGCGACGAACTCGCGATCGAGGCCATCCTCTTCGAACCGTTCGGAACGACACCCGTCGCCGGCGTCGAACTGCCGCTCTTCGCCGCGCTGTTCGTTCTCGGCATCCTCTCGCAGATCGGTCTCTTCAAGCTCGGCTGGGTCGCCAAGCTCGCGACGGTGCTCCCGGGGGTCAGCGGCGTGCTGCGATCCGACGACGACGACGATTCGGCCTGAGTGAAAGCCGTTTATACGTCTCGTGTAGTATGGTAACGCATGACGACGATCTACGTAGCCATGGCGGACGCGCTGCTCGTCGGCAACAGTGGGACCTGCCGGCTGGACGGGCACGACCTCGAGTGCGTCGCCGCCCACCCCGACGTACCCGAGCGGCTGTTCGTCGGCAGCTTCGACGCCGGGCTCTTCCGATCGACCGACGGCGGAGAGACGTTCGAGCGAGTCGGACGCGACGTCCTCGACGCCGACGCCGTGATGGCGCTCGCCGTCGATCCCGGGGATCCGTCTCTCGTCTGGGCCGGTACCGAGCCGAGCGCAGTCTACCGATCGACCGACGGCGGCGAGATGTGGGAGCCGCGTCCGGGTATCGCCGAACTCCCGTCCGCCGAGGAGTGGTATTTCCCGCCGCGTCCGGAGACCCACCACGTCCGGTGGATCGAGCCGGATCCCCGCGACCCCGACCGGCTCTACGTCGGCATCGAGGCCGGAGCGTTCGTTCGCACCGACGACGGCGGCGAGACGTGGCGGGATCGCCCCGAGGGCGCACGCATCGACAACCACACGCTCGCGACCCATTCGGCGGCACCGGGGCGGGTGTACACCGCTGCGGGGGACGGATACGCGGAATCGACCGACGGCGGCGAGACGTGGTCGTACCCGCAGGAGGGGCTCGACCACCGCTACTGCTGGAGCGTCGCGGTCGATCCGGACGATCCGGATGCGGTCGTCGTCTCGAGCGCGAGCGGGGCTCGGGCGGCCCACTCGCCGCCCGACGCGACATCCTACGTCTACCGGCGAACGTCGGACGGGTGGCAGCGGAGCATGGACGGTCTCCCCGGCCCCGACGGACTCGCCCGCGCCGTCCTCGAGGTCGACTCCGAGGGTCGGTTCTACGCGCTCACGAACCGGGGGCTGTTCACATCGACGGACGGCGGTCGGACGTGGCGCGATTCGGGACTGCCGTGGGACGAATCGCTCCTCTCACAGACGCCTCGCGGACTGGCGATCGCCTGAACGGTGGATATTTCCTCGCGGGACGCGCCCCTTCGAGCATGTACGACGTCGTCGTCGTCGGTGCCGGCCCGGCCGGTTCCCGATTCGCCCGCAGCGCCGCCGAGCGAGGGCGCGACGTTCTCGTCCTCGAGAAGGGCGAGATCGGTCGCCCGCTCGCCTGTTCCGGTCACGTGAGTCTCGACGTCTGGGAGTTCGTCCCGTCGTCGGCTCGCGACGCGCTGTTCCAGAACGACGTCTACGGCGCCCGATTTCACCTCGACGGCCCCGGAAGCGACGCCTACCTTTTTTATAAAGACGAGCCGGTGTCGAACGCGATCGACCGGGTCGGTCTCGACCGGGCGCTCGCCGACGCCGCCCGCGAGGCCGGTGCGGACGTTCGGACCGGTTACACGGTCACCGACGTCGACGAGCGACCTGACCGGGTCGTCGTCACGGCGTCGGGAGCCGGCGGCGTCGAGCGGTTCGGGGCGAAGGTCGTCGCCGGCGCGGACGGTCCTCGATCGCGGGTTCGGAGCGCCGTCGGCCTTCCCGATCCCGACGAACTGCTGCACGGCGTGCTCGGTTTCGATTTCGAGCCGGACGACGACGACTTCGTCGACGTCCATCTGACGATTCCCGGCTTCTTCGCGTGGCGGATCCCTAGAGGGCAGGCCGGCGTCGAGTACGGCCTCGCGGTCCGGCCGGGCGACGACGCACCGGGGCGGTTCGCCGAGTTCACCGACGACTACGGGGCGACGATCGACGAACGGTGCTCGGGGGCGATCCCGATCGGCCCGGCCGACCGAACCGCGAGCAAGCGGACGTTCCTCGTCGGTGACGCTGCCGGCCAGACGAAGCCGTTCACCGGCGGCGGAATCCTCTACGGGATGCGCGCGGCCGACGTCGCCGCCCGGGAGATCGACCCCGATCGCCCGTCGACGCTCCAGCGCTACGAACACGCCTGGCGCGACGAGCTTGCCGCGGACATCCGGCTCGGCGCGCTCGTTCGGGCGGGTTACGGAGTTCCGCGCCCGATTCAGCGGCTCGGCATGGCTCTCTTCTCCGGGGAGATCGGCGTCCACATGGATCGCCCGACGTCGCTGTTCTCGACCGAGCAACTGCGCGCGCTCGCGCCGTGGCGGTGAGCTCGCCTCGGTCGCTTATACGTGCGGGGATCGAAGGGTCGTCCGATGCAACCGATCACGGAGGGGACGTTCCGCGTGCTGGCTGGCCGGAGCGACGACGAGTGGTTGCTCCTCGAGGTCGAGTCGGCCGATCCGACGTACGTGCCGGCGTCGTCGGCCGGCGCCGATCTGGCGGTCGGCAATCTGATCGAGGCGACACTTCGGTGGGACGGGACGCCGGCGATCGTCGACTGCACGATCCGCGAGCCGACGCGGTTCCGGTTCGTCCGCACCGACGAGCCGGTGTTTCAGGCCGCACAGGCCTGCTTCGAGGAGGCGCGCTCGGCCGGCGAGGGGATGAACTCGCGGGTGACGTACAGCACGGACAACGAGCCGAACGGCGTCGTCTACACGTTCGCCTCCCAGCCCGGTCAGCGGGATCTCTTCTCGGAGTTTCGCGACGGCGAGACGCCGCTCGAGCCGCTCGTCGCCCGCACGGCCGAGTCCGCCGAGCCGCCGTTTTCCGTCTGGATACTCGCCCCGCGGGAGCCGTTCGTCGTCGTCTACATCGTGCTCGATCCCGGCGGGATCCTCGAGGAGACGATGGTCGAAACGTACGGCGAGTCGTCGTCGAGATAGCTTTATTCCGTCCCGGGACGGCGCGTTTCGTATGCTAGAGGTGTTCGAAAACCGGGTGCGCTTCGAGGAGACGGACGCACAGGGGATCGTCTTCTACGGCAACTACGTCACCTACCAGGACGAGACGTTCACCGAGTACATGGAGGCGATCGGGTTTCCGTACGACCAGCTCCGCGAGCAGGCGTGGGACGTCCACGTGGTCAACGTCGAGATCGACTACCGGGCACAGGCGACGTTCCGCGACCGGCTCATCAACTCGATGCGGGTCTCCGCCATCCACAACTCCAGTATCGAGTTCGAGTACGAGTGTCGCCGCCCCGCCGACGAGACGCTGATCGTCGAGGGATCGGTAACCCACGTCGCCGTCGACGAGGAGGGTCCGATTCGCGTCCCGGACGAGTTCCGGGACGCCGTCGTCGCCGCCCAGGAGGAGCCGCCGGAGCCGGTGTAGGAGTCGGCGTCGGAACTACAGGTGGCTGATCGTCTCCCGACTCAGCTCCTCGCCCGCCCAGCGCGTCGGCACGTACGCGATCGGCGAGTCGGCGCCGGCCTCCACGAACCGCTCGAAGCTCGCGGCGGCCTCCGCCGGCGTGCCGGCGGCCCCGAACGCCGACACCATCTCGTCGGTGACCGCAGCCTCGGCACCGGCCTGTTTGTTCTCTTTCCACCCCGCCTGAACGGCGTCGGCTTCCTCGCCGAAGCCGAAGGCGGTCGCGGCGTTGGCGTAGTAATCGCCCATCGCGCCGACGTAGAAGGCGATCAAAGAGCGGACGTGTTCGCGTGCGGCGGCGGGATCGCGCTCGGAGACGCAGGTGGGAACCCACGGGGCCACGTCTATCTCCTCGAGCGAGCGGTCGCCCCGTTCGGCGCCGCGCTCGACCGCCTCCAGCGCGTCGTCGATGGCGGTACTCGGCACCAGAAGCGGCATCCAGCCGTCGGCGAACTCGCCGGTGAGCTGCCGGTTCGTCTCACCCATCGCGGCGACGTATATCGGACAGTCGTGGGTTCTCTCCACGTCGAGGGCGAACCCGGAGAGATCGAACAGTTCGCCGTCGTACTCCACCCGCTCGCCGGCCAGAAATGCGCGGACGATCTCGACGTACTCGCGGGTGCGTCGGAGCGGGCGGTCGAACTCGACGCCGTGGAAGTTCTCGATGACGGCCGGACCGCTCGCGCCGAGGCCGAGCCGGAACCGCCCGTCGCCGATCTCCGCGAGCGTGTTCGCCGTCATCGCGACGAGCGCCGGCGTCCGGGCGTATATGTTGAAGATCCCCGCGCAGACGTCGATCGCGTCGGTTCGGTCGAGTAACTGCGTGATGGTCGGAACCGCGGCCGCTCCCCACGACTCGCCGAGCCAGATCGATTCGAGTCCCTGCGATTCGGCGAGCGTCGCGTATTCGATCAGCTCCGATCGGTCTCGGCTCCCGAGCGTAACGCCGTTTGCTAGCATGCGCTGGGCTTGGCGAGCCCCGGTTGAAACGTTTGCGTCGGGGTTATTAAGGGGATGCTCCGCGTTGGATGTGGTATGCCATCAGGCGACACGGGAACGCTCGCGTATCTGGCGGAGCCCGAACGGATCGAACTCCGCGAGTACGAGGTTCCACCACCGGAGCCCGGTGCGGTACTGACGGAGATAGAGCGGGCGAACGTTTGCGGCTCGGAACTGCACATCTGGCGCGGTCACCACCCCGAAGTGAAAAACGGCGTCCTCGGTCACGAGGCGCTCTGCCGCGTCGACGAGCTCGGCGAGGGCGTCGAGACGGACTACGCCGGCACCCCGATCGAGCCGGGGGATCTGGTCGCGCCGGCGTACTTCGTCACCTGCCGACGGTGCGCGCCGTGTCAGGCGGGACAGTTCCACCTCTGTGAGAACGCCTACGAGAACTGGTCGAAGCCCCCGGAGGAGCCGCCGCATTTCCACGGCACGTTCGCGACGCACTACTTCATCCACCCCGACCAGTACTTCTACAAGGTGCCCGAGGGGCTCGATCCCGGAATCGCGGCGGGCGCGAACTGTGCGCTCTCCCAGATCATGTTCGGACTCGATCAGACCGGCGTCGACTACGACGACACCGTCGTCGTACAGGGTGCCGGCGGGCTCGGTCTGAACACGATCGCCTACGCCAACGAGCAGGGTGCCGAGACGATCGTCGTCGAGGGCGTCGACGGCCGGATCGAACGGGCCGAGCAGTTCGGCGTGGATCACGTCGTCGACTTCCGGGAGTACGACACCGTCGAGGCCCGCGAGGAACGCGTCGCAGCGCTCACCGGCGGCGTCGGTGCGGACCTCGCAGTCGAGGTCGCCGGCGTCCCGGACGCCTTCGCCGAGGGGATCCACCTCGTCCGGAAGGGCGGTCGGTATCTGGAGATGGGGAACGTCAGCCCCGGCCACCTCACGGAGTTCGATCCAGGACTGCTCACGCGGAAGTCGATCGACATCACGTCCGTCGTCCGGTACGATCCGTGGTATCTCTCGCGGGCGCTGGAGTTCCTCGCGGCGAACGTCGACGATTACCCCTACGAGGATCTCATCGACGCGGAGTTCGACCTCGTCGACGTCGACGAGGCGCTCGCGGCCTCGGAGGGTCGCGAGGTAACTCGCGCGACGCTTCTTCCCCACTAACCGGCCGCGTCTTTATGTTCCGGCCGCGGAATGAAGGGGTATGCCCACTGACCCGCTCTCACTGTCGGCGGTCGCCGAGTCGCTTCGGACGGGAGACCGCGACCCCATCGAATTCGCGGCGTCGATCTGTGATCGCATCGAGGCCGACGACGACGCGATCGGGGCGTTTCTCGACGAGCCGGATCGTCGCGGGAGGCTCACGAGCGCCGCCGAAGCGCGTCGCGCGACCCACTCCAGTGAGGACGATCGACCGCCGCTGTTCGGCGTCCCGGTCGGAATCAAGGATATCATCCACGTCGAGGGGTTCGAAACGAAGGCCGGATCGGCGGTGCCGCCGGAGCTGTTCGCGGGACCGGAGGCGACGGTCGTGCGAGCGCTCGAAGGAGCCGGCGCGACCGTCGCCGGCAAGACGGTCACGACGGAGTTCGCCGGTCAGGCGCCGGGACACACCCGCAACCCGCACGATCTCGACCACACGCCCGGCGGCTCCTCCTCCGGTTCGGCGGCGGCCGTCGCCGCCGGTATGGTGCCGCTCGCGCTCGGGACGCAGACCGGCGGTTCGGTGATCCGCCCCGCCGGATTCTGCGGCATCGTCGGTTTCAAACCCACGATCGGGCGGATACCGACCGAAGGGGTGATCACGCACGCCGAGTCGCTCGACCACGTCGGGACGTTCACCGCCGACGTCGAGAGCGCGGCGCTCGCGGCGTCTGTCCTCTGCGAACGGTGGACGCCGGACGCGCCAGACGACCGACCGGTGCTCGGGATCCCCGAGGGGCCGTATCTGCAGCGGGCCTCCGAGCCGGCTCGCGAAGCGCTCGACGACCAGGCCGACCGGCTCGCCGACGCCGGCTACGACGTGCGCCGCGTCGCCGCCTTCGAGGCGTTCGAGACGGTCGAAAAGCGCTTCAGGGACGTGATCTCCGCCGAGTTTGCGCTCGCACTGGAGGGGATGTTCGAGGAGTACCGATCGTTCTACCGGGCGCCGACGGCCGAACAGATCGACTCCGGCCGTGACGTGACAACCGGTGCGTTGATCGCCGGACGGGCGTACGCCGAGCCGCTCCGGGAGCGACTCGACGAGCGGATGGACGACGCCGGCATCGACCTGTGGATCTGCCCGGCGACGCCGGGGCCGGCGCCGGAGGGCATCTCCGACACCGGCGACATGGTGATGAACTTCCCGTGGACGTATCAGGGCGTACCGGCGGTCACCGTTCCCGCCGACCGGATCGGCGGGTTACCGATCGGTCTGCAGTGCGTCGGCCGGTTCGGCGAGGACGAGCGGCTCCTCGCCTGGGCCGAGGGGATCGCCGAGGCGCTGTAGGCGCCGAGACCCTATCCGATGTCGGGCTTCGTGAGCACCGTCTTTCCCGCGATCTCGTACTCCCTCACGGGGACCCCCTCGTCTATCAGCTCGTAGTCGAGTTCGCCGTCGAGGGCCGCTTCGAGGCCGTCGCGGAACGCTTCCAGGAGCGACAGGTCGTCGCCGGCCAGCGCTCTCGCGTGGGAGAGATACAGCGTCTCGAAGCCGCCGTCATCCCGGAGCTCGATCAACCGATCGAACGTGTTGACGTAGTCGCGAACGTCGCATCCCTCGAAGTGGACGTAGAGCCCGTGTCCGTTGTGGACGACGTCGGCGCCGTACAGCACCGCCGCCTCGCGATCGAGTACCGCGAGCTGTCCAGGGGAGTGACCCGGAACGTGGAACAGCTCCAGCTCCCGCCCGCCGATATCGATCGTCTCCCCAGGTGAGACGGTTCCGACGCCGGTCGTCGGTTCGACGTCGAACGTCCGAGGATCGAAGCCGTCCGGGAACGAGTTCCCGGCGGCCTCCCAGTCGGCGACCCAGTCGGCGGGACCGTACGCCAGCCCGCTGGGAACGAGTCGGTCGCCGTCCCGCTCGCGTTCGTCGGCGACCACGTCGTCGAACTGAGCCGCGTTCCCGACGTGATCCCAGTGGGCGTGGCTGGCGAGCAGCGTCACCGGGACGTCGACCAGTCCGTCGATCAGCCCGCGGAGGTCGCCGACGCCGGCGCCCGAATCGATCAGCAGGGCGCGCTCGTCGCCGACGAGCAGGTAGCTGCCGAAGATCACCCCTTCGGCGATCCGGTAGCTGCCGTCACCGATCGCCTCGACGTCGTACCACTCGTCGGTCGAGTTCATGACCCCCGTTCGCGAGCGACGGTAATAAACGTCCGTCGACGACCGGAACGCGGATTTAAGGCGATTCGCGGTGTCCTCGAGATATGGACGTCATCCACGCGGCGATATGGGTATCGGATCTCGAGGACGCGCAGTCGTACTTCGTCGACGCGCTCGGGCTGGAAGTGACGCGGACGTTCACCCTCAACGGGATCGAGAACGTCTTCGTCGGCGGCGAACACGGGGACATCCAGTTGCGGTACGCGCCGGATCACGAGACACCACGGCCGGATCGATCGGCGTTCGACCACGTCGCGGTCGGGGTCGACGACACCGACGAGGTGTTCGAGCGTGTCGTCGAACAGACCGGCTGTGCGGTGATCAAGGAACCGACGACGGTCGACGACGAGGACGTCCGGATCGCCTTCATCGAGGGGCCGGACGGCTACGCGATCGAACTCGTCGAGTCGCTCGCGTAGCGACGTAGCTTTTTCCCGGTCGATACACTACTGGTAGCAATGTCCATCGACAGCATACAGCGTATCGCGCTCGTCGGCGCCGGCGACATGGGCCACGGGCTGGCGGTTCAGTTCGCCGCCCACGGGCGCGACGTGACGCTCCTCGATCACCGGCAGTCGAACCTCGACCGCGCGAACGACCGAATGAGCGAGGCGGCGTCGTTTCTCTCCGAACGCGGTCGGCTCGAGGAGCCACCGGAGACGGTTCTGGGACGGATCGAAACGACGCTAGATCTCGACGCGGTCGCCGGCGCAGGTCTCGTCGTCGAATCCATCTCCGAGGATCTCGACGCGAAGCGGGCGCTCTTCGAGCGACTCGTCGCCGCGGCCGACGACGACGCCGTCCTCGCGTCGAACACCTCGGGAATCCCGATCACCGACATCGCCGAGGCGACGCCGGATGCGGCCGATCGGATCGTCGGCTGCCACTGGTGGTTCCCGCCGTATCTGCTCGAACCGGTCGAAATCATCCGCGGCGAGGCGACGGCCGACCGGACCGTCGATCGGCTCGCAGAGCTGCTGGAGGCGGTCGATCGGGATCCGATCCGCGTCGAACGGGACGTCCCCGGCTTCGTCTGGAACCGGGTCCAGTTCGCGGTCGTTCGGGAGTGTCTCCACCTCGCGGAAGCCGGCGTCGCCTCACTGGACGACATCAACCGGGCGATTCGCGACGGCTACGCGGTACGGACGTCGGCTATTGGCCCGCTGGAGACGATGGACATCGCCGGTCTGGAGCTCGCCGAGACGATCGCTCGGGATCTCTATCCGGAGCTGTCCGACGCCGACGAACCGGGGCCGGAGCTGACGGAGCGCGTCGCCGACGGGCGAACGGGGATCGGGACTGGCGAGGGGTTCTTCACCTACGAGCGCTCGCCGGACGAGATTACGGGGCGACGAGACGAGCTCGTGGCGGCGGTGCAGTCGGCGCTCGAGGAGACGCGCGACGGCTCCGAGTAGCGGGCGGCGCCCCGACTACAGGTTCTCCAGCTGCCAGCCGACGAACTCGACCTCCGTCTCGATCGCGTAGGCGTCGAGCTGACGAGCGAGCCCGAGATACGCGCCGGCGAGCATCCCGATCGCGACGATCGTCGCCTCGTCGTAGGCCGCCGCGAGGCGCTCGTGGAGCTCGTCGTCTACCGCCCCGTTCACGTAGGCGCGGACGTAGTCGACGAGCAGCGCCGTCTCGTCGTCGAGCGCCTCGTGATCGTTGGCCGATATCGCCCGGATCGTTTCGGGGGCGAGCCCCTCGTCGAGGGCGACCCGGACGTGCTGGTGGAACTCGTAGGCCGAGTCGGTCTCGCGGGCGACGGTCAGGATGATCGTCTCCCGTTCGTGGGGCGTGAGCTCGCCGCCGCGCCACGCGGCGCCGCCGAACTCCCGAAACGCCTCCAGCAGCTC
This sequence comes from Haloarculaceae archaeon, assembly GCA_007122455.1. Taxonomy (GTDB): domain Archaea; phylum Halobacteriota; class Halobacteria; order Halobacteriales; family Haloarculaceae; genus Natronomonas. Next base: position 1,739 of record SKTU01000136.1, on the reverse strand, counting down.
GACGTTGTTGCCGAGCGCCCGGTAGACGTTCAGGGTACCCCCTTCGAGTGAGTGAGCGCGCTCCTCGGTCTCTCCATCCTGTTCGGAGAGCGTATCGAGCAACTCGCGTTTCTCTTCGGGCAACTCCTCCGGATCGACGTACTGAATACGAGCCATGCGGTCGCATGGCTCGCGACCGATAAATAGTGCTCCGGTGACCGACGTGCGGTCGCCGCTGCTGCGGTGAACGGACACGCTGGTCGACGGTCGCTTTACTCCGCTCGTATCGGCTGTCGCTCCCCGTAGGTCAGCGTCCGCCAGAGCCACTCGAGCGGTCCGAACCGGAACCGGCGCAGCCACGCGACCGACAGCGGGATCTGAATCGCCCAGATAACCACGACGACGCCGAGCAGTTCGACACGGTTGAGGCTCCCGAACAGCCCCAGCCCGTGGCCGTAGAATATCGAGGTCGCCAGCACCGTCTGCAGGAGGTAGTTGCTGAACGCGGTTCGGCCGACGGCGGCGAGTGCGTTCGTGACGACGCCGCCGGCCCGGCGTCGACACCACAGCATGACGGCGGCGACGTAGGCGCCGGCCAGCGGGAGGCTCCCCCAGTAGTTGAACTGGGACCCGAAGAGCAGCACTCGAGTCGCGTTCCAGCCGACGCGTTCGTTGTACCAGACGCCGGCGAGAACCAGCGCCAGCCCCACAGCTCCGCCGACGAGGAGGAGTCGGCGGTAGAACTGCTTCGAGCGCCGGTTCGAGAGCACGCCGAGCTTGAAAAGTGCCATCCCGACGAGCATGAGCCCGCCGATCCGCCACCCCGTCTCGGAGGCGAAGCCGACCGTCTGCAGCTCGAACGCCGTGGGGCTCCGGTGTTCCATCTGGTCGGTCCACCCGCCGCGATAGGCGTCGATCTCGGCTTCGGTGTCGCCGAGCCCCGCGAGAATATCGGTCGCTTCCTCCTCTCCCGCGGAATCGACGAGGAACGCTCCGGCCGAGACGTACAGCAGCGACGGCACCGCGAACAGCACGAGCCCCACCGTGAGCAGCTGTCGGGGTGACCACTGTCTCGCGAAGACGGCCGCCAGCCCACAGAGCGCGTAGACGACGAGGATGTCGCCGTACCACAGCAGGTGGGCGTGTCCCAGACCGATCGCGAGCAGCCAGAGCGTCCGCCGGTAATGCAGCCGGAGTGCGGGCTCCCCGCGGCGCTCCTTGCCGGCGGTGAACAGCACGATTCCCGCGCCGAACATGAGCGTGAAAAGCGTCACGAACTTCCCCTCGAAGAGGACGTGGCCGACGAGCCAGGCGAGGTAGTTCCAGCCGGTGAAATCGCCGAATCCCGGCGGAAAGACGGCGGCGATCATCGGCATCCCGAAGAACTGGACGTTGATCACGAGGATCCCGAGCAGGGCGAAGCCGCGGAGCGCGTCGAGGCTGACGATCCGCTCGTCGGGATCCGTGGGGCCGCTCGAACCGCCGGCTGCGTCTGCGCCGTCAGACGGCGACGAATCAGCTCGATCCGTGGCGGGCGGTGAGTCGGACATGGGCGGTTCGGAGTCGAAACGCCGACGGGTTTGCCGGCAGCACTCCACTCAGTGATGTTGCGTTCGTCTCCCGTACGGGTAATAACGGTGGGTTCGGGCGGGGGGCGAGACGGGAAAAGAGTCGCTTCGTTCGTCTTTCAGGATTCGATCAGTCGAGCGTATACGGGTCGTCCGTCACGTCCGTTCACAGAATCGTATGGGTTCGGGCGG
>SKTU01000098.1 GCA_007122455.1 Haloarculaceae archaeon | reverse complement strand
GTGCGAACTGGAGGTTGCGTTCGCCGGCGTCTTTCGTGCGGATGCGCTCTTGCCACTTGCGGAGGCGGTGCATCTGGGAGCGTTTCTCCGAGGAGATCGAGCGACCGTAGGCGTCTTTGTCTTTCCAGTCGATCTGCGTCGTCAGCCCCTTGTCGTGCATCGTCTGGGTGGTGGGGGCGCCGACGCGGGATTTCGACTGCCGCTCGGAGTGGTTGAACGCGCGCCACTCCGGTCCCCGATCGATGTGTTCGTCCTCGATGACGAGTCCGCAGTCGTCGCAGACGAGCTCACCCCCGTCGGAACTCCGAACCAGCGAGTCGGACTCGCACTCCGGACAGCCAGTTTCCTCTTCGCTCTCCGTCTCGGACTCGGTAGTGCGCTCTCGCTGGCGGGTTGGCCCTGGCATTATGCTTATATGGTTTGGCTAATCACCATATAAAGTCTTTGCAGCCGGAGACCGAAAACACCGCATTATTTAAGTAATGCGTCTGGTTCGAGCCGACACGATCCCGAAAAACGTCCATATATATTTTGTGGGCCCCATATTGAGGCAATTTTCGCTTGTTCCTGCCGAGCAAGGTCGAGGGCTATATGTCGCGCGCGGTCGAGCACCGGACGTATGCGTCTACGGCGCGCCGCACCGCTAGTCGGCCTTGCGCTGCTCGCGGTGGTCGTCCTTTCGGGAGGCGCCGTGGCGGAACCGGCGACGACGTCCAACGAAACGGTCGATATTCAGCAGAGCAGTCCCGCCGAGCAGGTGCCGTACGGCGTTCGGACGATCTACGGCAACGAGGACCTCGAGCGGCCGAGCGGCGGCGACAACGTCTCGGTCGCCGTGATCGACACGGGCGTCGACCGGGACCATCCAGATCTCCGGGACCGGATAGCGCTGTGCCGCGACTTCACCGGTCAGGCGGTTCGAAACCGCTGTCGGGACGACGAGGGGCACGGAACCCACGTCGCGGGAACGGTCGCCGCCGACGGCGGCCCCGACGGAACAGGAATCTACGGCGTCGCCCCCGAGGCGGAGATCTACGCGTTCAAAGCGTGCGACGACGAGGGACGGTGTGAGACGAGCGCGCTCTCACGAGCGATCCGCGCCGCCGCCGACGAGGAGGCCGACGTCGCCGTGCTGAGTCTCGGCGGTGAGAACGAGTCGCGGCTCGCCGACTCGATCCGGTACGCGACCAGCCGCGGCGTGATCGTCGTCGCCGCCGCGGGCAACGACGGACCGGAGCTCGGATCGATACTCTACCCGGCTGCCGACGGCCGCGTGATCGCCGTCGGAGCAGTCGGGCCACGCGACGAGCGCACCGTCGAGCCGAACAACTACCGCGTACCGGATTTCTCCTCGCGCGGCGTCGAGGGATCGTTCCGCGAAGGCGAGCGGTACCTCGAACTCTCCGCGCCGGGCGTCCGCGTGCTCTCGCCCGTTCCCGGCGGCGGCTACGAGCGCAAGTCCGGGACCTCCATGGCCACTCCCCACGTCGGCGGGTTGACGGCGAAAGTCCTCAGCGGCCCCGATCCGCCGGACCGAAGCGACGTCCGCGCGGCGCTCCGAACCCGCGCGGAACGGTTCGACGTCACCGAGGGGCGTCACGCGACAGAGGGGTACGATCCGGCAGCCGGGTTTGGCGTGCCGACGGTCGAGGGACCGACCGCCGCCATCCGCACCGAGCCGTCCGCACCGACCGAGAACGACACGTTCGTTCTCGACGGCGGCGCGACGACGAAGGGCGACAGCGAGATCGTCAGCTACGAGTGGGACACCTCCGGCGACGGACACTTCGATCGGACCGGCGAGCGCGTCGAACGTTCCCAGCCGGGCGGTAACCACACTGTCACCCTTCGAGTAACCGACGCGGATGGAGCCACGTCGACGGCGAACCACAGCTACCGAGTTACCAGACGCCCTGTCGTGCGGTTTACGGTCGAACCGACGGTGCCAGCGGTGAACGAGACGGTTCGGCTCGACGCCAGTGACTCCTTCGATCCGGACGGGACGGATCTCAGTTACGAGTGGGATTTCTCGGGCGACGGGGAGACGGACGCCACCGGGGAGCGCATCGAGACCGAGTTCGACGATCCCGGCGCACGAGTGGTTCAGCTGACGGTGGCTGACGAGCACGGCGCGACGAACGCGACGACGCGGGAACTGATCGTCAACGACGTCCCGCGGCTCTCCGTGGACCGACCGGGTCGAATCTTCGCTGGCGAGCTCGTGACGCTCCGGGCGATCGTCGAAAACGAGGTCGGGGAAACGACGGTGCGCTGGGAACTCCCGGCAGAAACCGTCGCCGGCACAGCGATAACGCGGAGCTTCCCGGAGGGCGAGACGACGATCACCGTCGCGATCGAAGACGAGTACGGCGCCACGGCGACCGAAACGATCGTCGTCAGAACCGAACCGACGATGTCGTGGCAGGACACGGCGATCCCGGCCGGAGCGCTCGCAGTACTGACGGCGACGGCGGGATATCTACTGTGGCGACGTCAGACCGCTTCAAGCCGGCGACGATAGCGATGATCGCTACGAATTTATTGACGGGCCACCAACAGGTGCCGATGAGATCCGCACGTGGTAACGGTGGGATGGGACGGCGGGAGCTGCTCGCGGCGACGGCCGCCGCGGGTGCTGTCGGACTCGCGGGCTGTCTCGGCGGCGATGGTGCCGTCGGCGAACCGGTGATCGGCTCCGATCGCATCGACGAGTGGGAACTCCTCGACAGCACGGAGGGACTCGCCTTCGCGGCGGACGCCGGTCCGATAACGTTCGAAGCACACCAGCACACGGTGCTCTACGAACGCAGCGACGTCGCTGCGGCGCTCTCGGAGACGTTCGGTACCGACGCGTCCGCGGTGTTGTTTTTCGCCTCGCGTATCGATCTCCGTCCCGGCGTCGATCGGCTTCCGTTCGGTATCGCCAGGGATCGGATCGTCTCCGAGGTCGTCTCGTCGGCCGACGAAACCTTCCGATCCGAGCTTCGCGAGAGCGGCCTCGAGGACGTTCGCCACGAGGAGACGGGATCGATCGACATCGAGAGCGGCCACACGGCGACGCGGCTCAGATACAGTGCCCGTGTCGAGATGGACGGCGAGGTCGAACGTCCCGAGAACTCGACCGAGTCGCTCACCGGAACAGTCGTCCTCGAGGCGCAGCTCGCGGTGTGGCACGACGGCGAGAACGTCCTTGTGGCCGGCGCGGCCTATCCGACGGAACGAATCACGGATACGTTCGAAGCGACCGGTATTCCCGGAGACTCCGAGGAACTACTCGAAAACGACGCGCTGGCGACCGACCCCGAGGAGTTCGCCGAGGAGGCCGAGACGCTCCTCGTCAGCGTCGCCTAGCGTTCCCTCGCTCGACTACCGTTCGGGGCCAAGAGCTAAGGCCGGGGTTGTGTAGGATGATACCATGGCTACGAAAGCGGCAGCCGTCGTCGGCGGCGGCATCATGGGTAGCGGTATCGCACAGGTGTTGGCGCGAAACGGCTACGAGGTTCGCGTCCGGGAGCTCGACGAACAGCTCGCCGAGGAGGCCCGCGAGCGGGTAATCTCCGGAAATTACGGTCTCGACGACGCCGTCGCCGGAGGCTATCTCACCGAAGAGCAGAAAGCGGCGGCGCTCGACCGGATGACGTTCACGACGGATCTCGAAACCGCAACTGACGGCGTCGAGTTCGTCATCGAAGCCGTCACGGAGGATCTCGCGATCAAGGGGCAGGTGTTCCGGGAGCTCGACGCGGTGACCGACGAGGTGCCACTGTTCTCGAACACGAGCGGCTTCTCGGTCGCGTCGATCGCCAACGCCGTCTCGGACCCCTCGCGGGTGGCAGTGACGCACTTTTTCAATCCCGTGCCGGTGATGTCGCTGTGTGAGATCGTTCGAGCCCCCGAGACGGACGAGGCGGTCCTCGAGCGCGCCGAGGCGCTCATAGACGAACTCGACAAGACCGGCGTCACGATCGAGGACGATCCGGGATCGTACGGCTTCGTCGCCAATCGGTGTTACGCCGCGATGCGGCGGGAGGCCGAACGACTCGTCCGCGACGGAATCGCCACCGAGGAACAGGTCGACACCGCCCTCGAAGAGGGGTACAACCTCCCGGTCGGCCCGTTCTCGCTTCGCGGGATCGGCGAGGAGTGGGAGTAGCTCCGAGCGGCTGTATAAGACAGAAACACTGCCACAGCCGGAGTAATGTTTAATAATGAACATCGGAACCGTGGCGCATGGATCTCGAAGACGTCAGCGAGCGTGCCAAATCGGGGAACGTCGCAGCCCTTCACGACGAGACCGCACGCCTGCACGGCGACGCCCTGGCGATCGAATACCACGATCAAACGCTGACGCACGAGGAGCTCAGAGCCGCGTCGGCGGCGTTCGCGGGAGGACTCGCGGACCTCGGGATCGACCCCGACGACGTGCTGCTGCAGTACCTCCCGAACTGCCCACAGTACCTCGTCGCCGCGCTCGGGGCATTTAAGGCCGGTGCCGTCGTCTCGCCGGTCAACCCCCAGTACCGAAAGCGGGAGCTCACCTATCAGCTCGAGGATACCGACGCGTCGGTCGTCCTGACCCACGGCGCTCTCCGGGACCACCTGCAAGCCGCCCTCGAGGAGACCGGACGCGATCCGGAGCTGATCGTCGTCGACGGTGCCGACGGCGACGGACACGACTTCGAGGACGTACGGGGCGATGGAACGTTCCGCGAGCGATCGGACGACGACGTCGCCCTGCTCCCCTACACCTCGGGGACGACCGGCCGTCCGAAGGGCGTCCAGCTCACCCACCGGAACTTCCACGCGCAGACGTACGCGGTTCTCTCCCAGGATCACGCCCTCAAGGACGAGGCGGTCCGAAGCCTCGTGTGGCTCCCACTGTATCACATCACCGGATTCACCCACACCGCGTGGCAGCCGCTCGTTCGCGGCGGCAGCGTCTTCCTGCGGAGTGCGGCGAACTGGGACGCCGACGCCTGCATGCGAACGATCGAAGAGTCCGGGATCACCCACTACGTCGGCGTGACGGCGATGTACGTCGACATGGTGACGAGCGACTCGTTCGGCGAGTACGACCTGACCAGCCTCGAAACCGCCGGCGAGGGTGGGGCGAAGATGTCGGTGTCAGTCCAGCGGGAGTTCGAGGAGACGGCCGGCGTCGAGATGGCCGAAGGGTATGGCCTCACGGAGACGAACGGGGCGACGCACACCCAGTCAGGGTCGACGTTCGGACTCCGGCACGGAACGATCGGACAACCGCTCCGGATGACCGACTGCAAGATCGTCGGCGACGACGGAACCGAAGTTCCCCCCGGTGAGGAGGGGGAGTTGCTCGTTCGCGGCCCACAGGTGATGAAGGGATATCACGGAATGTCCGACGCGACGGAGAACGCGTTCACCGAAGACGGCTACTTCAGAACGGGAGACATCGCTCGGCGAGACAATGACAACTACTACGAGATCGTCGACCGGAAGAAACACATGATCGTCTCCGCGGGCTACAACGTCTACCCAAGCGAGGTCGAAGAGCTCCTGACCGAACACGACGCCGTCGCCGAGGCCGCCGTCGTCGGCATCCCCGACGAGCGTCGCAACGAGGTTCCGAAGGCGTACGTCGTCCCGCGTCCGGGCGTCGAGGTCGGCGAGGACGTCACCGCCGAGGAGATCACCGAGTACGTGCTCGACAACATCGCGGCGTACAAACACCCCCGTGAGGTCGAGTTCATCGACGAACTCCCGCGGACGGCGAGCGGGAAGGTTCGGAAGTTCAAACTCGAAGAGGACAGCGACGCGTGACGGTTCTCCTCGCACACCGCCTCCCCGGAACGTCAACCGAGGCAGCCGCCGACGAGCTTCGCGAGCGCTTGGGCGGCGTCGAGATACTCGCGGCGTCCGACGAATCGGAGTTTCGGTCGTTGCTCGAAGATGCCGAGGTACTCGTCACCGGAACGCCGCCGGGAGACGCCGTCGAATCGGCCCCGAATCTCAGATGGGTACAAGCGCTCAGCTCCGGGACGGATCAGTACGACGAGGTCGCCCTCGCGGACCGCGGAATCGCGTTGACGAACGCCTCAGGCGTCCACGGGCCACAGATCGGCCAGCAGGTGCTCGGCTACCTGCTCTACTTCGAGCGGGGGTTCGATCGCGCGGTCAGACAGCAACACGAGCGGACGTGGGACCGGTACGGCGGCGGTGAACTCGGCGACCGGACGATCGGGATCGTCGGCGCCGGAGCGATCGGCTCGAAGGTCGCCGATTACTGCACGGCGTTCGGTCCCGAACTCCTCGGCGTCAAGCGGGATCCCTCGACCGCACCGGCGGTCTTCGACGCCGTCTATCCGCCCGCAGAGCTGGAGACGGTACTCGAGCGGAGCGACTATCTCGTGATCGCCTGTCCGCTCACCGACGAGACACGACGGCTCGTCGATGCCGACGCCGTGGCGACGCTTCCCGACGACGCCGTCCTCGTCAACATCGCCCGCGGGGAGATCGTCGACGAGACCGCGCTCGTGACCGCCCTCGACGACGGCCGACTCGGCGGCGCAGCGCTCGACGTCTTCGAGACCGAGCCGCTCCCGGAGGAGTCGCCGCTGTGGGGGATGGACAACGTCCTCGTGACGCCGCACACGGCCGGGACGACGCCGCACTACTGGCGGCGCTGCGTCGAACTCATCGAGCGCAACCACGCGCGGTACCGCGCCGGGAAGTCCCTGGAGAACCGGATCGTCTGAATCGATCGGATCAGATCAGTTCCCGGGCGATCGTTCGACGCTGTATCTCGTCGGTTCCCTCGAAGATTCGGAAGACGCGAGCGGATCGATACTCCCGTTCGATCGGGAGGTCCTTCATGAAGCCGGAGCCGCCGTGGACCTGCATCGCGACGTCCGCAGCCTCGTTGTACAGTTCGGCGCCGCGGAGCTTCGCCATCGACTCCTCCTTGCGCGCACGTTCGCCGTTGTCCAGCTTCCAGGCGGCGTAGCGGTAGAGCCACCGCACCTGCTCGACCTCGGTCGCGAGGTCGGCGAGCTGGAAGGAGATCCCCTGGCGGTGGCCGATCGGTTTTCCGAACGTCTCCCTGCTCGAGGCGTAGTCGGTGGCTTTATCGAGCAGGTACTGGGCCTTCCCCACCCCGGTCGCGGCGATGTTGATACGGCCGCCGCCGACCCAGTCCATCGCCGTCTGGAACCCCCGATCGACCTCCCCGAGGACCTGTTCGTCCCCGACGCGAACGTCGTTGAACGCGAGCGCACACTGGTCGCCGGGAGTCAACCCCATCGTTCGGTGGATCCGGTCGACGGAGTAACCCGACGTCTCCTCGTCGACGAGAAAGCAGGTGATTCCATCGTAATCGCCGTCGTCGCCGCTCGTTCGGGCGAACACCATCGCGAAGTCGGCGTAGGGACCGTTCGTGATCCAGTATTTCTCGCCGTTGATCACCCACTCGTCGCCGTCCCGCTCGGCAGTCGTGTCCATGTAGTGGGGGTCACTCCCGTGATCCGGTTCGGTCAACGCGAAGCAGGTGGTGATCTCCCCCTCCATCAACGGGTCGAGATACTCCTCGCGCTGGCGTTCGTCGCAGGCCAGCAGGATCGGCGTCGGTCCGCCGGCACCGCCGAGGATCGCCGAGTGGAATCCCGGCGGTCGGTTCGAGACGTGTTCTCCAACGATCGATCGGGTGAGGACGTCGACGCCACCGCCGCCGACGTCGACGGGCATACTCATCCCGTAGAAGCCGGCTTCGGCGGATTTCTGCCGTATCTCCGCCACGACATCTCGGTATTCGGGCACCTGCCGGTGGTCGTCGTCGACGATGTGTCGCTCGTAATCCTCGCCGAGAAACCGGTCGTGTTCGCGTTCCAGCGGCGCGACTTCCCGCTCGATGAACTCGTCTATCGCCTTCCGTATCTGTATCGCCTCGGACGGCTCGCTGAAGTCCATGAACGTATGGTGGGAACTGGCCACTTAATTCCTGGTATGCGAACGCAAACCACAGGTACGGTCGGGGGCGACCGCCTCGCCTCACAACACCGTTCCGTGTTTCTTGCTCGGCCGTTGCTTCTCGACGTCGGCGTAGAAGGCGAACCGTTCCGCGAGTTCCTCGCGGAGGGCGGACGGCGGGACGATCTCGTCGATGACGACGTCGCTCGCCATCCGCCGGACGTCGATCTGTTCGCGGAACTCCTCGCGGAGCTGTCGCTCCTTGGCGGCGCGTGCCTCCTCGTCGTCGATGTCGGCGAGTCGGTTGGCGTAGACGGCGTTGACTGCCGCTTCCGGCCCCATTATCGCGATCTCGCCGGAGGGGAGCGCGATCGTCGACTCGGGATCGTACGCCGGGCCGGACATCGCGTAGATCCCCGCGCCGTAGGCCTTCCGGACGACGACGCACTGCTTCGGCACCGTCGCGGCAGATGTCGCGTAGATCATCTTCTTTCCCTGCTCGAGGATCCCCTCCTTCTCCACCTGGGAGCCGGCCATGAACCCCGGCGTATCGCAGAGATAGAGCAGCGGCACGTTGTAGGCGTCACACGTCCAGACGAACCCCGCGGCCTTCTCTGCCGCGTCGGGGAAGATCGCGCCCGCCCGCTGGGCCGGCTGGTTGGCGACGATGCCGATCACTCGACCGTCGACGTGGGCGAATCCGGTGAGTATCTCGGCGCCGTAGTCGGGCTGGAGTTCGAAGAACGACTCCCGATCGACCACCCGCTCTATGACGTCCCGCATGTCGTACCCCTTGTTCGGGGACTGCGGGACGACCGAGTCGATCCCGTCCGGCGAGCGAGCGGGCGGGGTCGGATCGATCCGCGGCGGGGTCTCGTCGCTGTTCGCGGGGAGGTACTGGATCAGTTCCGCGACGAGCTCGCGGGCGTGCTCCTCGTCGCGAGCGACGAGGTCGGCGCTACCCGACTCCGTCGCGTGCATCCGGGCGCCGCCGAGTTCCTGCATGTCGATCGTCTCGCCGGTGACCATCTCGACCATCCGCGGGGAGGCGATCGCCATCGCGGACATCCCCTCGACCATGATCGTGAAGTCGGCGAAGACGGGGGTGTAGGCGGCACCGGCGATGCACGGGCCGTAGAGCACGCAGATCTGTGGGACGCGACCGGAGAGCATCGAATGGTTGTAGTAGTATTTCCCGATCCCCTCCCGGTTGGCGAAGAACCCGGACTGCTGGTCGATCCGGCCACCCGAGGAGTCCATCAGGTAGAGCACGGGACGGCCGGTCTTCAGCGCCCGTTGCTGCATCCGGAGGAACTTCTCGACGCCGCGTTCGGCCATCGATCCGGCCTTGACCGTGAAGTCGTTGGCCATGAAGTGGAGCTTCCGCCCCTCGAAGGTCGCCGCGCCGGTGAGCAGTCCGTCGGCCGGGAGCCGCTCGTCGGCGTCGAAGGCGGCGAACGTGCCGTCCTCGAAGCCGATCCCCTCCACGCCGAACCACAGCTCCAACCGATCGCGTACGAACAGCTTCCCCTGCTCGCCGAGCCGTTCGCGGTACTTCTCGGGGCCGCCGCGCTCGATGTCGGCAATCTGCTCGAGCAGTTCTCGCTCGCGGTCGGTCGGTCCGAGGTCGTCGTCGGGGGGCGATTCGGTGCCGGACGACTCGGTGACGGTCGGCGTTTCGGCGTCACCGACGTACACTTCGACCGTCTGATCGAGGTGGGCCGCAACTGCCGCCGCGATCGCGGACGCCTCCTCGTCTGTCGTCTCCTCCGCAACGTGAACCCGCATCGTCACTCACCGTGTGCGGTCTGCGGCCCGTCAGTCGTTGCCGTGTCAGGTCGATCTGGGCGGTCGAACGTCATCTGCTGTTCACCGAACCCGGTGGGCCGACCGGCTTAAGCGTTGCCGAACGAACGGTCCCGCGGGCGAGGAAGTTCAGTACATGGTCGGTTTTTTATCAGACGGGGTTGTGGATCTCCACAGAACGATGTATTCAGTCATCCTGCCGATCGACGTGGACGAACAGCGGTGGAAGCGAGCAGTAACCGCTATTTCGAACTTGCCGCACGCAAACGAGGAGGTCGAGGTGACCGTTCTCAACGTCTTCGAGAAGTTCAAAGCCGTCGACGAGGGCGCGGACATCAAATCCGACGAGTTCTACGACCCCGACGAGTATCCGGAATCGGTCCAGGCGGCCGTCGAGGCGCTCGAGGCGCACGGTATCGACGTTTCGACCGAGCGGCGACACGGCGAACCGGCCGAGGAGATCATCGAAGCCGCAAACGAGGGCGAAATCGACGCCGTCGTCATGGCCGCACGGAAGCGCTCGAAGGTCGGGAAGGTACTGTTCGGCAGCGTCGCACAGAGCGTCATCCTCGACGCCGAAGTGCCGGTCATGGTCGCCTGAGATGGCCGACGTCGATCTCGAAACGATGCAGGCCCGGAAGGGCGAATCGGCCAAGACCGTCGAGAACCTCCGTGTCGAACGCGGGAAAATCGCCGAGTTCGCCCGCGCGATCCAGGATCCGGCCGAGATCTACTACGATCGCGAGGCGGCCGAGAACGCGGGCCACCCCCGAGTTCCGGCCCCACCGACGTTTCTCCGGAGTTCGTATCTACCGCGCTATCGACCCCCCGGAATAGACGGCAACCTCGGCTTCGATTTCGGACTCGACTCCCGGTACCTCGTGCACGGCGAACAGGCCTTCGAGTTCGAACGCCCCGTCTACGCCGGCGACACGCTCTCCGGCGAAACGACGCTCGTCGACGTCTTCCGCAAGTCCGGACGGTCGGGCGGCGAGATGACGTTCGTCGTCCTCGAAACCGAGTTCACCGACGGCGACGGGGAGCTGGTCGCCACCTCGAAGAACACGAGGATCGAAACCGCCGGTGCGATCGGTTCGAGCGGTGACGAATCCGACGAGGGGATCCCCTCGGACGGCACGCGACCGCCGGCCCGCGCCGAACTCACCGGCGACACCGACACCGGACTGACGGCGACCGTCTCGAACGTTCAACGGATCGACTTCGTTCGTTACGCCGGTGCGAGCGGGGATTTCAACGCGATCCACTACGACGAACCGTACGCCCGCGCCGCGGGCAACAGGGCCGTCTTCGGTCAGGGAATGTTCACCGCCGGCGTCGCGTCGATCCCGGTCCGAGCGTGGAACGGCCTCGACGCCGTTCGATCGTTCTCCACGCGCTTTTCGGGGCAACTGTGGCCCGGAACCGATCTCGTCGTGAAAAGCGAGGTAACGACGACCGACGCCTCGACGGTCGAGCTATCTATCGTCGCTGAATCGGGGGATGGCGACGCGTTACTTACCGGTAGCGCCGTCGTCGACCGCGCCTAGTCGCGCATCCACACGCTGGCCTGCGGCTCCAGCGGATCGGTGAAGATCTCGACGACGGACGGTCCGTCACTCTCGCGTGCCTCGTCGAGCGCCTGCTCTACGTCGTCGAGGTCGGCGATGCGGGTCGCCGAAACGCCCATCCCCTCCGCGATTGCGACGAGATCCAGCGGGACCTCCTCCCAGCCGTAGGCGATCGGATCGAGTCCGTAAGAGCGTTCGGCCTCTTCGCTGATGATCGCGTAATCGCTGTTGTTCAGGACGACGAGCGTCACGTCGATATCCTCGCTCGCGAGCGTGTGGATCTCGTGGACACACATCATCAACCCGCCGTCGCCGGAGAGTGCGACGACGTCCTTCTCGGGGTTCGCGAGCTTGGCCCCCATCGCCGACGGGAGGCTGGTCCCCATCGTCGCCCACGAGCCAGGGTTGACGTAGGAGTCGTGGCCGTACGCCTCGAACGAGACGAGCGTCCACAGTCGGAAGCCGCCGGCGTCGACCGCGATCACCGTCTCCCGTGGGAGAGCTGCGCGGATCGCCTGCAGGGTCTCGACCGACGTCGGTGCGCCGTCGGGATCGCGCTCGTCGACGAGCGCCTCGAACCGCGCCGTGTCGGCCTCCCGAACCGCCTGCGCTCGGCTCCGACCGTCGTTTTCAGCGTCAGGAACGCGTTCGGTCAGCGCCGACAGCGTCCGTTCGGCGTCGGCGACGATGCCGACCGCGACCGGGTAGCCCGTTCCGATGTCGTCGGGTTCGAGCGTCACGTGGACGAGATCCTCCGGCAGTTCGACCGACCACGCGCGAGTACCGACCGCGTCGAGGTCGCTGCCGACCGCGACCGCCGCGTCGGCGTCGGCGAGACAGCCCAGAACGTCGGGGCTCGAGCCGCCACAGAGGACACCCGCCGACAGCGGGTGATCCTCCGGGATCGTTCCCTTCCCCTTGTACGTCGTGACGACCGGCGCGTCGATCCGCTCGGCGAAGGTGACGAGCGCCTCGGACGCGCCCGAACGGCGAACGCCGCCGCCGGCGACGACGACCGGCGCGTCGGCACCGCTCAGAAGCTCGGTCGCCTCCTCGAGTTCCTCGAGCGGAGGTTCGCCCGGTTCGGCGGGTGCGACGGATTCGATCCCTGCCTGCTCGACGTCCGACGCGAGGACGTCCTTCGGAATACCGACTCGAACGGGACCTTGCGGCTGCTCGCGGGCGATCCGGATCGCACGAGTTACCTCCGCGACCGCGCTCTCTGCGGTCTCGACGAGGATGTTCTCCTTGACGACGTTGTCGTAGGTGTCCGGCGGCGTCTCGTGGATGCCGTCGCCGCCGCGGATCTCGTGTTCGGTCTCCACGGCGATGTGGAGCAGCGGCGTACAGTCGTTGAGCGCGTTTTTCAGCCCGTTCATCGCGTTCATGTCGCCGGGACCGGGGATGACGACGGTGGCCGCCATCGATTCGGTCGGCGACGTCTCGGCGTACCCCCACGCCTGGTGGGAGACCGCCGTCTCGTGACGGGCGACGACGAACCGCGCGTCCCGCTCGTCGAGCGCCTCGTTGAGCGGCAGCGTCTGCTTGCCGGGGATGCCGAAGATCGTGTCGATCCCGTGCTCGACGAGACAGTCGACGACGTCCTCACCGACGCCCATCGCTCTCCTCCATCGCAGCCACGGTCGTAGAGACTATCATGGGCAATTGGTTTCGTCAACGACGTATTAAGCGTTCCCCGTCGCATTTCGGGATCGACCGCCCTCGTCCTATCACAACACTTACCCCACGACTGCGGCAAGGTCGGATCGTGAATCCGCTGTCGGATCCGACGAAGCGTCGCTGGCTCGCGTGGGGCGCGCTGGCGTTCGTCTTCCTCCTCGTCAACGTTCACCGACTGTCGACGGCGGTGCTCTCGGAGCGGTTGACCGACGATTTCAGTATCACGGCAGCCCAGCTGGGAACGCTCCACGCCTCGTTCTTCGTCATCTACGCCGCCATCCAGATCCCAACCGGGGCCATGGCGGATCGATACGGTCCCCGATACGTGGGGGCGGGAGGTGCGTTCACGCTCAGCGTCGGTGCGATCGGCTTCACCGCGAGCGGCGGCTATCTGGCAGCCCTCCTGTCACGGGCGCTCATCGGCCTCGGAAGCGGCGTCGTCTTCATCTCAATCCTGCGATTCTGTGCGAACTGGTACCGGACCGACGAGTTCGCGACGATGACCGGACTCACTGCCGGGATGGCCGGACTCGGGGCGATAATCGCGACGACGCCGATGGCGGTCTCCGTCGAGTGGTTCGGGTGGCGATCGACGGTGTTCGCGCTCGCACTGCTCGGCTTTCTGGCCGGAGGCGCGGTGTTCGTCTTCGCGAGAAGTTCGCCGGCCGACGCGGGGCTCGACCCGATCGCGAACGTCCCCGAACAGCCGTCGGTCACGTTCGCGGAGACGCTCGGCTACGTTCGCGAGTTGCTCGGCGATCTCGACCAGTGGCTGCTGTCGATCGTCTTCTTTTCGTCGATGGGGACGGTGCTGACGATAATCGGGCTGTGGGGCGTCCCGTATCTCGTCGTCGTCTACGGCCTCGACGTCACGACCGCCTCCTACTACACGCTGCTCGGATCGATCGGCATACTGATCGGTGGACCGGCGACGGGGTGGATCTCCGATCGCCTCGGACGTCGCCATGTCCCGCAGATCGTCGGCCTCGGTGTCTTCGCGATCGCCCTCTCGGTCGTCCCGATCTTCGGAAGGCCCCCGCTTTTCGTCGTCGCGATCGTCTACTTCGTCGTCGGTGGATCGCTCGGCGTCGCCATCCTCTCGCTCCCGATCGTCAAGGAGAAGTACCCCGCCGAGGCGAGCGGCGTCGCTACCGCGACCGTCAACGGCGCCGGGTTCTTCGGCGGAACGCTGCTACCCGCCGCGATGGGCGTCGCACTCGACAGATACCGAACCGGCGACGTCGTCGCCGGAACGGCCGTCTACACGGAGTTCGGCTACCGGGTCGCGTTCGGTATCACCGCCGCCGCCGTCGGGATCGCGTTTCTCAGTTCGAGTTGGCTCTACGTTCGCGAACGACGGGGCGCTCGCGGACGGTCCGTAGGGTAGCGCGACTACCCCGAACGCCCGGCGGGAGCAACCGACGCCGCAACGCGGACGGTGACGACCGCGAGAACGACGACCGAGACGCCGAGGAGTTCGACGCCGCCGAACGGGAGAAACGCCAGGCCGGTCGCGGTCCCCAGCCCGGCCACGGCCAGAATCGCAGATCCACAGGCGCCACAGCCACCTCCGATCGCGGCGAGCGTCAGACCGACGCCACCCACACCGGAACCACCGACACCCCCGCTGCGACGAACTCGATACACGAGCACCGCGAGCAGGAGTCCGGAGAGTACTCCGGCGAGAACGACGAAAAGCTCCCGAACCGGATCGATCGGGCCACCGATCAGCGGGAGGAGTCCGAAGAGAACCTGCCCCCGCGCGACGGGTGCCTGCTGACCCCACAGCACGACGTCCCAGACGAGCTGGTAGTTCTCGACGGCCGTCAGAGCGGCGGTCCAGACGAACGCCGCACCGACGAAGACGACGATGTACGCGGGGCTCGACAGCACGGACCGGAGACCGGCGCCCGCCCGCAACCACTCGTCCGAACTGAGCGGTAGTAGCGCCCGAACGTCGACCCGCGTCATCGCCCCAGACTCCGATGTCGTCCGTGGTCGCTCACAGTTCCAGGGCTCCCTCGAACACCTCGTAGGACTGCGCACCGACGACGGTGGTGACGTACTCCCCCTCGGAGAAGAGCGCGAACGACGGAACCTGTTCGACGTCGGACTCCTCGGCGATCCGCTCGTGGCGTTCGACGTCCCCGTCGCGTCGGCGGCGTTCGATCGCCTCGATCACCGGCTCCGTCTCGACGTCCAGCTCCCGGAGTTGCTCGCTCGTCCACTCGAGCACCGTCTCGGAGTCCAGCCGCGTCTGGGCATCGTAGTAGCGACCCTTCAGCGTCCAGAACGCCTCCGTCGAGCGGTCGTGAACCTCGAACAGCGCCTGTACCGCTGAGTCGCTCCACGGTTCGACCCACGGAAGGCCGCACCACCGATAGGCGAGTCGTCCCTCACGAGCGGCCTCCCGAAGCTTCGGGAACGTCCGTTCGGCGAACGTCGCACACGAGTCACAGGAGGGATCCTCGAAGGCGACGACCGTCGCCGCGACGTCGTCCGGATCGTCCCCGAGCGTCGGAAACGATGCGTCGGTCGCCGGATGGGGTTCGGAGTCGGAGCCGCCCCGGGAGAGACAGCCACCGATCGCCACCGTGGTTGCGAGCGCTCCGGCTCGAATCGTCCGCCGCCTCGAGATCATTCGATCCCGAGATCCGACGCGATCCGCTCGAACTCCGCTCGCAGCGACGAATCGACCGGGTGGTCCGGATAGAGGTTCCACTCGTCGGCGTTCCAGCCGGTTTCGGTTCCCGTCTTGAAATCCGCCGCCCAGTCGACGAACTCGGCAGCGGCGTAGCTGTTGGCGGCTCCCGATGGAATCGCGAGCACGCTCTGGGAGTAGAGCACCCCCTCGTCGGGAGGATCGTAGACGATCGGCGTCCCGTCCTGAGAGCAGAGACACATTCGGGGATGTGGCAGCACTGCCGCGACCGTCTCCCCACGATCGAACCGGCGCCAGCAGTCGTACCAGTCGCTCCAGTACGTCCCGACGAGCGGCGCCTGCTCGACGAGCGCGGCCTCGATCGCGTCGACGTCGTCGGGATCGTTGGGGTCCTGCCCCGTATACAGCGCCGCGACCTTCGACGCGAGGACGGGGTCGGCGGGCATGTCGATCATTCCCTCGTGGGTGTCGTTCCAGAGCGTCGACCACGAGCCGGTTCGGTCCAACCGGTCGGTGTGTATCGCGAGCGAAAACGTCAGCGGAACCTGCGGAAGGCCGTAGTAGTCGTCGCCGTCGCCGTACGAGGAGAGCGCTTCGACGCGGAGTTCGGTGTCCGGCGGCCACGCGGGCAGTAGCTCTGTCGGGAGCGGCTGGAGCAGGTCAGCCTCGAAGGCGCGCCGGAACTGTCGCGTCGGGAGGTGGAGCACGTCCGTCGTCTCCCCCGAATCCAGTCGCTTGAACTGCTCGCGGCCCATCACCGTCTCCCTCGTGATCTCCTCGAGATCGCCGACGTGCTGGAACGCGATCGCCTGGTTTCCCCAGTAATGCTGCCACGTCCAGAGATCGAGTGCGTCGTCGCTCTCCGGCGGCGGCCACTGATCGAGCTCCGTCAGGTTCGGCGATCCCCGAGCCAGACACCCACCGCCGATCGTTAGCCCGCCGACGCCGAGCCCCGCGAGGAAGCGTCGCCGGGTTGGCAGTCTCATACCGAGACACAACGTGCCACACCCACTTATACTCCGGCAACGCGGAGAACGCGACGATCCGCGGCGCGTTTCCGTGCGTCGGTAGCGGCAGAAACGACGAAAACTCAGTCCGCGTCGGGGTCGTCCATCACGACGACCACCGGACGGTCACTGTCGAGGATAACCGACTGCGACACCGATCCGACGAGCGCCTTTCCGACCGGTGATCGCCGTCGACCGCCGACGACGACGTACTCCGCGCCCAGCTCGCGAGCGGTCTCGAGTATCTCCTCGGCGACGTCGGATCCGAGCGTCGCGTCGGTGGCGTACTCCCCCTCGACTCCGTCCGCGGCGCTGTCGAACGCCGCCTCGGCGAGGTCGTCGACGATCGCCTCTTCGATCGACTGGTGCCTCGAGGCGGCGTCCTCGACGAGCCGCTGATACTCCGCTCGTTCGACGACGTGAACGAGGTGGAGGTCGGTTCCCATTCGATCCGCGAACGTCTCGGCCTCTCGAGCGACGACGGCGCTTCCGGCAGATCCGTCCACCGCTGCGACGACTGTCATAGCTGTATAGACGGAAGCCCGCGAATAAATCTTGGGCTCTTACCGAAGTCAGTGAAACAACCATCGGGTTACTGATATTGCCACTGGTTGTCGTGCAAGATATAGAGCATGGATACAGCAGCACATTTGGAATTAATTCACCCCCATCCGTTAGGAACAACTGTACTAAACACTACGAATGAACGTCGCCACGACCAAAAAGACGACCCCGGGTATGCCAACGAGCACCAATCCGATTCCGAGCAGCACCGCCTGAATGCCCGCGACAGCAACGTTACCGACGACGGACGCCCACGTGAGGTGATCAAGCTCTCCGAGCAGGTCTCGCTGCATCCGGGCATTGACGGGAACGGATCTACACCGCCGCCGACAGCGACGACTCTTGTCGATTCATCCGTGACGACCCCCTCAGTATCATCAGTACAACCGCTCCGACACAGAACTCAGGCTTCAGAACCAGTTAGCCGAGGATGCTTTGTGAGGTACTGAGTACTGGCTCGCGGTTGCGGCGTATATCCCGAATAGGTAGGTATGTGCCAGACGTACCCAATGATAGGGAGTTCATAGAGATAATCTCGGTTTCCCAAAGTCACCCTAGCAGTCGAGGGAACTGTTCCAGCTACTCGGAATCACCGCCCAGCCGCTCGCTTTTATCGGCAGCTGAACCGATGTCGTCATTCGACCCGCCATCCGGCCCTTCTGGGATAGGACCGCGATTGGCGTCAGACCTATCCGACCCGTCATCGAGATAGCTGATCATTCGCTGAGGGAACGGGATGACGATCTCAGCCTCATCGAACGCATCGTACGTGAATCGGTAGATCTGATTGGTAGCTTCCTTTTCCCGTAATGGATGGACTACGAATGCCCGAAGTTCGAATTCGATTGCGGAGTCGGCGAATTCACTAAGTAACACCTTTGGTTGCGGAGTATCCATAACAAGCGAAGACGCTTCACAAGCGTCTATCAGTATCTGCTCGACTTCGGTGTAGTCGGTACCGTATGCCACACTGACCGGGATACGCATCCGTGTCTGACGCCGAGGAATAGACTGGTTGACCACTTGCGAGGTGTTCAATAGTGAATTTGGAACGCTGACGGTTACATTGTCCTGAGTGAGGACGGTCGTACTCCGAATCCCGACATCGATGACAGTACCCCGCAAGCCATCTTCGAGAAGGATCACATCTCCGACTTTGTAGGTTTCATCGAAGTATAGCGCAATCCCACCGATCAGATTGGCGATGGTATCTTGTGCGGCGAATCCAAGGATAATCCCAAGAATCCCGGCAGACGCGAGAAAGGGCGTGATCCTGAGGTTCCAGACCGAAACGAGAAGCAATCCGGCCCCAACCAGAGCGGTAATCTTCCAGAGGTTCTTCAACATGGGGGCAAACTTGTATTCTGTGCCACCGGCCCGGATCACTTCCAACCACCGCGTCCCAAGCCGGATGGCGAACCAGGTCCACACCAACACAAACACCGATACGAGCAGATTGACGAGGAGAACGCTCGATTCGACCATATCGAGGACGATCAAGCTTAGATAGAGGCCAGCCACCACGATCGAGAGATACAGTGGGGCATGTAACTCCTCTAAAACTGCCTTCTGGAACGAGGGATCTCCCTCTGCCCGATCAGATCGTTTCAACAACGCTGTACCGCTCCACTTGACGAGCCGTGCCAGTAGGTATGAAATGACGAGGATCGCTAGAACAACTAACCACGGGCTTGCGGCCCCGAGGAATTCGAGCGATGGCGGTAAGTCCGCAACTGTACCGTGGGTGATCTTATTCATGGTACGATCACGCTTCCTCGTTTCTTCTTGAGCTGCGCTATTTAACCTTGGTTCTTGAGCCGATCTGTATCGACGAGTGTTAAATATGCGCCCTCCATCCTGCACGCTCTGAACCAATCTGTCCAACAGATAGTAGGTGACGCAATTGGTGAGCGTCATCCGTCAGACGGATAGTACCAATCAAGACGTTCGCCCCGGAGCGTCGCGCCGCGGGACGCCAGCTCCGGCGTGCCGACTATTTCGAGAGCCGGACCTCAACCCCGCCAAACCGCTGCGCAGTGGCGTTGTACACCGCGGCGAAGACGAGCCCCCCAATTGCGAACGACGCCGCGGAAACAAGGCTCACGAAAAGCGGGGTGACCAGGACCTCGGTCACCGTCAGCGGATAGGCTTGACATCCTCCTCCGCGTGAACGCGAAGGAATCCTGAGCGTTGGAGATTTCAGGTTTGCAGTCTCACCGACCCTCGGGACGGTGAGAATCCGTGTGAGGGTCACGGACTGAGCGGGTGTGACTGCTGGGAGTGCCAAGCCCCCGGTACTCCTATCCTCCGCCGTGTTCGGACTCCCCGAGTTGTTTTTGCCT
>SKTU01000048.1 GCA_007122455.1 Haloarculaceae archaeon | reverse complement strand
GCTGCCGACTCCCGAGGGAGTTGCCGTAGGCGTCTTTGTCCTGCCAGCCGATGTTCGTCGAGAGCCCCTTGTCGTGCATCATGTTGGTCGTCGGGGCGCCGACGCGACTCTTCTGATCGCGTTCGGCGCTGTCGAAGGCGCGCCACTCGGGCCCCCGGTCGATCCCGTCTTCCTCGACGACGAGGCCGCAGTCACGGCAGACGGTCTCGCCGTGCTCGGTGTCGGTACTGAGCGTACCGCCGCACTCGGGACAGCCGGCTCGCTCGTCGCGCTCCCTTTCGTCGTCCTCCCGTTCACGCTCGAAACGTCTAACGGTTGTATCGCTCATTTTGGGTGTGCTGGACCGGTTACTGGAAAACCCGTTCCGTGTTATCTGTTGGTTCGTTCGGGACTTAAACGTTCGCCCGACACCGGTTCGAAACCCTTAGTGGTCGTCCGCGGCCACGATACGGTAATGACCGTCGACGACGCCGAGGTTGAACACGTCGCCTCGCTGGCCCGAATCGACCTCGACGAGGAGGAGATCGAGCTGTTCGCAGCGCAGTTCGCCGACATCCTCGAGTATTTCGAGGCGCTCGACGACGTCCCCGAGGTCGATCCTGACGCCGAACTGGCGAACGTGATGCGGCCCGACGAGGTACGCGAGGGACTCACCCAGGAGGAGGCGCTCTCGAACGCTCCGGAGACCGAGGACGGATATTTCAAGGGGCCGAGGGTGTCATGAACGATCACAACGCGTTCATCACCGCCGAACCGATCGAACCGACCGATGATGGCCCGCTCTCCGGGCAAACTGTCGCGGTCAAGGACAACATCTCGACCGCCGGCGTGCGAACGACCTGCGGCTCGGAGATGCTCTCCGACTACGTTCCACCGTACGACGCGACGGTCGTCGAGCGACTGAAGGAGGCCGGTGCGACCATCGTCGGAAAGACCAACATGGACGAGTTCGGGATGGGAACGACGACGGAGACGAGCGCCTTCGGACCGACAGAGAACCCGGCAGCCGAGGGTCGCGTCCCGGGCGGCTCTTCCGGCGGCTCCGCCGCCGCGGTCGCGGCCGGTGACGCCGATCTGGCCCTCGGTTCGGACACCGGCGGCTCAGTTCGGTGTCCCGCGGCGTTCTGCGGCGTCGTCGGGATCAAACCTACCTACGGGCTCGTCTCCCGGTACGGGCTCGTCGCGTACGCCAATTCACTCGAACAGATCGGCCCGCTGGCCCCGACCGTCGAAGGCGCCGCCGAACTGTTGGACGTCATCGCCGGCCCGGATCCGAACGACGCGACGACTCACGATCCGCCCGAGAACGCCGAGTACGCTGCCGCTGCGACGGGTGACGTCGACGGCATGACTGTCGGCGTTCCGCCCGAACTCCTCGAGGGTGCCGACGAAGCGGTTCGGGATTCGTTCGACGCGACGATCGAGCAACTGCGAGCGGCCGGTGCAACCGTCGAGACCGTCTCGCTCCCGTCGGTCGAAACCGCCGTGCAGGCGTACTACGTCATCGCGATGAGCGAGGCCTCCTCGAATCTGGCGCGATTCGACGGCGTTCGTTACGGAATCTCCGGCGGCGAGGGCAACTGGAACGAGTCGTTCGCGTCGGCTCGCGAGGAGGGATTCGGTGCCGAAGTCAAGCGCCGGATCCTGCTGGGAACCTACGCCCTCTCGGCCGGTTATCACGACAAGTACTACAAAAAGGCTCAGGACGCGAGAGCGTGGGTCAAACAGGATTTCGACGAGGCGTTCGAGTCGGTCGACGTGCTGGCGTCGCCGACGATGCCGGTCCCACCGTTCGAGCGCGGTGAGACGCTCGACGATCCCCTACAGATGTATCTCGCCGACGCCAACACCGTCCCGGTCAATCTGGCGAACCTCCCGGCGATCTCCGTTCCGGCGACCGAAACCGACGAGGGCCCGGTCGGCGTTCAGTTCGTCGGCCCCGCGTTCGGCGAGGAGGCGATCGTCCGCGCCGGCTCCGTGCTCGCCTGACTACGCCACGCCGAAGAGCAGTAGTGCCACCGTCGCGAGATCGCCGGCCTGCACCGAGAAGTAGCCGAATGCCCCCTGCGTCGCGTTGAACAGCCCGTGGAGGATCGCGACGACGACCAGATTGCCGGTGTACTCGTAGACGACCGCGAGCACCGAGCCGATGACGAAGAGCACGGAGATGCCGAGCACTGCGCCGCCGATCCCGCCGCCCAGGAAGCCGAAGACGTGGATCAGTGCGAACAGCGCCGTCGCGACTGTCAGCGCAACGACGACGCCGAACGTCTCGCGGAGCCGCGTCTGAATGACGCCGCGAAAGAGTAGCTCCTCGGCCGGGCCGACGATGAGCACGGAGAGAACCGCGAGCAGAACGAAGACGAACGGGTCCTGTTGCCCGATCTCGATGATCGACTGCGGAGTGCGCTCGATCCCGAGCCGATCCGCGACGAAGAACGTCGCGATCGAGGCGACGAGCCACAGCACGATGAGGCCGATGTATCCCGCGCCGAGGGCGATCCACCCTTCGAGCGACGGCCACTCGACGCCGATATCGGCGAGTGTGATGTCTCTGTGTGCGAGATAGGCGAGCGAGACGCCGACGAAGAAGAGTAGCTGGATCGTAACGATCGAGAGGACGAGCCAGCCGCGCGGGGAGAGCTCGACACCGACTGCGCTCAGGGCGATCGCGCCCGCGAGGACCGCCACGTTGCCGCCGCCGTAGGCGACGACGGCGAGGCCGACGGCGACGGTGATCGCGATCGCGCCCCCGGTAAGCTGCGACGTGCGTGACATGGTCGTCCTACGGGCGCTGTCGCAAAAAACCCCCGTCGGACGTCCATTCAGTTTGGACGGGCGGCTACAGCAGGCGATCCGCGATGATGTTCTTCTGGATCTCGCTCGTCCCCTCGTAGATCTTCGTGATCCGGGCGTCGCGGTAGAACCGCTCGACGGGGTGATCGCTCACGTAGCCGGCACCGCCGTGGACCTGGATCGCCTCGTCGGCGACGTCGACGGAGTGCTCGGAGGCGAACAGCTTCGCCATCGACGCGAGCCGGACTGCCTCGTCGTCCTTGTCGCCCTCGACGTGGCCCGCCGCGCGATACGTGAGCGAGCGTGCGGCTTCGACGTTCGTCGCCATCTCTGCGAGCTTGTGACGGATCGCCTGGAACTCGCCGATCTTCTGGTCGAACTGCTCGCGTTCGCCGGCGTATTCCAGCGCGGCGTCGAGCGCGCCCTGTGCGGCGCCGACGGCCTGGGAGGCGACTCCCGTCCGGCCGGAGGCGAAGAAGTCCATCAACTGGTAGAATCCCTTGTTCTCCTCGCCGATGATGTTCTCTTCAGGAACGCGGACGTCGTCGAGAACGACCTCCGCTAGGTCCGACGCACGGATCCCGAGCTTGTTGTCGATCTTCGTGGTGTTGAACCCGTCCGTATCCGTGGGAACGAGCAGTGCGCTGATGCCGCGGTGGGGCGGTTCGGAGTCGGGATCCGTCTTGGCCATCACGACGCCGACGTCGGCGACGGTGCCGTTCGTGATCCACATCTTGTTTCCGTTGATGACGTACTCGTCGCCGTCCTTCTCGGCGACGGTTTCCATTCCCGCGACGTTCGATCCGTGGGCGGGCTCGGAGATACACGAACAGGAGACGGCGTCGCCGGCGGCGATCTGCGGGAGCCACTCCTCCTTCATCCACTCGTCACCGTACTCGATGAGCATCGACGAGCCGAAACCGGCGCTGCCGATCGCGGAGCCGAGTCCCGGATCCGCCCGCCACAGCTCCTCGGTGACGACACAGCGGGCGAGCATGTTCATGCCGGCGCCACCGTATTCGGCGGGGATGTGCGGAGCGACGAAGTCCAGTTCGGCGGCCTTCCGTCGGAGGTCCTCCGGGTATTTCTTCTCCTCGTCGTGTTCGCGAGCGACGGGCTTCATCTCCGCCTCGCCGAACTCCCGAACCGCTTGACGGATCGCCTCGTGCTCCGCGCTCAGTTGAAACGACATGCTACCGAGTTGGTGGCTATCCGTAAAAAATACGTTGCCATGCGATTCGGCGTGACGATTACCGCGCAGTCCAGCCGCCGTCGGCCGTCAGCGTCGATCCGGTGACGAAGGAGGCCGCGTCGCTACAGAGGAACGTCGCGGGGCCGGCGATCTCCTCGGGATCGGCGAACCGTTCGAGCGGCGTCCGGTCGACGATCGACTGTCGGAGCGTGTCGTCGTCCCGTAACTCCTTCGTGAGATCGGTTGCGACGTAGCCCGGTGCGAGACAGTTCACTCGAACCTCGGGCGCCCAGTCGAGCGCGAGGCTCTTGGTCAACCCGACGAGCCCGTGTTTGGAGGCGACGTAGGGGTGCTGCCGCGGTAGTCCGACGAGCCCACCGACCGATGCGACGTTGAGCAGCGAGCCGCCGGATTCCCGGAGATGTGGGCCGGCCTCGCGGGCACAGTTGAACGCCCCCTCGAGGTTCACGTCGACGACCTGCTCGAAGCCGTCCTCGGAGACCTGTTCGGGTCTGCCGAGCGCCGATGCGGGGTTGATCCCGGCGTTGTTGACGACGGCGTCGATCCCCAGATCGTCCGCGATCCGGCCGAAGCAGCCAGCGACCGCGTCGGTGTCGGTGACGTCGAGGCTTTCGACGCGACTTTCGACGCCGCATTCGCGGATCGATTCGACGACCGCTTCGACGTCGGACTCCGTTCGAGAGAGCGGGACGACGTTCGCGCCGGCGTCGGCGAGTCCGAGCGAAATCGCTCGTCCAATGCCGCGCGAGCCGCCGGTCACGACTGCCGTCTTCCCGGTGAGATCGAGTTGCATACCGGAGTCGGTGCGGGCGACGATAAAAAGCGTGTGGAGATCAGTTTCGGACGGGGGTTTACGAGTCATCGGTGCGTCCCTTCGATAATGCGGCTCCACTGGCACCGCCGTGATCTCCGGCTCGCCGACAATCGCGGACTCTCCGTTCCCGGCACACCACCCCTCGGGATTTTCGTCTTCGACGAGAACGTGCTCGACCACGCCGCCGCCCCGCGCGTCGCGTTCATGCTCGAGGCGCTCGGGGCACTTCGCGAGGCCTACCGTGATCGGGGGTCGGAACTCCTCGTCTGTGCCGGCGATCCCGTGGACGTACTTCCCGAGGCTGCCGGCGAAACCGGTGCCGAGACCGTTTCGTGGAACCGGGACTACTCGGGACTCGCGCGCTCGCGGGACGCCCGCGTCTGGGCGGCTCTCTCGGAGGCCGACCTGACGCCGCAGGCATTTCACGACGCAGTCTGTCACGAACCGGGAGCGATTACCACGAACGACGGCGAGCCGTACGCGGTCTACTCCTACTACTGGAAGAAGTGGCGGGACCGGTCGAAGGAGGTGCCGTACGACGTCCCTCCCCTCGCCCCCAGCGACGACGTCGGCGAGCCGCTCCCGTCGATCGCGGAGCTGGGATTCGAGCCACCGACGGCCGACGTTCCCGTCGCGACGCCGGAGCGCGCGCGAGAGCTCCTCGAGGGATTTCTCGACGCCCCGGTGTTCGACTACGGCGAGCGACGCGACTACCCGGCCGACGGCTGTACGTCGCGACTCTCGCCGCACCTGAAGTTCGGAACGATCGGCATCCGTGCGGTCGATCGGGCGGTTCGGCGGCTCCGCGATTCGGTCGCCGGCGAGAAACGGGTGTCCGTCGAGACGTTCCGTTCGCAGCTCGCCTGGCGGGAGTTCTACGCGCAGGTGCTCCGGTTCAATCCCAACGTCGTAACCGAGAACTACAGAGCGTACGAAAACGGGATCGCCTGGGAGAACGATCCCGAACTGCTCTCGGCGTGGAGGCGGGGCGAAACGGGGTATCCGATCGTCGACGCCGGAATGCGACAGCTCGACGCGGAGGCCCACATGCACAACAGGGTTCGGATGATCGTCGCCTCCTTCCTGACGAAGGATCTCCTCGTCGACTGGCGAGCCGGCTACGATCACTTCCGGGCGAAACTCGTCGATCACGACACCGCCAACGACAACGGCGGCTGGCAGTGGGCCGCCTCGACGGGAACCGACGCCCAGCCGTACTTCCGGATTTTCAACCCGATGACACAGGGGGAGCGGTACGATCCCGACGGGGAGTACATTCGGGAGTTCGTGCCGGAACTGAGAGGGATTTCCACAGAAACGATCCACTCGTGGCACGAACTGTCGGCGAACGAACGAGAGGCGACAGCCCCGGCGTATCCCGCTCCGATCGTGGATCACGCCGCGCGTCGGGAACGGGCGCTCGCGATGTTCGAGTCGGCACGCGGCGACGATTGAGGGCGTATCGTTCCTCGATTCGACCGACAGGTCGACAATCGGAGACGACCGACCTTCGTGTGGTACGGTACCACGTCTACCTGAACTTTTAACAGCTATCGCGTAGAGTACTCGTAT
>SKTU01000079.1 GCA_007122455.1 Haloarculaceae archaeon | reverse complement strand
CTGATCGTCGCCGGGCTGGTCGCTGGTGGGTTCATCGACCAGACGCTCAAGCTCGAGATCGCCCGGCTGGGTATCGCTCTTCTCGTGTTCACGTTCGCAGTGCGAATCCAGACGACGGACGCCCAGACCGTGGTGGCGGACAGCGAGATCGTCGCGCTCGGACAGTTGGCCGTCCTCTGGGTGCTCGGGTTCGGAGCCGGCTTGCTGTTGGGCCTCTCGTCGGAGCAGGCGATCTATCTCGGCATCGCGGCCGCGATCTCGTCGTCGATCGCTGGCTCCACGCTGTTTCTGCCCGGCAACCTCGATCTCGTGCACGACCGTCTTTCGGAGTCGATCCACTCGATACAGGATTTCATGGCGCTGTTCATCCTGCTCGTGGTTAGCGCCGGCGCGTTCGCCCTCGACCCGATCGCGAACCAACTCGGATACGGCGTCATGTTGCTGCTCGCCGCGATCGCGATCAACCGATACCTGTTCGATCTGATCGGTCGGATCTCGGGCGGGGCAGACGAGTCGATGCTCATCGGGACGGTCGCACTACTGATCCCGTTCCTCGGCGCCGCCGAGTCAGTGGGCGTGTCGATCGTCGTGGGCGCCTTCGCGGCTGGCGTCGCTGTCCAACACGATCCCGTCACCTACTCCGGCGTGATCAACGGGCTGGACTCGATCAACGATTTCTTCGCCGCGATCTTTTTCATCACGGTCGGCGCGCTGGTGACCCTCCCGACGGCCGACGTGATCGGCATGACCCTCGCACTCGTGATTCTGGCGGGGATCGTCAAACCGGCACTGACGATCGGGCTACTGATGTATCGGGGATACGAGCGGCGCACGGCGACGCTGACGGGGTTCAACCTCGATCAGGTGGGGGAGTTCGCGCTGATCATCGCCATCGAGGCCCTCGTGTTGGGTCTTCTGCTCCAGTCAGTCTTCGATGCGATCATTCTCGCCGCGGCAATCACGCTGATCACGTCCAGCTTCACGCGGTATTACGACGAGGAGATATACCACATCCTCGCCAACCGCGGTCTTTTGGGCCGTCACGGAGAGACCGTCGAGCGGTGGAGTTCGGTTCCCGGCTCTCTCGACGACCACATCGTCATCGTCGGCTACGGACGGCACGGCCGCCGACTCGTCGAGGCGTGCGAGGAATACGATCAGTCCTACGTCGTGATCGAGAGCAACCCGGCACGGATCGACGACCTCCAGGCGGAGTGTCAGGCCTACGTCTTCGGAGACGTCATCGAACGGAAGACCGTCGAGAAAGCCAAACTGGCTGACGCGAAACTGCTGATCTCGACGGCCGACTCTCGACCGGTGAACGAGCACGTGATCTCCTTTACCGATCAGGTCGATGTCATCGTCCGAACGAAGGATCGAGCGAGCGCCAGGGAGTTCCTCGACAGAGGTGCGCTGTACGTCGGCGTTTCCGACCTGCTCGCAGCAGATCGCCTCGAGGAGCGCTTCGAGGCGCTTCTCGACGGTGAGTACGACAGGGAGACGTTGCGGAGAGAACAGCTGGAAGTCGTTGACGCACGCCGGCGTGTTCCCCGCCGCTCGGCGGGCAACTGAGCCGGGCGTTGCTAGAGATTCAAGCGTATACCTCCGTCTTCAGGTGGAACTCGAGCGACACTCTCCTCGTTTCCGCACCGAAATTGTTTTTGTGGCCCCATGGTCTGCTACGGAATCGGCGGGAGTCAGTCCCGAACGACAGGAGCCGGTATCCTCGTTAGGTGGTGTCTCGTCACTCGAGTCAGAGCTATTGCTGATGGGGGCGATTTATGTGTATGGCTAGCATGGAACAATTCGATAGTCTCGATGTCTTGATCGACCTACTCCGACGATCGCCTCTCCTGGAGGAACTCCAGAGAGAGGAGTACGATCGACGGGAGTTACAGGACCGGTTAGGCGTTTCGAGGGCGACCAGTCATCGGCACACGAAACTGCTCGAGGAGTTGGGAGCAATCGAAAAGGTAAACGGTCGGTTCAAGCTCACGGAGTCGGGGGCTCTTCTCGCCGACGCGTGTTCCAGATTCAAGCGGGAGGCGGGCGTTGCGCTCCAGTTGGCGCCGGTAGTTGAGGCAGTGAAGGACGCGCCGGTACCGATCGACAACGAGGCGTTCGCCGGTGCGACGGTGACGAATACCGAACACGGCGATCCACATAGCCCATTGGCCCGATTCATCGCGCTGATTCGAGAGACGGAGACACTCCACGCGTTCGATCTCGATATCATCGCCCCAGCCCGGCTGAGCGAGATTCAGGGACGCATCGTCGACGGGATGGAAACGGAGCTCATCGGTCTACCCGAGGTCGCAAAGGAGATCATTGATGGCTACCCGGAGAAATGTATCGAGGCGTGCGAGAGTGGGTATCTTACAGTCAAGTTGGTCGAGGATCTTCCGTTCGCGCTCGCTATCTTCGACAACCGAGTCGGTATCGGAGTCTGCGAGCCTGACACTCGAATCCTTCGCGTGTTCGCTGATACCGACGCCCCCGCGGTGCGTGAGTGGGCGTGGGAGGTCTACGAGGCCTACGACGCGGAGGCGATCGAGATGGAGGGTTTTGGGCCCCAAGGGCTCCGACGAGTCATGGAAACGCCCGCGTTCTCCAGTTGATCGTCTCCACGCTACGCTCTCTCCGTGTAGGCCGTCACACTGTGAATTCGAACGTGTCGAATCCGTCAGCGTGTACTCCCTCCAGTGCGTGGTTCGATGTTCTGGCTCAGTCGGAATCGGTTCTCCGGATCGTACGCCGTTTTCACCTCGACGAGCCGTTCGTATGCGTCGTCGAACGTCGTTTCCAGCATCTCGTCGCGGTTCTCGTAGAATCCGGGGAAGTTGAGGTACACCGAACCGTCGGAGAACTGCTGCATGTCCTCCAGGCAGTCGCGTGCCCACGCCACGTTCGTCTCATCCTGCTCGGGGTCCTCCCAGTTCGCCTCGACCGCGAGGAGATACGGTGCCTCCCGGCTGGGGAAGGCGCTTTCGTCGAGCCCGACGTCGGTGATCGCACCGCCTAACGTCCAGACGTCCACCGTCGAGAGCGTCGACGGGGCAACATTTCCCCACTCGATGAGTCGGTCGATGACGTCGTCGGAGAGTGATTCGAGATACAGCGATTTCCAGTAGTATCGCATCCCGTCCGGATAATCCCCGTCGAACGCCCGCTGGAAGTCGGTGTAGGGCACCCTCGCGCTGAAGTCCGCCACTGGCTCGGCCAGCTCTCGAAGCGGTTCGATCACTGATTCGCCCTCCGCCGATGAGCCGGCGTACATCCCCACGATCGCGATCTTGAACTCGTCGACGACGTCCTCCGAGAAGAGTTCCCCGTCGGGTAGCGTGCCAGCTGACGCGATGACGCTGAGTTCGTTGGGCGAGGACTGGTCGTACTCCCTGAATGTACGCATCACAGACGCGCTATCGTCGCCATGGTAGACCACTAGAGCGATCGCGACCTCGGGTCCGACGGGATGAAGGTCGAACTCGAATCCCGTGACCACGCCGAAATTGCCGCCCCCGCCGCGGAGTCCCCAGAAGAGCTCCGCATTCTCGTCGGCGCTCGCGGTGAGGTACTCGCCGTCCGCGGTGACGATATCGATTGATGCGAGGTTGTCAGCGCTCAACCCGTATTTTTTTCGGAGGTGTCCGAGGCCACCACCTAGGGTGAGCCCCGCCACGCCGGTCGCGGAGACGACGCCGAGAGGTGTCGCGAGCCCGAACGCCTGCGTTTCGCGGTCGACGTCCCCCAACGTGGCGCCTGCCTGTACCCACGCCGTTCGTTCATCGGGGTCTACCCACACACCGGTCATCTCCGAAAGATCGATCACGAGCCCGCCATCGCAGACCGCAGATCCGGCAACGTTGTGGCCGCCGCCACGGACCGCTACGAGGATGTCGTGCTCGCACGCGAAGGTAACGGCCTCGACGACGTCCGCGACGCCCGCACACTGGAGAATTAACCCAGGATACTTGTCGATCATGCCGTTCCAGACCGCTCTCGCCTCGTCGTAGCGGGTATCGCCAGGACATATCACGTCCCCCGCGATACCAGAAACGAACTCTTCCAGCGTTCGGTCCGGGAGCAGTGTTCCGGACCACTCCACGATCAGACCATCCTCGGCGCGAATAACTTCGAACCCCGAGACCGTTTCGACGTTCTCACCGTCAGGATCGCGAACAAAGGTTCCGGACGTCTGGATGGCCACCGTCCCGTCGGCGACGGTGATGTCGTCGACCACCATCTCCGCGTGGGTGACGCCGTCCGTGACCCGGGTGACGAACTGCTCATATGCATCCGGTCCGCTTCCAGCGGTCGGATTTGAGGGGTCGTGAACGACTAGGTCCGGGGCACACAGCGTATCGATCTGATCGAGGTCTCCGTCGTTCCAGGCCGCATCGACGAACGTGCGGCCGAGCGATTCGTGGTTGGTCGGGTTTTTGCGGTGGGTGGCCATTCTGATCACTTTAGCCCACATCGGGTGATCGATCCAGTCCAATGAGAGCATATGCCATACGACGCTTCTAGAGCGAATGTAATCACCGAGTGATCGTCTCGCGGTTCATGAGAACCACTTATATTACGTCTCACATCCTGAGACAGCACTACTGGTTCTGCGACCAACGTGTAGCCACGGAGCTCACACAGTCATTAACTGATGTGTCAGTACGGCTCGACGCCAACTCCGAGCGCTTCGAAATCGTCGACGTTGGCAGTGAGAACGGGTTCGTCGTAGTGGTCTGCCACCGCTGCAATCATCGGATCGATCATATCGATACCACTCTCGCCGCCGGCAGCTACGTCCGCCTGTGCAAGTAAATTTCCAGCGCGGTGGGCGATCGTTTCGTCCTGCTGGACGATCGGGTACATCTGAAGGGCGTTTTGAACCGCTCTCTGTTCACCTTCGTCACCGAACGCAGCACCATAGGAGAGTTCCATGACGACTGGCGAGGGAACACGTTGAACGATCCGCGCCTCGGTGAGTTCGACTCCTTTCTCGAATGCGTTCTGCCGACCGTCGAAGAGGTCAATCAGAAACGACGTGTCGAGGATCACTCGAACCGCTCCCGCAACGTCTGCTTTCCTTCGACATCCGTTTTGCGCTTCTCCTCGAGCTGCGTTCGCATGGTTTCGGCTGTATCCGACGAGAGGATTCCTGCGACGTCTTCCGGCTGAGGTCCTCCGATAAGCCGACGAAGGGTTTCTTCCATCGTCTCGTCCTCACGCTTGTGCGCTTTTATGAGTTCGTGGAACTCCTCGGAGATGCGGACTGATTTACTCACTCTGTGTATACTCGGGTATACGAGTTTATCAATGCTCGGCCGGGATGGCTCGTACTTTGCGTCGGTCGCACGCATCCAGTTCGGCGAAGCGGTTGTCGATCTGATCGGGACCTCTGTCTACTGTGGCCACGACCAGATACCTCCAGAGACGACTTCTACCGTCAAAAATGGCGGCCTCGGCATTCACATATTGGAGTCAATCCATCGCCTAGAGGTATTCGGTGAGTTTCTCCACCGCTCGATCGACTGGATCGTCACGAACTCTGCAAACGTAGTCGGTCATCAGTGCCGGTTGAACGGACGCAACTGCGTGTGGAACGATGGAACTATCCCGTGGCGCCTTGCGGTGCCGGTAGTCGTTCTCGTCGAGCGAAATCCGTTCGTCGTACCAGGTCTCGGTCGTCAATCCCATGACGACGTACTGCTGCTTGTCGAAGGGGTGTTGCTCGTTGTTGACGACCACCCACGGTCGAGTTGCGTCGTCGTCCGGTTTGAACGGGTCCGAGGCCAACACGACGTGTCCTCGTGCAAGATCGTCGAATGGTGGGGGTGATCCGGTCACTCGCGGTGCTCCTCGTCTCCCCGGGCTGCATTCAACCACTTCTCTCGGCTCTCCGGTCCGAGCGCTTCGTCGAGAAACTCCGTCGTGGAACCGAACATCATCGCATCACGGACGTTCTCGAGGTCGCCGATCGCCCAGTACGGTTCCCGGTGGCGGACCAATCCGCGCTCTTCGAGTCGATTCAGAACCGGATGTATCGAGTTCTCGTTGATGTCGGTCGCCTCCGCGATCTCGATGGCCTTGTACGCCTTGTCCCGGTTGTGAGCAAGGAACCGGACCACCCGTTCGGCGTTCGTTTCCCGCTTCTCCGGGTCACGCGATTCGAACTCGTCGATACTGATCGGCACACTATGCTATTCGGACACAGGAGTTTATAAATGTACGCTCGTATGATCGTACTACCGTATGTACCAAGAGTCCGAGGTCCTGCCAGTGAACTGACCGGGGCCTATGTCTACCGTGGCCACAGCCAGATGCCCTCAGAGACGCGTTCTACCGTCAAAAATGGCGGCCTCGGCACTCACATCTCGGAGTCTATCCACATCTGAGGTAGCCTACCAACCTGCGTCGTCGGACT
>SKTU01000041.1 GCA_007122455.1 Haloarculaceae archaeon | reverse complement strand
ATCAATCATCTCCTTGGATTGGGAGTCAGCAAACGAAGAGATAGTGTCCGAAACGCAGTCAGCTACCATATCTGCGAGATCACTCGCCACGTCGTCCTTCTCGGTTGCGAGTGTCCTTCGGGCTTTTCGTAGCTCATTGATTCGATCGAGAATCTTCCTTGATTCACCGGATTCGATTGATTCTTTCATGAAGGCACGTAGAACTGCGAGCCTGCCTGGAAGCTCTTGAATTGCGACGTCACCGACCTGTTGAACGTTAACATTAGAAGCATCGACACGGCGCTGAAAGAACCGGTATTGTTCACCGTTCGTGAGGATACCGTAGTTGACATTCTTGTTCATCATATACGACGAGAGCTGCTCATCGTGGTTCGTTGTCAGCACTGTATCGACACCTTTTGCTTCCAGAAAGGCGACGGGCGTTCCATCGAGAATGAGTGCA
Organism: Haloarculaceae archaeon; assembly: GCA_007122455.1. Classification (GTDB taxonomy): domain Archaea; phylum Halobacteriota; class Halobacteria; order Halobacteriales; family Haloarculaceae; genus Natronomonas. Next base: position 20,137 of record SKTU01000041.1, on the reverse strand, counting down.
TAATCAACCTTGTAGGTCCGCCCAAAGCCTTCGACTGAATACTCAAGCTGTGTGTTGGTTGGGATTTCCCAACCGAGAAGATCCAGAAAGTCGCGCAGAATGGCGGCCTTCGTATTCGCTTCATCCATCTGCGGGGAGGAGTCGATGAGTTGTTGACTCCGATTGACGTATTCCTTGACCTCCTCCAGATCCATGCGAATCTATTCCATGACGGATCTATATATAAGATGGTGGAGTTGATGACGAGCGCAGGCAAATATACAGTCGCTTGACAGTGAGCAAGTCGCTCGTAAGGATCGTTCGATTGAGGAGAGTTCTCGATTGAAGCCGAAGAGCTGACCCATATCGATTGAGTGATTTTGGTAAGCGAGAAAGGGGGTCGAAGATATATTCCTGGTAACGAGATTGTTGAAACCATCACTTCGAGTGCAATACCCTATACGAACAGTTGATCAGGGGAAAAATACCTAAAGAGGCGTCGAGGAAAGAGACGTAGATTACAGCTTTCGAACGTTACTCCGTCGCTGGTTTAATTTCTCCTGATCGTCTCTGTGGTCGTAGTGCTTTTCCAATACTTCAACAGATACATCTACGCGCTCGAAGACTTCCAGTAGAAAGATGAATTAGTATGAGAGTAAGTGAGGGGGAACCGTGTCTGAGCCAATCTTCCCGACGAGACTGGTGACGAGCGCGACAATGTGCTATATCGAGTAGAGTTTGATACCGACGAGAAGGCGGTTTAGATGGAGAGACTTGCGGCCGTTGTGAATAGAATGAGCAGCCGTCGCGCGCGTTCCCGTTGTAACCGAATCTATGGAAGGAACGACGTAGGAAATGTCAACGCCTTCCTATGGCAAAAATCGCATGGCGGCGTATTCAAGTGGTTGGTGCCACGTCAAATCACGACGCGCTATGTTGCCGGTATTCCACGTCAAATCGTTTTAGAATCTGGTGTGGGGTTATAAGTAATGCGCTCCCCTATGTCATATACGGAAAGCGCCGAAGGCGCATGGACTCGCCGGGATTTGAACCCGGGGCCTCTCCCATGCCAAGGGAGTGATCTACCGCTGATCTACGAGCCCGAGACGCATCCGAACGTATCCGGAGGGAATTCATAAACCCATCGAACCGAACCCCGTTGCGTCACGGTGGCGCACGGTCGAGCAACCGTAGTTTGGTTAGTGCAACGTGATCGTGTGTCGTGTTGGCGTCCGTTAGAGTCAAAGCCGTCGCGCCGAAACCGGAGCGCATGAGCACCGAACAGCAGCGAACCATCCGGTGTCTCGTGGCGAAGGTCGGGCTCGACGGCCACGACCGCGGTGCCCACGTGATCGCCCGCGCGTTCCGGGACGCCGGTTTCGAGGTCATCTACTCGGGATTACACAAATCGCCCGACGAGGTCGTCCAGGCGGCGGTCCAGGAGGACGTCGACGTCATCGGAATCTCGATCCTCTCGGGTGCCCACGACACGCTCGTCCCGAAGATCATCGAGGGGCTCAAGGAGTACGACGCCTTCGAGGACACGCTCGTGTTGGTCGGTGGGATCATCCCCGAGGAGGACCGCCCCGAGCTCTACGAACTCGGCGTCGCGGAGATCTTCGGCCCCGGTGCCTCGATGGAGGAGACGATCGCCTTCGTCCGGGAGAACGCGCCCGAGCGCTGACATGGAGGCGCTGATCGACGATCTCCTCGCCGGGAAACACCGAGCGCTGGCGCGGGTTATCACGAAGATCGAGAATCGATCGCCAGGCTATCGCGGGTTGGTGTCGGCGCTGCACGAGCACACCGGTCACGCCGACGTGATCGGGATCACCGGTTCGCCGGGCGCCGGCAAGTCGACGCTCGTCGACAAGATGGCCAAGACCTACCGCGAGGAGGGGTTGACCGTCGGGGTCATCGCGATCGATCCGTCCTCGCCGTTCTCCGGTGGTGCGGTGCTCGGCGACCGGATCCGGATGGCGTCGAACGTCGGGGACATGGACGTCTTCTTCCGATCGATGTCGGCGCGCGGCACGCTGGGCGGGCTCTCGACGGCGACGACGGACGCCGTCAAGGCGCTCGACGCCTTCGGGAAGGACAAGATAATCGTCGAGACCGTCGGTGCCGGCCAAAACGAGGTCGACATCGTTCGGACGGCCGACACGGTCGCCGTGCTCGTTCCGCCGGGGAGCGGCGACGACGTCCAGATGCTGAAGGCCGGCATCCTCGAGATCGCCGACGTCTTCGTGGTGAACAAGGCCGACGTCGACGGCGCAGATCGGACGGTTCGGGACCTCCGGGAGATGGTCCACATGCGCGACGCGTCGCCGCTCGCGGGCCACCACGGGGCCGGTGCGGTCGTCGACGTCGAAGCGGACGCGGCCGACGACGATGACGACGCGTGGGAGCCGCCGATCGTCGAGACGGTCGCCAAGACCGGCGAGGGGGTCGACACGTTTCTCGAAACGCTCGAGCAGCACCGATCGTGGCTCGGACGGACCGGCGAGTTGGAGGCCAAGACGCGGCAGCGCTACGCCGCGGAGATCCGGACGCTGCTCCGGGAGGACGCCGCCGGCCTGATCGCCGAGGAGTTCGAGGCGCGAGGCGGGATCGAGTCGTACGTCGATGCGGTGATCGCGAGGGAGACCGATCCGTACGCGGTCGCCGACGAGATCATCGAGCCGATCGAGGCCTGCGTTCGCGATCGTCGGTAGCGATAAACGTCCGACGACCCTTCTGTCGGTATGAAGTTCACGCGTCTTCTCGGAGGCGTCGCCGCCGGCGCGGGAGCGGTTCTCGTCGGCAACCGAGCGCTCCGCCGTCGCGATCTCGAGCCGCCGCTGGGTCGCCCGCAGTCGACGTACCGCTGGCGCGGGCTCGACGTCGCTTACACCGAGGCCGGTGATCCCGACGATCCGGATCTCGTCCTCCTGCACGGGATCAACGCCGCGGGATCGAGCCACGAGTTTCGGTACGTCGTCGACGCCCTCGCAGAGGAATATCACGTCATCGCGCCGGATCTCCCCGGCTTCGGCGGTTCCGACCGACCACCGATCGACTACTCGGCGTCGCTCTACGCCACGTTCGTCGAGGAGTTCCTCGCCGATCTCGCCGACGAACCGTTCGTCGTCGCCGTCTCGCTGTCGGCGGCGTACGTCGCCGACGCCGAACCGGAGGAACTCCGGGGGCTACTGCTCGTCTGTCCGACCGCGACGACGATCCCGGGTCGCCGCGCGTGGCTTCGATCGCTGCTCCGCTCGCGGGTCGTCGGGGAGGCGCTCTTCAACCTCCTCGTCTCTCGCCCCGCGATCCGGTATTTCCTCGTCGATCACGGTTTCGCTCAGGAGGCGAACGTCACCGACGAGTGGGTCGAGTACGACTGGGCGAGCGCCCATCAACCCGGTGCACGGTTCGCTCCGGCGTCGTTCGTCGGCGGCTTCCTCGACAGCGACGTCGATCTCGGAACCTCCCTCGCCGCTTTCGACGTGCCGATCACGATCGTCTGGGGGCGCGACGCCGAAATCGCGCCGCTCTCGAAAGGGGAGGCGCTCGCTACCGCGGCGAACGCGACGCTGGTCTCCTTTTCGAACGCGGGACTGTTGCCCCACGCCGAACATCCCGAGGCGTTCGTCGAACAGCTCCGAACCGCCCTCCCGGCCTGATCACTCGGCGGACTGGATCGGCAGTTCGACGTGGGTCGCGTTCTCCCGCTCGTGATACACCGTGTTCTCGGCGACGCGGTACTTCCGGTCGCCGTAGAGCGGGCCGCCAGTGTTGTGGTTGACGTCGTAGCGGGGATAGTTCGACGAGGAGACGTCCAGACGGATCCGGTGGCCTTCGCCGAAGACGTTCGCCGTCGGGTACGGCTCCATGTAGAACTCGTAGATCTCGCCCGCCTCGAGGAAATCAGCCTCTCGCCGGTAGCCGCGGTATCGCCCGCGGCAGATCGAATCCGAGAGGTTGAGCGCGAACCCATTCGGGAAGTCGGCGCTCGGCGGATACTCGTCGATCAGCTTCGCCGTGAAGTCCGTGTCGGAGCCGTCGGTCGAGCCGAACACCCGCACGCGGATCGGCCCGGCGATCTCGACTGGCTCGGAGAGCCGCGGCGTCCGGAACGTCACCACGTCCGAGCGGTGCTCCAGCGGCCCGTACGGCTCGTCGGCGCCGAACGTCTCCGGATCGGTGCGCTGATCGTAGCCGCCGTGGCCAGTCACCGAAACGAGGTTCCGATCGCCCGCCGGGAGCTCCTCGAGCGTCTCCTCGCGCTGTTCGAAGCTGTAGTACGACGAGCAGTTGCCGCCGATCGTCGGCACCGGATCGCGGGGGTCGAACTCGTAGGTCGTCGAGGAGTCGTCGGCCGTGGGCGGCTCCGTCGAGAGCGTTCCGTCGCCGTGAGCGTAGTACGTGGTGAAGTCGGTTCCCGGGAGCGGCCACGCGTCGGCTTCGCTCCACTCGCCGCCGTGGTCGAGCCGACCGTCTGTCGTCAGTCCGCCGTCGCCGATCCCCATCCGGAAGTACCACACCGGTGGACGGTCGCTCCAGGTCCCCTTCCCCTTGAGATAGTGATCGAAGAACGCCAGCATCGTCTCGAGGTGGTCGACGACGGCAGCCTCCCCGAAATCCGTCTCTCCGGAGAACGTTCGCGTCCACGTCGACTGGGCGCCGTGGGTCCACGGTCCCATGATGAGATACTGGTCGGACTCCTTGCGGTCGGCGAGGGCCTCGAAGTTGTCGGTCGTCGCCTTCGCGTAGGAGTCGTACCACGATCCCGAATACACCGTCGGTACGTCCGCCAGCTCGTCGTAGTGGGCCTCGAAGTTGAGCGAGGGGTCGTCCCAGAACGCCTCCTCGCCGCCGCGGGTCATGTAGTCGAAGGCGTACTTTTCGTACTCCGGCCACTCGGCGAGCGGTGACTGCCCCCGGAGGACGGGCTCCTCGCCCAGCACGTCGCGGGTGTCGACGGCGGTCGCAAGCCGCTGGAGGTTCGGGTCATCCAGCGACGACTTCGCGAATCCGGCGCCGAACGTGAACGCCCAGGTCAGCCAGCGCATCTCGAAGGCGCCGTTGTGTCGCAGCGTCGCCTCCCACGCGTTCGCGGCGCCCTGATTGACGAACATCGCCTCCAGGTCGTCGGGATCCTGCGTCGCGAGGGCGGTCTGGACCCACGCCATGTACGAGAGCCCGAACGTTCCGACCCCGTCGACGTACGGGAGGTCGGCGAGGAACTCGACGGTATCGGCGCCGTCCTCCGCCTCGTTTTTCAGGAGATAGAACGTGCCGCCGCTCTCGAAGCGGCCGCGAACGTCCTGGATCGCGACGACGTAGCCGCGCTTCGCGAAGTAGCGGCCGTGGTTTTCGATGCGGTCCGGATCCCGCTTGTTGTACGGCGTCCGCTCCAGCAGCGCGGGCAGCGGCTCCTCGACCGGCTGCCCGGTTTCGGGGTCCGCCGGACGGTAGACGTCCGTCGACAGCTCGACGCCGTCTCGCGTCTCGACGCGGAGGTCCTGGTGAACGGTTACACCGTACTCGGAGGCTCTGGCCATGGCGACCGCTGTTCGGCCTCCCTAATAAGCGTGGGCGTCGCGGATCACATTCCCATGTCCTCGGCGGCTTCGGGAATCGGCAGTGCCGCCGGCTCGACGCCGAGCAGTTCGGCGGCGTGGTCTAGCGCCATGTCGAAGCCGTAGTAGCGCTCCAGTTCGTCCCCGGCTGCGGTCGGTCGGACCTTCAGCATCGCGTACCCCTCGGCGTTCTGGGCGATCGCGGCCGTTCGCCCGTCGGCGGCGAACTCCAGCAGACGCTCGGTGTCGGTTTCTCGGTACGTTGCGGTGATCCCGTCGGCCTCGACCGTGGACATGGACCCGGCTACGGCGGCAGCGTACGCCAAACTGTCGATCGCCACCGCGCCGCTTTTCGGGGTGGCGGTCCAGACGGACGTATGGAGTGGCTCGCAAGCGGGCTTCGTCGCGACATCTGTACGCTCCTCTACGGCGAGGAGCTGCGTGCCCAGCGGCTGAAGTCGACCCTCGAGGCGCACTACGACCGCCGTCTCCCGCCGGATCGGTTCTACGGCGCCCTCGGCGAACTCGAATCGAAGGGGTACGTAAAAAAGCGCGTCGAGGGGCTCGACGACGTCTGTTCGCTCACCGATCCCGGACGCGACGCCGTCGAGGCCCACTACGAGTGGATGGGCGCCCAGCTCGAGGGGTGATCGGTTATCACTCGGTGAGTCGATCCGCGATCGTGTTGCGCAGCACCTCGCTCGTTCCCTCGTAGATCTCGTTGAGCTTCGCGTCGCGGTAGTAGCGCTCGACGGGGAAATCCTTCGTGTAGCCGTAGCCACCGTGGATCTGGATCCCCTCGTTCGCAACCTCTCTCGAGATCTCTGAGGCGTACAGCTTCGCCTGTGCGGCCTCCTTGATGAACGGTTCGCCGCGCATCTTCCGATCCGCGGCGTCGTGCATCAGCAGCCTCGCTGCCCGCGTCTTCGTGTCCATGTCGGCGAGCTTGTGTTTGATCGCCTGGAACTCGCCGATCGGCTGCCCGAACTGCTCGCGCTCTTGGCTGTATTCGACGGCCGCGTCCAGTGCGGCCTGTGCGATCCCGATCGACCGCGCGGCGATAGTGATTCGGCCGCCGTTGAGCGTCTTCAGCGCCTGGACGAAGCCGTCGCCCTCGTCGCCGAGCCGGCGTTCCTCGGGGAGATACATCCCGTCAAACCGGAGCTCCGCGGTCGGACATCCCTTGTCACCGAGTTTCTCCTCGGTCCCTTCGACGGTGAACCCCTCGTCTTCCTCCGGGCGGACGACGAACGAGCTGATTCCCCTGTTTCCGGCCGCTCGATCAGTCTTCGCGAAGAGGACGACCGTCGAGGCGACCGACCCGTTCGAGATCCACAGCTTCCCGCCGTCGACGACGTATCCGTCCCCGTCGCGCTCGGCGGTCGTCTCCATGGCCGGGACGTCGCTTCCCGCGCCGGCTTCCGAGAGCCCGAATGCGCCGATCTCCTCGCCCTCCGCCAGCGGCGTGAGATACTGCTCCTTCTGGGCCTCGTCACCGAACGCGTAGAGCATGTTCCCCGCGAGCGAGATGTGTGCGGCGACGATCGTTCCCAGTCCGCCGGAGCCCCGAGAGAGCTCCTCTAGCGCTGCCGGGTAGGCGTGATAATCGAGCCCTGCGCCGCCGTATTCCTCTGGGAACGGCATCCCCATCAGCCCGAGTTCGCCGAGTTGCTCGACGAGCTGCCACGGGAACTCGTCGGTTTCGTCGATCTCCGCGGCGATCGGGACGACCTCCTCGTCGACGAAGTCGGCCACCATCTCCGTTATCTGGCGTTGCTCGTCCGTGAGACTGAAATCCATACCGTTGCCTTCGGCGCTCGCCACTTATCGATTCCTCTCGCCGGGCCACCAGACATAACCGCCTCGCGTGCGTACGTCGCGCCGCAACGATGTGCTCCAACGACGACGCCGACGGCGACGGCGATGCCGACGAGCTCGAAGCCGAACAGCAGGAGGCTCGAAAGCGGGCTCGAGAGGAACGCGTCGAGCGAGAGATGGAGCGTTCGGAGATCCGCGAGGAGGAGGCTCGCGAGGAAACGAACGCCGACATGCACCGCGACGAACCGCCCGAGGGGTAGGCGGGCATCCGGGAGTTTCTTGTCGCCGCGCGCTCCCGTTGGGGTATGCGTGGGGAGCGAATCTGGGTGAGTAGAGTCGTCGCAGCCGGGCCGTTCGAGGACCGAACCGGTCCGTTCGCTGCGGCGCTACTGACGCTCGGCTGGCCCCCCGTCGTTTCTGTGGGCGGGGTCGCACTCCTCCGCGGTACCGAAGCGAGGCCGACGTTTCTGCTGTCGATGGTTCTGACCGGCGTCCTCGTCGGCGCGCTTCCGGCGCTGATTCGCTACTACGGGGAGTACCTCCTTCCGGGCTTTTTCGAATCGGCTGCGGCCATCGTCACCGAACCCGAGCGACTGCCGGGGCTCGCGGAGCGGTACGCCGAGCTGTTCGCGCGGCGATACTGGGTTGTCACCGCGGTGTGGACGCTTTTACTCCTCTCGGTGTTCGCTGGAAGCGGAGCCGCGTTCGCGAGAAACGGGATCGGCGGCGCCACCGATCCGGCCTACTGGCTCCTCTTCGCGCTGTTTCTCTGGGGCGGACTGTTGACCGGGATCGGCTTCCACGGTATCGTCGTGACGACGCTCGTCGTCCGGAAGCTGACGACCGACTTCGAGATAGACATCGATCCGTACCACCCCGACCGCGTCGCGGGGCTGAGCGTCGTCGGCCACATCGCGATCCGAACGACGCTTCTCGTCTCCGTCGGCGCGCTGATGATCCCCTTCGCCGCGGAGCTCGCCATCGGCGGCGCGCTGGAGGCGCTCGTCGGCACCGCAGTCGCGGTGTACGTCGTCTTCATCGCGGCGTCGTTTCTCTACCCGACGTGGCTCATCTACCGGAGCGCCCAGACGACGCGGAGAGCTCGCGTCAACGAACTTCGGGCGGAGATCGAACGACTCACCGAGGCGGTATCCGTCGACGGCTCCTCGGACGTCGACGACGTCGCTGTCCAGCTGGAGATCAGCCGACTCCAGCGGCGACATCGGGCGTATCTCGAGACGAACCTCTATCCGATGTCGACCGGGATCTTCACGCAGCTCGTCGGCTCGGTGTTGCTGCCGGTCGTCACTTTCGGCATCCAGCTCCTCTTCGAGACCGATCTGGTGGGCTGATCAACGCGAGAGCGCGAGTTCGATGCCCCCGATCCGCTGTGCTGTGGCGTTGTAGACGACTGCGAGTGCGGCAGCCACGATTCCCGCGGTGACGCCCCCAGCGCCCGCAACGACGAGCAAGTCGAGGACGAACCGGCCGACGGTTCTCGCCGCCATGAACTCGAAGAGGAACGGGACGACGCCGATGAGGGCAGCCGTTGCCCCGAGCGGCACGGCGACCCGGAACACCGACGGGACGTCGACGTGTTCGATTTCTGTCGGCACGTCCGATCGGTGTGGCGGCGGTGCAAAGAGCGTACCGCCCGTCAGTATTCGTGGAACCCGCGTCCCGTCTTCTTGCCGAGGTCCCCGGCGTCGACCTTTCGGCGGAGCAGGTAGGCCGGCTTGTACCGGTCTCCCAGCTCCTCGTGGAGCGTCTCGGTCGCGTTCAGACAGACGTCCAGCCCGATGTGGTCGGCCAGCTCCAGCGGACCCATCGGGACGTTCGTCCCGAGTTTCATGCCGCGGTCGATGTCCTCCTTGGTCGCCACGCCCTCGTCGTAGGCGCGGATCCCCTCGTTGATCCACGGCATCAGGATCCGGTTGGAGACGAATCCCGGTTTGTCGTCAGCTTCCCACGTCTCCTTCCCGAGATCGTTCGCGAACTCGTGTGCGAGCGCGGCGACCGCGGTGTCGGTCCGCTCGCCGACGACGACCTCGACGCCGTCCATCACGGGGACCGGATTCATGAAGTGGATACCGACGACGAGCTCGGGCCGCTCGGTCGCCGCGGCGATCCGCGTGATCGACAGCGTCGACGTGTTCGTCGCGAGCACGACGTCGTCGTCGACGATCCGATCGAGGTCGGCGAAGACGTCCCGCTTCAGCGTCAGCTCCTCCAAGACGGCCTCGACGACGAGGTCGGCGTCGGCGACAGCGTCGAGATCGGTCGTCCCGCGGACCCGGTCGGCGATCTCGGCCGCCGACGACTCGGTGAGATCCCCTCGATCGACGAGCCGGGAGAGGTTCGACTCGATAGCCTCGAGTCCGCTCTCGACGTACTCGGGTTCGAGATCCCGCATGACGACGTCGTAGCCGGCCGTCGCTGCGACCTGTGCGATTCCGTTGCCCATCGTCCCGGCGCCGACGACGCCGACCGTCTCCACGGAGTCCAGTTCGCGCATGCGTCGATCCACGACGCGGTCGGGAGTAAGTCCACCGCCTCAGGCGCGATCCTGAAAGCTCGAGACGGCGCCGAACAGCGCCGATCCCCGGTGCTCCAGCGGGAGGAAGTGCGTGCCGCCGGCGATCTCGGCATACTCCCGCCCGTCGCCGCAGCCGAGTTCGTCGTAGAGACCGAGGGCGTCCCGGCGGGTCGACGCCGAATCCAGCGTGCCGCGGACGACGAGCGTCGGGGACGAGATTTCCCCGGCGTCGTACACCGGATCGCCGCGCGCGGCGGCCTGTAGGTCGAGCAGGGTTCCGTTGGGCGCGGCGATCGTCGGCTGCTCGGCGCCGGGGACGTGCTGACCCGACGCCGACAGTGCCGTCCAGAACGCCTCGAAGGCGCCGTCCGGACGGTACGCCGAGGGATCGTCGCCGGGGAGCTGTCGGTCCCAGCGCCTCCGCGCCGCCTCACGAGTGACACGTCGGGACGGCGACGGCGGGTCCCCGGCATCCCATCGTTCAGACATCTCGGACGGGCGGTAGACCGGGGCGAACTGCGTCAGCGACGCGACCGTTCCCTCCTGGCGCGTCAGATACCGACCACAGACGATCGTCCCCCACGAGTAGCCGACAAGATGGACGCGGTCGAATCGCTCTCCGACCGCCGAAACGGCAGCGTCGACGTCCGCAGCCGCGTCGGACGCTCGGGACGGAACGGTAGCCGTGCCGGACGGTGATCCCTCGAATGCTGCCGGTCGCTCGCTGTCGCCGTAGCCGCGGAGGTCGACGGCGAAGCCCGCTCGTCCGCCGTCGCCGACCGCGACCGACCACGGTCGGGTCGGTCCGTCCGGGCTCCCGAACGCGGCCAGCGACGGATACGTCGCCCCGTGAACCAGGACGACTGCCTCGGTTGCCCCCTCGCAGGGCGCCTCTCTGAGCCGGAGTTCGGTTCCGTCGGCCGCGCGGATATCGTGTTCGACGAGCGCCATACGTCCGCCTCGGCGCCGACCGACAAAACTCCGAGGAACCCTTATATCGCCGGACGAGAGTGGTCCCGTATGCCACGGCGACTCAGTTCGCGGGAGCGGTTCCGATGACCACGTTCGTTCTCGTCCACGGCGCCTATCACGGCGCGTGGTGCTGGTACCGACTTCGAGCGGAGCTTCAGGCGCGCGGCCACACCGTCGTGACACCGGAGCTACCCGCCCACGGCACCGATACGACGCCGGTCGCCGACGTCTCCCTCGAGGCGTACGTCGACCGGATCTGCGAGACGCTCGACGACGCCGACGAGCCGGTACTCGTCGGCCACAGCATGAGCGGGATCTGCATCACGCAAGCCGCCGAACGCCGCCCGGACGACGTCGGCGCACTCGTCTATTTGACGGCGTATCTTCCGGCGGACGAGGAGACGATGCTCGACCAGCGGAGCGACGCCTCGATCCTCCCGGAGAATTTCGAGATCGACGAGGAACGCGGCGTCGGCTGGGTTCGCGAGTCGGTGCTCGACGAGGCGTTCTACGGCGACTGTTCGATCGAGGACCGGGCGCTCGCGCGGTCGTTGCTCCGCCCGGAACCGATGGCGCCACTCTCGACGCCGGTGGCGTTCACCGAGTCGCGCTTCGGGGACGTTCCGAAGGCGTATCTCCGGTGTAGTAAGGACCGCGCCATCACGCTCCAACAGCAGGACGCGATGCTCGATCGGCGCGCCTGTGACGTCGTGATCACGTTACAGGCGAGCCACTCGCCGTTCCTGTCGGTTCCGATCGAGACCGCCAGCGCGCTCGAAGCGACCGTCGAACTCACCTAGCGACGACCAGAATCTTCTTTGTGCGCGTCGTCGGATTCCTGAACGTATGATCCCCATCGACGATATGCCGCTCTGCCGAGACGGGAACGTGCTGATCCTGGCGTACGATCACGGGCTCGAACACGGCCCTGTCGACTTCCGAGACGTACCGGAGAGTGCAAACCCCGAGCGAACGTTCGAGGCGGCGACCCACCCGGCGGTCACCTCTATCGCCGTTCAGAAGGGCATCGCGGAGGCGTACTATCCGAGCTACGAGGACGACGTCGATCTGCTCGCGAAACTCAACGGCACGTCGAACCTCTGGATGGGCGAGCCGGACTCGGCGGTCAACTGGTCGGTCGATCACGCCGCGGACGTCGGCGCCTCGTCGGTCGGCTTTACGCTGTACGGCGGTTCGAACAACGAGGTCGAGATGGCCGAGGAGTTCCGGGACGCCCAGGAGGCCGCCCGCGATCACGGGCTTCCGGTCGTCATGTGGTCGTACCCTCGCGGACAGGGACTGAAGAACGACACGGATCCCGACACGATCGCGTACGCGGCACGGCAGGCACTGGAGCTCGGTGCCGACGTGGCGAAGGTCAAACACCCCGGCTCCCAGGCCGGCATGGAGCAGGCCGTCCGGATGGCGGGCAAGACGAAGGTCGTCATGTCCGGCGGCTCGAAGACGACGGACCGCGCCTTCCTCGAGTCGGTCAAGCAGACGATCGACGCGGGCGGGAGCGGACTGGCGGTCGGTCGGAACGTCTGGCAGCGCGAGGACCCGACGCGCATCCTCGACGCGCTCGAGGCCGTCATCTTCGAGGAAGCGTCGGTCGACGCGGCGCTGGACGCCGCCGAATAGATGGCTCTCGAGGAGATCTTCGACGTCGTCGCCTCGACGGCCCCCGATGTTCGCGGCGGGTTGACGGGACGGCGCGTCTACGAGGCCGGCGAGAACCCCTCCGGTGAGGCCCAGCTCGCGGCTGACGTCTACGCCGACGGGCTCCTCGAGGAGCGGCTGCTCGACCTCGATTCGGTCGGCAGCTACGCCAGCGAGGAGCGAGACGACGTCGTCGAATCGACTGGCGACTACCACGTCGCGGCCGATCCGCTCGACGGTTCCTCGAACCTCAAATCGAACAACACCATGGGGACGCTCGTCGGTATCTACGACGAGCCGCTTCCCGCGCCCGGTCGAGCTCTCGTCGGCTCGGCGTTCGTCCTCTACGGGCCGATCACGACGATGGTGATCGCCGCCGGCGGAACGGCTTCCGAGTTCGTCGTCGGTGACGACGGTACCCGAGAGGTCGTCACCGAACGGCTTCAGCTTCCCGAGGAGCCGACGGTGTACGGCTTCGGTGGTCGAGTTCCGAAGTGGACCGACGAGTTCGCCGACTACGTCGCCGAGGTCGAAACCGAGCTGAAACTCCGCTACGGTGGGGCGATGATCGGCGACGTGAACCAGGTGCTCACCTACGGGGGGATCTTCGGCTATCCGCCGCTCGTCGATCGCCCAGAGAGCAAGCTGCGGCTCCTCTTCGAGGGCCATCCGATCGCTAACATCGTCGAGACCGCGGGTGGTCGTTCCTCGAACGGTCGGCAGTCGTTGTTGGAGTGTGAGCCGAACGAGCTCCACGAGCGAACGCCGGTGTTCGTCGGCAACGAGTCGTACGTCGACCGGCTCGAGGCGGCGCTGTAGCCGGATCGGTTCGGAACCTGCGAGCGTACGTCCCGGCTATTTCACATTCTGAAAACGCTCTAAAGTATTTATAGGGATTACGTACCTTCGCTTAGGCGGTGCCTAACAGCGTGATCCGACATGAGTACGAGTGATCCATCCGGTTCGACCGTCGAACAGCTATACCGGGAAATGACTGCCGGTGATTCGCTCGACGACGACCCGCTCTCTTCGCCGAACCACCGATCCGAAGAGCTCGTCGCGTCCGTTACCGAGCGGCTATTCCCAGACGAGTCGTTCCGCTTCGACGACGAACTCGTCAAGAACTCTCTCGAGGAGTTGCTGCTCGTGTTGGTCGCACTTCGGGAGGGCGAGGCGCACGGAAAGGGGTTGATGGATGACCTCGCCCAGCTGTTCGACGCCCAGCTGAGCCCGGGGACCGTCTACCCACGACTCCACGAGCTGGAGGACGAGGAGATACTCCGGATTCAGGAACTCGTTCGGACGAAGGAGTATCAGGTCGACGACCACGAGGCTCTCCGGGAGCGGGTGGAGGCAGCGATGATTCAGCATCTCGCACTCGGCCTCGTCTTCCGCTCGGCCCTCGAGGAGCTGTAGCGCTTCAGAAGGCCACGAGGAGCGCGTCCACCCCGACTGCGAGCGCGACCAGCGCGCCGGCGTACGTCGAGGTGCCGACGACCGCGGCCGAGGAAAACCGAAGCGTACCGGTATCCGTCATCGCAGCGGGAACGACGAGCGATCCGCGAGCGACCGGAACGCTGTTCGAGAGCGCAACCGCCGGGAGTCCCCACCGGTCGAACCAGCGCTCGAGCCGTCCGTCGGTCGCTGGATCGATCGGCCCGGGAATGTCCTCAATGTCTAGCTCCGTCCGCCGAACGAGCCAGAAGACGACGAGTTGGCCGATCGTCGCGCCGACGACGGCGGCGACGAACACCGTGGCGACGGCGTCGCTGCCGAGCGCCAACACCGCCCCGATGAAGAGTGCCCGCGTCGGGATGAGCTTGCCGACGAACGCACCCTCGAGGACGAACGCGACGAGGAGGACTGCGGGGCCGTACGTGGCCAACAGCGCGGCACCGGTCGCGACGGCTGCCTCGTACATGGGCAACGGTACGGCGGCATCACTTATGAGTCTTGAGCGAAGAGTGCGAGCGACCTGCACGGCGATCGGTCGGTTCGTCTCCGGTTGCCGGGTCGGCAGTTCCAAGACGTCCGCCGACCACCCACTCACATGATCGAATCCGGACAGAAGGCGCCCGATTTCGCGCTCCCCGGCGTCGAGCGGGGTGAGCCCGCGGTGTACGAGTTGTTCCGCGCCATCGAAGCCGGCGACAGCGTTCTGTTGTGGTTCGCGCCCGCGACGTTTCTCCCCTCGACGACTGCCGAACTGGTCGCGATGCGGGATTCGGGATGGGGCGAGATCCCCGACCTGCGCGTGTGGGTGATCACGATGGACAGTATCTACGCGGCGGCGGCGTACGCGAACGAGTACGAACTCCCGTTCGCGCTGCTCGGTGACGGCGCCAGCGCGGCCGATTACTACGGCGTCCGGTACGACGAGTGGGAGGGCCACTACGGTCCGCCGAAGCGGGCGGCGTTTCTCGTCGCCTCCGACTGGAACGTCGAGTTCACGTGGGTGACGGAGGACGCCTTCGCGGCCCCGTCCCCGTCGCCCGTCGAACGGGTCGGTGCGATTCTCGCCGATCGGTTCGGCGCGTCCGTTCCGACCGTCGACTACGACGCCTACTGATCCGGATGCTTCAACGATAGCGCGGTCCGCTCGAGCGAACAGACGAGCGTGTCGTCCGGCTCGTCGACCTTGTAGGCGTCCACTGCCATCCGCACGATCCCGCGTTCACCGTCGGAGGTCTCTCGCTTCTCGAGGACGGTGGTCTCCGCGTAGATCGTGTCCCCGTGAAACACCGGGTTCGGGTGTTCGACGTTGTCGTACGAGAGGTTCGCGACGATCGTTCCGTCCGTCGTATCCGGGATCGAGAGTCCGACCGCGAGTGCCATCGTGTAGATCCCGTTGACGAGCCGTTCGCCGAACTGGGTCTCCTCGGCAAACGGAGCGTCGAGGTGAAGCGGCTGCTGGTTCATCGTCATGTCGCAGAACGACTGGTTGTCGGCCTCGCTGATCGTCCGTCGCTTTTCGTGTTCGATCGTTTCGTCGACCTCGAACTCCTCGTAGTAGCGTCCCGCCATGCGCTCGGTGAGGATCCGATGGCGGAAAACCGTACCGACGCTCGTGTCGTGACTGTTAACCCCGGCACGGTCGTGACTTCCGCCATGGCACGCAGGAGCTTACTGTTCTCGCCGGGCGATCGGCCCGAACTGATGCGGAAGGCCCCGAACTCCGGCGCCGACGTCGTCACGTTCGACCTCGAGGACGCCGTCGCCCCCGGACGGAAGGCTGAGGCCAGAGACGCGACCCACGAGGTGATCACCGATCCGGCGTTCGACCCCGACTGCGAGGTCTGCGTTCGGGTCAACCCGACGCCGACGGCGGCCGACGATCTGGACGCCGTTCTCGATGGGACGCCGCGGATCGATTCGGTCATGGCGCCGAAGATCGAGTCGGCGTCCGACGCCCGCGAGATCGCCGAACTCGTCACAGAGCGGGGCTACGATCTCCCGCTCGTCGTGCTCTGTGAATCGGCCGCCGGCGTACTCCACGCCGAGGAGATCGCCGCGACCGACGCCGTCTCGGCGGTGATCTTCGGCGCCGAGGACTTTTCGGCGGACGTCGGCGCGATCCGGACGCGTTCGAGCGCGGAGATTTCGACCGCGCGACAGCAGGTGGTGATGGCCGCCGCAGCGGCCGACATCGACGCGCTCGACACCCTCGTGACGGAGATCGAGGACGACAAGCGGCTCGAGGAGGAGACCGCCTTCGCTCGCCAGCTCGGCTTCGACGGGAAGGTGGCGATCCATCCCCGGCAGGTGCCGATCATCAACGAGGGGTTCGCCCCCGACTCCGACGCGATCGAGTGGGCCGAACGCGTACTCGAGGCGAAGAGCGAAGCCGACGAGGCCGAACGCGGCGTCTTCCGCGTCGACGGCGAGATGATCGACGCGCCACTGGTCGCCCGCGCCGAGCGGATTCTCGATCTCGCCGACGCGGCGGACCGGCGGTAGCTGAGCCGCGAGCGCAAATAATTCGATCTCCGGCATTTTTAAGCGGTGGCTCCGGCACAGTGGTGGTATGAGTACTGACGTGAACCCCTTCGAGAGTCTCCAACAGCAGATAGACACTGCTGCGGCGTATCTCGACGTCGGTGACGACGTGATCGAACGGCTGAAACAGCCCGAGCGGATCCTCGAGCTAACGCTCTCGATCGAGCGTGACGACGGCGAGATCGAGACGTTCCGCGCGTTTCGCTCGCAGTTCAACGGCGACCGAGGGCCGTACAAGGGTGGGATACGGTACCACCCCGGCGTCAACCGCGACGAGGTGAAGGCGCTCTCCGGCTGGATGGTGTACAAATGTGCGGTCGTCGACATCCCTTACGGTGGCGCGAAGGGCGGGATCTCGCTCAATCCCGCAGACTACTCGGAGGCGGAGCTCGAGCGGCTCACCCGCTCGTTCACCGAGGAGATCCGCCCGATCATCGGCGAGGATCGCGACATCCCCGCTCCGGACGTCAACACGGGCCAGCGGGAGATGAACTGGGTGAAGGACACCTACGAGACGCTGGAGAACACTACCGAGCCCGGCGTCGTCACCGGCAAGGCGATCGATTCCGGCGGCTCCGAGGGACGCGTCGAGGCAACCGGCCGATCGACGATGCTCACGGCCCGCGAGGCGTTCGACTATCTCGATCTGGACACGGAGGGCGCGACGGTCGCGGTACAGGGATACGGCAACGCCGGCAGCATCGCCGCACGACTCGTCGAATCGGAGCTCGACATGACTGTCGTCGCCGTCTCCGACTCCTCGGGGGCGGTGTACAATCCAGAGGGGATCGACGCGACGGCGGTCAAGCGACACAAAAACGAGACGGGATCAGTCACCGGCTTCGAGGGCGCGGAGGCGGTGAGCAGCGACGAACTGCTGACGCTCGACGTCGACCTGCTCATCCCGGCTGCCCTCGAGAACGCGATCGACGAGAGACTGGCGCGCGACCTCTCGGCGGACGTGATCTCCGAAGCCGCCAACGGCCCGCTGACGCCGGCAGCCGACGAGGTCCTCGCCGACCGGGACGTCCTCGTCGTGCCGGACATTCTCGCCAACGCCGGAGGCGTCACTGTGTCGTACTTCGAGTGGGTTCAGAACCGACAACGGTTCTACTGGTCCGAAGAGCGCGTCAACGAGGAACTCGAGACGCTCGTCGTCGACGCTTTCGACGAACTCATCGACGCCTACGAGCGCCACGAGCTTCCGAACCTCCGGACGGCGGCGTACGTGGTCGCGATCCGACGCGTCGCCGACGCCTACGAGGAAGGCGGAACGTGGCCCTGAGCGAACGGTAGCGATCCTCGAAACCGCCTCAGCCGTGCCGTTTGACGTGGTAGGCGTGTCCCCAGACGTAGAGGAAGGCGATGAGCGTGACGAGCGTCAGTGCCGTGGCGACGGTGTCGTCACCGGCGGCGACGAACGGGTGGTCAGCGACGATTGCACTCGCCGCCTCGATTGCGCGTATCACGTCCTGTCCGTCGACGAGGAGCGATACCAGTTCGTTGACGATCGGTCCCACCACCAGCACGACGACGGCTGCCAGCACGTGCGACACCCCACTTTTGACTGCCATATTCCCGACTGTGACCACTCGACAATCAATATTCGTGCCGGGGCGATTTCGACCGCCGCTCCGAACCTATTAAGCCGCCCACGCCCGGCCGAAGGAGTATGAAGGCGACCGCGAAGGCCCACCCGATCCAGGGGCTCGTCAAGTACCACGGGATGCGCGATCCGGAGCTTCGGCTCCCGTACCACGACTCGATTTCGGTCTGTACCGCGCCGAGTCACTCGAAGACGACTGCGGAGTTCGATCCCGACCTCGACGCCGACGACTACGTCATCGACGGTGAACGCGTCGAGGGGCGGGGTGCCGAACGGATTCGAGCGGTCGTCGACCACGTCCGCGAACGTGCCGACTTCGACCACCGGGTCCGGTTCGAGTCGGTCAACGACTTCCCGACGAACATCGGCTTCGGCTCCTCCTCGTCGGGGTTCGCCGCCGCGGCGGTCGCGCTCTGTACGGCCGCCGACCTCGAACTCTCCCATCCCGAGATGTCGACTGTCGCCCGCCGAGGATCCTCCTCGGCCGCCCGTGCGGTGACGGGGGCGTTCTCCCAGCTGCGGACCGGTCTCGACGACGAGGACTGTCGCTCCGAGCGGATCGAGACCGACCTCGAGTCGGAGCTCCGGATCGTCGCCGCCGAGATTCCCGCGTTCAAGCACACCGAAGAGGCCCACGAGGAAGCCGCCGACAGCCACATGTTCGAGGCACGACTCGCGCACATCCACGAACAGATCGCCACGATGCGAAACGCGCTCCGTGAGGGGGATTTCGACCGGGCGTTCGAACTCGCCGAACACGATTCGCTGTCGCTGGCCGCGACGACGATGACCGGTCCGGCCGGATGGGTCTACTGGAAGCCGGAGACGCTCGCCGTCTTCGAGACGGTCCGCGAACTGCGCGGCGAGGACGTTCCCGTCTACTTCTCGACGGACACCGGTGCCTCGGTGTACGTCAACACGACCGCCGATAGCGTCGACCGCGTCCGCGACGCGATCGAGGAACTGGGAATCGACACTCGGCTCTGGGATGTCGGCGGTCCCGCGAAGGTGCTCGATCCGGACGAGGCACTCTTTTAAGCGCTCACGCACTCCGTTCGAAGCCGAAATCGGCGATACACATACGTATTCCCGCCGTCACTCACGACCGTGAGCGACTACTACGTCGGTGCGGTCGCCCGCTCGGGCGGCTGGTTGGCGGTCGTCTACACCGTCGACGGTTACGAGGAGACGTCGGTCTTCGGGGGGATCGGTGAGTTGTGGGATCGCTACGAGGAGTCGGCCGCACGGATCGGGATCGACGTTCCGATCGGCCTCGAGTCGTCGTCGGCGCCGCGTCCGAACGAGCGAGCGGCTCGGGAGATTCTCGGTGATCGATTCGGTGCGGTCAGGTTCGCCCCCGTTCGGGAGGCTGCCCGGAAGCAGCGTTACCGGACTGCGTCGCGAGTTCACGAGCGAAAGACGGGGGCGTCGCTATCCAGAGCCGCCTTCGAGCGAGCGAGCCACGTCGCCGCAGTCGACGAGTTCCTCACGACGATCGACGAGGCGCGACCGCTCTTCTCGGAGATACTTCCGGAGCTCTGCTATCTCGCGTTCGCCGGCGAGCCGCCGACCCACTCTGCCGAAATCGCGTCCGGCTACGCCGAGCGGATGCGGGCGCTCGCGACGTTCGATCGCGATGCCCCGCCGACGGTTCAGGCGGTTGCGGAGGCGACTGACGGCCGAGCGTTCCCGGTTTCGGCGGTGCTCGACGCCGTCGCCGCGGCGCTCACTGTCCGCCCCGGCGACGGGGAGTTGCGATCGCTGCCGGCTGACCCGCCGATCGACGGCGAACGACTACCGATGGCGTACGTCTACCGGAGCGAAGCGCCGATCGACAGCTGACGCGAGGTTCGCCGTGTGAGATGATAGCGCTTCCCTGGTACGGTTGCATAGCTTTACAAACGGACACCGCAATAGGGCGGATACCATGGACGTCAACGAAGCGATCGCGGAGATCCTCAGCGAGGAGGGCGTAGAGTATCTACTCGGATTTCCGAGCAACCCGCTTTT
>SKTU01000020.1 GCA_007122455.1 Haloarculaceae archaeon | reverse complement strand
TTCCTTGTATCTATCTCTTCATCGACGTTCCATTGGATACTAATGTTATAGGTGTGATCCCGACCTGGAAGCTCATCGGCAATGACCTCCAACACCGGTCCTCGGTCGGTTTCGACGATATCGAGTGACCACTCCGCCGGGACAATACCGTCGTAAAGTCGATCCGAGATTATGACGTCGCCTCCTGCGATAGGTACCGGGAGATAGAATGTCGCGTCCGTGACCGGATCGGTGGGGCTCACGTCCGCTTCGTAATTGAAATCTCGATAGTACTGCCGCTCACCGAACGGGTTCGAGCATCCAGCTACTGTCGTTGATGCCGCTACAACCCCTCCCAGGAGGGTCCGTCTCGTAGGCATACTGATATGTTATATGCTACGCCTGAAAAGGATATGGGGCACTCCCACTATTGGAGAGGGATACAGGCGTGGCCACGTTATCGATGGGCCAACTCCCAGGATACCATGAAATATAGGAACCCCAATATGCCGAGAAGGACCAGCAGCCCACCAGCCACCAGTACATATCGTTCGTATGGATTGTCCTGTCTCCTGATATAGAGCCGGCACCGAGAACAATCATTCCCAGTGCGATAGCCAACATCGAGTACAGGATGACTGGCATGTGGAAACAAATCACGACACGTATAAATAGCTGTTATGGTGGTATGTTGAATTATGTCGGGCGGAAAGGTAGCGATTATTACCGGCGGTTCGACGAGGATCGGGGGCGACTGCCTACGCGACAGCGAAAGGCGGCCTCGTGAACTTCACACGGTCGGTCGCCGTCGATTACGCCAAACAGAGCGTTCGCGTCAACAGCATCTGCCCTGGGTTCGTCGAGACTCCCATGACGGATTCCGCCTTCGGAGACGAGGAGTTCTACGAGTACGTCCACGGACAGACTCCGATGGATCGCGTAGCACAACCGGAAGAGTTCGTCGGACTGGCGATGTTCCTCGCTTCCGACGAAGCGTCGTAGATCACAGGTGCCAGTATCCCAGTCGATGGCAGACGGACAGCACAATAACCAAGAGGACGGAGAACCGTTCGTACCACGAATGAGTGTCGTCGGCACCCCGGTCAAGATCGTGCAACAATGGTAGAAACGGATAGATCATTCTCGTTCGTCCAGATAGCACTCGTGGTGGTTATTATCGCAATAATCGGGGGAGTAGCCGGATTTGTACTCGGGAGCAATATGTTGGGATCCGATAAACCGGATTCGATCCCGACGCAAGTGACGTTCACCACTGAATCGTCGCTTTACGATGACCGGATCGTCCACACGTTCGCGCCAAATCACGACGAGCACCGCGAGTACCACATCTCCTACCAAATCTTCGAAGACGATAACCAAATTAGATCCACTAACGATCAGATTGTCGAACTGTCTGGAGGTGATCCACTAATCGTCGAGATTGGAGATCGTGAGCCGGGAGCTACCTACCAGATTGACATCGAGATTTACGATGAATACGACCGTTTGGTTTACGACGCAACAATCATCAGTTCAGATGGAGGCTAAACTGCTGAAACTCACCGACTCGAAGAGGACCCAATCCCGTAGTGCTGCTATCGGGGATTATCAATTGCTACCAGAATCCGAGGCTAATACGTCCGTTCTGTATACCGCCACATATGCGATAACAAGCCCTGGGGCAGTCACTGACCGCTTGCTTGTCAGTCGAGCAGACCGTCGCAGACGTCCGAGATAACCGCGTCGACGCCGACGTCTCGGAGGGCCTCGAACTCCCGCTCGGTCGTGATCGTCCACGGCTCGACGCGCAGGTCGGCTGCGTGTGCCCGAGCGACGATATCCGTCTGCAAACACAGTTCGTAGCGTGGATGGATCGCGTCACAGCCCAGCGCCACCGTCCTCCGGATCAAACCGGTCAGATCCTCCGGGGCGTAGACCCGCGACGGGAGACCGGGAATAGCCGGTCGAAGAATCCGGTTGACGATCGATTCGCGGACGATATACGCCGTCGAAACGGCCGAGTCAACCTCCCTCAGGACGGAGGGAGAGAACGACGAGAGGAGAAGTTCGTGGTCGTAGTCGGCATGGAGCGCGAGAACGTCGTCTGTCAGGCCAGACTCCTTCAGATCGAGCACGAGGGCCACGTCGGGAGGAACGACCTCGAAGACCTCATCTAGCGTCGGGATGGATTCACCGGTGTCGCCGATTTCGAGATCCAGGATCACGTTGCAGGGCGTTCGGTTCACGCGGCCGTCGTCGTCAGTGAGCCGATCGAGAGTCTCGTCGTGAAATACGACGAGTTCGCCCGTTTTACACCGGCGGACGTCCACCTCGATCGCGTCGACGACGGTGACCGCGGACTCGATCGCCGAGATCGTGTTTTCGGGACCCTCAGCTGCACATCCGCGATGTCCGATGAGCGCCGGGGATGAGCGCTCTTCAGTGACTGATCCCGTTCGAAGACATCCGGCCACGCCCGCGATTCCGACGGTGGCGGCGCCACGTCGTAGCGTCGCTCGCCGCGACTGTTTCCCACGTTCCGAACGGCCCCGATCCGTCTCAGAGCGACTCACGATTCGACCCACGTGTCGATAGAGAGGCCCACGCACCCAAAAGCCCTCGCCATCGAGGTGAGACGGGAATAGACGGGATCTCCCAAATGTTGGCCCTTTTCGGACCGTGCGCGCGTCCGACTGACGAGCGGATCGCGGGGAAGTCGAACGGCTGCCGACGAAAACTACCGATTCATCCCCGTGGGGAATGCGGCGGGTATTTTGATTACCGTCGCCCGCCTCATCCGACCTGCAGAGGTGACGAGACCATGGAATACACGACACTCGGGAACAGCGGCGTGAGCGTGAGCCGAATCTGTCTCGGCTGCATGACGTTCGGGTTGGATTCGAGCTCGAAGTACGATTGGTCGATAGGCGAGACCGCGAGTACGGAGATCATCGAGCGGGCGATCGACCTCGGGATCAACTTCTTCGACACCTCGAACAGCTACTCGTGGGGCGACTCCGAGCGCGTCCTCGGTGGTGCGCTCTCGGAGTACGAGCGCGACGAGTTGGTCATCGCGTCGAAGGTGTACTTCGATCCGGAGGCGAACGCCCACCGAAACGCGTCCGGACTCTCGAGGAAGGCGATCGCGCAGGAGCTATCGAACAGCCTCGACCGCATGGGTCTGGAGACGATCGACCTCTACCAGATACACCGGTGGGACTACGGGACGCCGATCGAGGAGACGCTCCGCGCGCTCGACGACGCGGTCCGTCGCAATCAGGTCCGCTACATCGGCGCGTCGTCGATGTGGGCCCACCAGTTCGCCGACGCCTTGCACACCAGCGACCGACTGAACGCCGAGCGGTTCACCACCATGCAGAACCACTACAACCTGGTCTACCGCGAGGAGGAACGCGAGATGCTCCCGCTCTGTCGCCGGGAAGGGGTCGGTGTCATCCCCTGGAGCCCGCTTGCGCAGGGCTATCTCACCCGATCCCACGAGGAGCTGACGTCCACCACCCGTGGGAAAGAACTCGCCGGCCGTCACGAGGAGTACCGCTCCGGCGGCGGTCCCGAAATAAACGCTCGGGTGGGAGAACTCGCCGACGAGAAGGGCGTCTCGATGGCCCAGATCGCGTTGTCGTGGGTATTCCACCAGGAGACGGTCGACGCACCAATCGTCGGCGTCAGCAGCGTCGAACACCTCGAGGACGCCGTCGAAGCCCTCGACGTCTCGCTCTCGAGCTCCGATCTCGCGTATCTCGAAGAGCCGTACGAGCCGCTGGAGGTGGCTGGCCACGAGTGATCGCCACCGACGCGTCGTGCCCGGTTACGGCAGCCGATTCGCACACGAAGGGCGAGCGGGACAGTTCGATTCAACCGCTTCGATAGCGTACAAAAGGTTATCGGTGAGCAGCGCGGTGTTGTAATACGATGGACGAACCGAAGACCGGCGGCGACCGACCGACCGTACTGGTCGTCGACGACGACTCCGAAACCGCGGACCTGTACACGAAGTTCTTGGTCGAGGAGTACACGGTTCTAACTGCGTACTCGGGGGAAGCAGCGCTCGAGGTCGTGAGTCCGGAGGTCGACGTCGTACTGCTCGATCGACGGATGCCCGGAGTTTCGGGCGAGGACGTGCTGAAGACGATCCGAGAGCGCAGTATCGACTGTCGAATCGTCATGGTCACGGGCGTCGCCCCCGACGTAGATATCCTCGATCTTCCGTTCGACGATTATCTCGTCAAGCCCGTCACCCGCGAGAGGATACACGACGCCGTCTCGCGGATGCTCGTGCGCGACGCGTGCGACGAGACGATCAGGGAGATCGTCGCACTCGTCTCCAAGATGGCGACACTCGAATCCAAGATGACCATCCAGGAGATGGAAGCCAGCGACGAGTACGCCGCTCTCCGGGAACAGCTGTCCGAGCTGCGGAAGCGAACCGACATCGGCAGCCCGGAGGACGACGTCTACACCGAGTTCGCCACCGAAAAACTCCAGGAACTGTTCAACTGATACCGTTCAACAGAACCGCGATCGCAACGCGTGGGTCACGCCGAGGTGGATTTCATCGAAACCGTCGATGGGTGAAAGAGACTCCGGGATGCTGTGGATATCGTTCACCGGCTAGCGGAGTTTACTTATCTAAGTCAGACATACAAGACACCCGTCTTTTTCGGGAAAGTATTTGTCACCTGGTAACATCTACCAGAATTGGTCGCCACAGTGGACTGTTTCAAATAACGTGTGAAACTGCACGTAACCGAAATGATCACCGAGAGATGGAACGCGTCGACGTAGCCGTCGTCGGCGGCGGGCCGGCCGGCTCGTCGGCGGGGGCGGCCGCGGCGACCGCAGGGGCCGACACGGTCGTTGTAGAGAGAGGTGTCCCACGAGCCGACCGGAACGAACTCGGCCCGGATTCGACGGACGCTGCGGGCTTTCTCGACTACTGGCTCGACGTCGCGGGGCTGGACTATCGGGAAATTCCGGACGACGTGATCCTCCAGAAACTCACGAGCGCCACGTTCGTCGGGCCGAGCGAACGGATCGTGGTCCGAGAGACCGGGATGGGCGCCACCTATCCACACTTCGGATTCACGTTCCACCGGGCACGGTTCGACGACTGGCTCCGCGGCCGTGCCGAGGACGCCGGCGCCGACTACCGGGTGGGCGTGGCAGTCGAGCGCGTCGACTCGACTGTGCGGCCCGGAGACCACCACCACGTCGTGACGCTGCGTGACGGCACCCAGCTAGTTGCGGAGCACCTGGTGCTGGCCGACGGCCCTCAACGATCGGTGACGATTCCGACGCTGGATCAGTTCATGCCGGACGGTCGCAGTGTCGCCGACCTGCTGGGGCCGTCGACGGCCAACCACATCGCCTATCAGGAGTACCGTCGATTCCCCGAGGAGCTGTTCGATCCGGAGACGATCAGCTTCTGGTGGGGATGGATCCCCGGCGAGACCGCCTACCCGTGGGTGTTTCCCAACGACGAATCGATCGCCCGAGTCGGGTTGACGATGCCGATCGGGGGCGATCTCCGATCGGTCGACGACCGCGAGGAGTACCGCTTGCTCCGACCGGACGACGAGGAGATCCCTCGGGGGAGCGTCTACGTCCGACGGCTGCTGGAGGAACTCTACGGCGACGAGTACGACGTCGAGACGGAGTTTCCGCTACTCGAGAACTGCGGCAAGAGCGGCGGCACCGAGGCGTACCCGATCTCCTCGACGAGACCGATCGACTCGCCGACGGCGTCCGGCGTTGCCGTTACCGGCGGTGCGATGGGAGCGACCTCCCCGTTCCACGAGGGCGGCGACCACGTCGCGATACGGACGGGAACGCTGGCGGGCCGGCTGGCCGCACAGGGGCGACTCGAGGCGTACAACGGCGCCTGGAAGGCGGCGATCGGTGCCGAACTCAACAGGAACGTCGCGGCGGCGGAGCTCGTAGCGGAGTACGAACCACGGGACTGGGACCGGGCGTTCGCCGTCGGCCGCGAAATAGGCTACGAGACGAACTCGATCAACGTCCGGAAGCTCCCGAGCGCGACTGGGTTCGCAGCACTCGATATACTGCTTCGATACAACCTGGGTCGATGGCGCTTTCGGGGCGGACGGTACACCCAACTGCGGGAGGACGAATACGTCTTCGGAGTGACGAACGACCGCGAAACCCGCAGCTGACGTTCACTCGCGGTTCACGCCCCGACCGATCGAGCGGACGGTCGAGCGGAATCCTTCTCCGAGTTCTCCCGGATGGGGAGCGCCGAATCGGTAGGCGAAGTCGTCCTGACGCTTGATCGGCTCGAAGATCTGGGGTTCGTCGAGCCCCCACAGCCGGGGAACGGGTCCGTCCCACTTCGAACGACGAAGGACCGCACGGACCGCACGTCGGGCGGCCTCGTTTGCGCTCTCCATCGACGCGATGTCCGTCTCGGTTCTGACGTAGTCGGCTGCGAGCATCAGGTTCGGCGCAGCGGTCTCCGCTCGCGGTCGGTCGTGGCGCGATCCGACCGTATTGATCAAGAGTGGGGCCGCGTTCGTCAGTCGGTCCGCGCCGTCACTGTGGACGATGGCCTCGTCGAGCACCCAGTCGTACAGCGCCTCGTCGGCGAGGCGGAGCTCGTCTCGGTTCAGGTGATCCGTCAGTTGCGTCCAGACCTCTGTTCTGATCTCCTCCGGCGTACACTCGCGTGCGGGGCGACCGTAGACGACGCCAGGTTCGTCCCAGTCGGAGATGTTCACCGACAGGACGCCGCGAACGGAGCCGTCGCCACACGACTCGATGTCGAACGGTCCCGTTTCCCAGAACTGTCGCTGGGAGATCGACGTGAGCGCCCACGGGGAATCGACGTACACCTGGTGGCCGTGTCCCAGCGGTACGTCCTCCGTGAGGTAGAACTGGATACCGTTCATCCACGCGGTGTCGAGGCGCCCGACACCGGCAAGGGAGGGGGCCGCACGCTCCAGCGCCGGCGTGACGAGGCGGGCCATCACCTCGACGGGGACGGCGGCCACGTAGTAGTCGGCCGTCACCGACGACGGGCCATCGGGCCCGTCGATCGATACGCCCGTAACCGACACGCCGTCGGAGTCGATCGCCGTCACGCGTGCGTTCGTCCGGAATCGCACGCCGAGCGAGCGGAGCTGTGTCACCCAGGGGTCGATCCAGACGTCGCTCGTCGGACCATTCAATACCGCTTCGGTGGGTCGATCGGGATCGATCTGGTCGAGGGCGAGTTGAACGTGAATCTGCAGAATCGCCCGCGTGCTGGCTCTTCGGGGATGCATCGCGACCAGCGCCTGCGTGATCTCGGCGAGATGCTGTCGGTAGGCCTTCGATCGATTATCGGCGTCGAGAAACTCCCACAGCGTGACGTACTCGAGTTCGCGCTCCCGGCGCAGCCGTCCACTCGTGAGAAACACCAGCAACCGCCGTTGAAAGTGAGCGATCTCGGAGACGGTGAGTTCGTCGCTCGCGGGTTTGATCGCCGACATCCACTCCCGGACAGTCGTCGGCGTTCGCGTCTCCTTCAGGGTTTCAGTCCCAGACACCGAGGCGACGAGCGTCTCAGTCGTCGATATCAGGTTGTCTGCGACGCTCCCGCCGTCGGGGGTAGGAATCCGGGAGAGCGTGTCACGAAGGTTCCGGTAGAAGCCGGGGACGTACCGGAAGCCGTGTTCGGCGGGGAGTGGGCGGCCGCCACCGCTCGGTTCGTGCCGAAAACTGCTCGCCTTCCCGCCGAGGCGATTGTTCGCCTCGTAGACAGTCACGTCGAACCCCCGCTCGGCGAGTTCGTGGGCTGCAGTTAACCCTCCCACACCACCTCCGAGAATGGCCACGCTCGGCTGTTCGGTACCCATGTGGTACTGAACGTCACAGTAGGTATTATACTTTCGAGGGGTCGTACTCACGAGTTCGGTCTTCGAGCTGTGAACGGTGTGTTCTCGGAAGCCGCGATCACGCAGAAGAGCACGGTTCGTCAAACGAGGAGGCAAAAAAGACGCTACAGGTCGCTTCAGTCGAGCGACGGCGGGAAGGTGAGTACGTTCCGAATGCCCGGCGCCATCGTTCCGCCGGTCGTTCCGTGCACCTGACCCTCACCCCACTTCTCGTGGTGTAAGCCGCAGTTGAACGCCGACGGGGCCGCGCCCTGGATGATGACCGGATGCTGAGGGAAGAACGTGATGTTGATCGGCTCTTCATTGTCGCCCATTCGAATGCTGTACTCTCCCCAGGGGAGCGACGCCCCCTCGGGGACGACGATGTCGTCCGGATAGTCGTCACCGAACTGCTCGGCGTATTCGCCTCCGACTTCGGTCTCCTCGTTGAACCTCGCGCCGAAGGTGGCGTCACGCACGTGACCGGTCGCCTGTGGATCAGTATTCGTCGTTCCGTCGCCGTAGTTGTTCGGCATCCCCCGTCCGGAGACGACGTAAGCGGTATAGCCACGGGCGGGATCGAGCATTCCTGGCGAGAGCGTGGCATCGATATCACCGATCGAATCGACCACGTCGAACAGTTCGTCGTGTGATTCGGCTTTCGGAAACTCGACACCGTACCGCTCGTAGTGGAAGTCGATCGCCTCGTTCCGCCGTTCGAGTATCTCCTCGTCAGTCCGTCCGAGAATGTCCCGGTGGAAATACTCCGCACCAGCCGGACCACCGTCCCACTCCGGATCCGGTTCGCCGTCGGCGATATACGTGAGGACGTGGTCGAATCCAGCGAGATCCGGTGGAACGAGTGTCCTGCTCCCACTGTACTGACCTACCCGCCCAGGGTTACGACTCTGACCGTGTTGATTTGCCGCCGCCGAACCGCTCGCCCCCAGACCGAGGAGGCTCGCGATTCCGATTCCGCCGACCGTCTTGAGTGTATCTCGTCGTTGCATGTCCATCAACTCACGCCCGACAGCGCTGCCCGCCGGGCGTGTTTGTGAATTGATAGCACATGTAAAATGGGTTCCCCGGTCGTGCGTCGATGTACCATTCGAACCAAAAGAGTATGGGAGTAATGTGCGGGCGGTACACGGTGGGATCTAATACCGAATCGAAAAATTCGGGGGGAGCGCAACCTCTGTCGAATCAATCCGCGAGCCGCGATCACGCCATCTCACGGAGCGAAACCACCAATGGAGGTTTATGGTTGCCTTTCCAATCGGGATCCATGTCCGATACTGAAGACCGTCAACAGAAACTGGTCACCGCTGCTCGCACGACCGTCGGCGACGAACTGCGCAGTATCGTCTACTTCACGGAGGATGCGGTCGAACAGCTGTATTTGCGGAACGACCTCGAGCAAACTGCGGATCTCGTCGGATTCGCCGACAACGAGCGCCTCGGGTTCCGATCGCAGACGGCGTACGAGAACACGCAACTCGGCGAGTATCGGTTCACGATCCGCGTGTTCGAACACGGTTACCTCACCCGCGTCATCGTCGGCGACCGCGGCGTCTGGGTCACGACCGACGAGATGCAGATCGATCGGTTCGAGGAGCTCGCGAGCGCACTCGCGGCCGTTCTTCGGGAGTAAGAGTCGTTCGGTACAGTTTTGACAGAGAAGATGTCATAGAACGGTTCGCATGGTGTTCCTTTCACCCGGCTCGGGCTAAATTATCTGTTCAGTACATCTGCCTATCGACCGCACACCGTTATTCTCGAAAGCGGAGAATTGGCTGCTGTATTTATTGTCTCTCACCACCTCTACTGAAACGAAGTACCAGCGAAGCGCTGATTATTGAGAAGGCCACGACCGGCTCGCAATCCTTTCAATGGTATTTTTGCCAAACATCGGAGTAATCACATGAATTTCAAATCAATCGGACTCACACTCGCTGCTGGACTCGCTACGTTCCTGATCGTCACCATCGCAGTCGCCGCGTTTATCGAGCCCTGGATCGAGTTTTCACTGTTCGTCGGCATCCCCGCCGGTCTGGTTACCGGTGCGGTCGCCGCCGCGTTAGTGGCTCTCGGGTTCGGTGATGACGCACCTGCACAACGCCGCCGCCTCGCGATCTCGTTCGCCGCTTTCGCCGCTGGGTTCCTCGTCGTTCTCGTCGTCGGAAGTGTCGCCAACCTCGGCATATCGCTGTTGATACTCGCTGGCGTGGGGGTCGGCATCCTCGCGGCTCTCGGAACCTACCTCAGGGAACCGAAGCCGAAGCAACCGCAGATACAGGCGTGATCGCTCATTACTTCCCAGAGCGCGAAGTGAGGGGTTCCCTGTACTGAACGATCTGTATTTTGGGATGACAACTTTTCTATGACACCTTTTCGACAGAGCATGACTGGGCCACCGATCGCAGGAGTGCCCAACGAGACGATCGTGAGAACGTACGATCGACTGGCAGTACTGTACGACTGGTTTCTCACGCCTCTGAAGCTGAAAACGCGCCAGCGCGCCGTAGACGTGCTCGATATCGAGGGCGGCGAGACCGTCGTCGAGATCGGCTGTGGTCCGGGGCACGCCCTACTTACGCTGTCCGAGCGCGTTGGCCCGAGCGGATACGCCGTCGGACTCGACGCCGCACCGGGGATGGTGCGGCGTGCGCGCCAGCGACTCGTCCGTGATACGAGCGGCCGCACTGACGTCCTCTTGGGAGACGCCAGATCGGTTCCGTTTCGGACGGATACCGTCGACGTCGTCCTCATCGAAGACACGCTGGAGCTGTTTTCGAACGACGAGATGGCGACGGTAGTCGACGAAATCCACCGCATTCTCCGTGACGACGGCCGGCTGTGCGTCCTCACCATGGAACGGGCCGGTGCCGAAGGCGATCGGTTCGTGAAAACGTACGATTGGCTGTTCGAGAACGTCCCGGGCTACCGGCGCTTCGGCTGTCGGCCGATATACGCTCGCCGCGCTCTCGAAGCGGGCGGGTTCGAGATCGTCCGACGAGAGCGTCACCGTCGGGGACACGTCTGGCCCGTGGAGCTTCTGCTCGCACACCCCGACCAGTGAGGCGGCTCGTCGCAAGCGCCACTCAACCGTCCGAGTCGTGGTTTCGTGACCGACACGTCCCGGTGTCGGATCGATCCGTGTGGCGATCACCGGAAACAGCGTAACTCCAGTTGACAACGATACCGATCATGAGCAGGAGCGCAGCCACGTAGAGACCGGTGAGAACGATGATGACGCCGCTGAGCGTGCCGTAAACTGCATACTGCGGTGCTTGTCTCACGTACACCTGCAGGACGACGTGGATCACGCTCCAGCCCGCCGCAGCGACGATGGCCCCCGGAAGGGCCGACCGCGGTCCCGTCACCGTCTCCGACGGAACGTAGTACATCGGCAGAAACACCACCGTGAGCGCGACGAAGAGGACGACAGTCACCAGTCCGTCGACGAATGCACCGTTTATCAGTGCGAGGGAGACGACGATCGTCGCGACGATCGCGAGGGCTGCCGCACCGAGAGAGCCGGCGACCGTTACACCGCCCCAGAGCCGATCCTGCCAGCGTTTCTCGACTACTCCTTCGACTCGGTTCATCACCGTCAGAAACGCCACTGCGGCGTTTGCACCGGCCCAGACGAGGACCGCGATCGAAAGTAGTGACGCCCACGTCCGACCCGAAACCGACGCGAGCGCGTCGACGAACAGCTCCCGCGCGTCGGGGGTGAGATACAGCGTCATCGTCGCCTCGACACCCGCAGTGAACCGACGTCCGAACGCCGCAAATCCCAACAACAGCAACGGGACGAGTGAGAGGAACGCGTAGTACGCGAGCGCAGCAGCCGGATATTTGACGTCGTTTTCGTACGCCAACCTGAAAACCGCGCCGGCGTCGGGGATCCAGGACGGGAGTTCCATACGAAGTATCGAGTAGCCACGAACAAAACTCGTGGGAGTGAATCACCGCCGAGCGGAGATGAACTACCTCGGCCATCCACACGGAGCGAACACGGACGGTTTCACTCCCGAGGGTGCCGAACGTCGAGCGGGTCGGCGCCGATAGTCGTTTCGAGAACCGGGGCCCGACCGCAGCTTTTTGACTTCGCCCGATGAACCGCTAGTCGTGAGAACCTCCGAGCGGGAGTGGCACGCGACCGACGTCGACGACGTTCTCACGGCCCTCGAAACCGACCGGGACGGACTCTCCGAGGAGACGGCGAGCCGACGGTCAGACGAGTACGGGCCGAACCGAATCGAGCGCGGAGAGGTGACGAACCCGCTCCGCATACTGCTTCACCAGTTCACCAGTCCGTTGATCTACGTGCTGGTCGTCGCGTTCGTCGTCACCGTTCTGATTGACCACGTCACCGACGCGGTTGTGATCGCGGCGGTGCTCGTCATCAACGCGACGATCGGGTTCACCCAGGAGTACCGGGCCGAGAACTCGATGGCCGCGCTCGCCAGTCTCGTCTCCCCGAAGGCCCGCGTTCGTCGATCCGGACGGATCGGCGAGATCGACAGCGTCGATCTGGTTCCCGGGGACGTCGTGCTCCTCGAGTCCGGTTCGATCGTTCCGGCGGATCTCAGGCTGATCGAGACGACCGACCTCCGGCTCGACTCCTCCATTCTCACCGGCGAATCGGTCCCGGTTTCGAAGTCGGCGATCCCGGTGCCGTCCGATTCACCGGTCGGCGATCGATCGAGCGTGGCCTACATGGGGACTGCGGTGGTATCGGGGCGGGGCGTCGGGGTGGTCGTGGGAACGGGGACCGAAACGCAGATCGGCCGTATCGCCGGCGAGATGCGGCAGACCGAACGCGCGGCGACGCCGCTCCAGCGACGGATGCACCGGTTCGGTAACGCGATCAGCGTCGGCATCCTCGCGGCGGGACTGGTGGTCTTTCTCGTCGGGCTCACTCAGGGCCTCCCGGTGGGAGACGTCTTCCTCCTCGCGGTCGCGATCGCGGTGTCGGCAATCCCCGAAGGGCTCCCGGTCGTCATGACGGTGGCTCTCGCCGTCAGCGTCCGGCGGATGGCGAGCCGAAACGCCATCATCCGCCGGCTTCCGGCCGTGGAGACGCTCGGGTCGTGTACGACAATCCTCTCGGACAAGACCGGAACCATCACCCAAAACCGGATGACCGTCAGTCGGGCGTGGACCGCCGACGGCACGGTCGAACTCGCCGGATCGAACCCCCACGCCGACATCGAACTGACGCCGGGAAGAGCGCTCCACGAGACGCTGCTTGCTGGCGTCGTCGCGAACGAGGCGTCGCTCGACACCGGAGACGGGACGGCTATCGGCGATCCCACGGAGACCGCGCTCCTCGTCGCCGGTCGGCGAGCCGGGATCGAGCGCCAGGAGCTCCTCGCGGACCATCCGGAGCTCGGCCACCGACCGTTCGAATCCGATCGACGATACGCCGCCGCTGCTCACGACTTCGACGACGGTGTACGGACGTATTTCAAGGGTGCCCCGGAGCGCATCGTCGAGATGTGCGACGCGCAGTTGACCGACAGCGGCCCCGTTCCGCTCGACCGGGATCGAGCGCTCGATCGAGCGGGGGCGTTGGCCGACGACGGACTGCGGGTGATCGGGATGGCCCGTGGCGAAGGCGTGTCGACTGACCACGAGGAACCGACCGGACTGACGTTTCTCGGGTTCGTCGGGATGATCGATCCGCCGAGAGACGGCGTTCGGGAGGCGATCGAGGCGTGCCGTCGAGCCGGGATTCGGGTCCAGATGGTCACCGGGGACCACCCGGAAACGGCCCGGGCCGTCGCTGCCACCGTCGGCATCGACGCCGAACGCGTCCTCACCGGACGAGAGATCGAGACGCTCTCCGACGCGGCGCTAACGGACGCGCTCCGGGAGACGGCCGTGTTGGCGCGAATCAGCCCGACCCAGAAGCTCCGTATCGTGAGTCTCCTGCAGGCCGACGGGGAGATCGTCGCCGTGACGGGCGACGGCGTCAACGACGCGCCGGCGCTGAAGGCGGCCCACATCGGAGCTGCGATGGGGATCGCCGGAACCGACGTCGCCAAGGAGGCGAGCGAGATGGTGCTCACCGACGATAACTTCGCGACCATCTACGCCGCGGTCGAGGAGGGTCGGACAGTGTTCTCGAACATCCGGAAGGCGACGAGCTTTCTCCTCGCGACGGGCGTGGCACTGGTTCTCGCCATCCTGGCCGCGTTCGGGCTGGCGATCACGGGGGTGATCCCTCGAGAGGCGGCGGGGGCGTTCCCGCTGCTCGTGTTGCCCGCCCAGGCACTGTGGCTTAACGTCGTGAACAACGGGATCCAGGACGTCGCGCTCGCGTTCGAACCCGCCGAGCAGGAGCAGTTCACCCGACCGCCGTACGATCCGGACGCCGGGTTCCTCTCGACTTTGCTACTCGAGCGGACGGTTCTCGTGGGGTGTTACCTCTCCGTCCTCGCCGTCGGTATCTTTTGGTGGGAGCTCTCGTCAGGAACGTCCCTCCCGGTAGCCCAGACCGCCGCCCTCACGATGATGGTCGTCTCGATGGCGATGTTCGTCGGAACGTGTCGGTCGGAGACCCGATCGATCTTCGGCAAATCTCCGCTCTCGAATCCCCTGTTGCTCGTCGGGACGGTCGTCGCCGTTTCGGTGCACGTCGGAGCGATCCACTTCGGACCGACGCAGTTCCTCCTCGGAGTGGAACCGATCGCCCTGGAGACGTGGCTCAAGATCTTGCTCGTCGCTCCGTCCGTCGTCGTTCTCGTCGAGTTACACAAGTGGGTCCGTCGCTCCGACGGATGAGCGATCGACGGACCGCCGCTACAGTTAAAAGGCGGTCCACCCGCCGTCGACGGGAATGTTCGCCCCCGTGATGTACGACGCTCCGTCGGAAGCGAGAAACGCCGCGAGCGGCGCGATCTCCTCGGGATCGGCGGGCCGGTCCATCGGCGTTCGAGCCTTGAGGAACTCGTAGAACCGGTCCTGATCGAGCAGGTCTTCGGTCATCGGCGTTCTGACGAACCCCGGACAGATCCCGTTGACGCGGACGTTGTCGGGCGCGTAATCGACGGCGATCTGCTGGGTGAGGTTTACGACGCCGCCCTTCGAGGCCGAGTAGGCCGCCGCTCCCTTCCCGCCGCGTAACCCGTAGATCGACTCGATGTTTACGATGCAGCCCTCCGTTTCGAGGAGGTGAGGGAGCGCCGCCTTCGAACCGTACATTACGCCGTCGAGGTTCGTCTCGATCACGTTTCGCCACTCCTCGAGCGACATGTCGCCGAGGCTCGATTCGCTTCCGAGGCCGGCGTTGTTCACCATGACGTCGAGCGCACCGTAGTCGTCGACGACGCCGTCGACGAGCGCTTCGACCTGATCGTACTCGCGAACGTCGCACGGTCTGTATTCGGCGCCAGTTTCTCTCGCCGCCTCCGCCCCGACGTCCTCCCGTCGGCTCGCGATGACGACTTCGGCATCGGCGTCGACGTATTCGCGTGCGATTGCCTTCCCGATCCCCGTCGATCCGCCAGTGATTATCGCTACCTGACCCGATAACATATCCGCGTGTACGTCCGCGAGCCACATAACGGATCGACGTGTCTCTCACGCGGCGAGAACGCAGCGCTCCCGGATCGGAGTTATATACGTGGGAACCGTAGTGTAGGTATGCACAACGTCCCCGACCTGTCGACTCCCGAGTCGACGTACGAGTGTCTCGGTTGCGGCACGATCGTCACGGCCGACACCCACCCGGTCGAATGCGACGACTGCGGAGGGTCGATGCGGGACCGAGCGATGTCGCTGGAGTAGCGACGCGGTGGCCAGAACCCGATAGACGTTATCGCCTGGCGAGAACCGAGTGGTGGCTCTATGTGTCCACGGCGGACAGAGTGAACTGATGACTGTAGCTATCGCCGGTGCTGCCAGCACGAAGTTCGGCAAGCATCCGGATTCGTCGGCACGACAGCTCTTCCGCGACGCAGCGGAGGATGCCATCGACCGGAGTTCCCTCGCCGTCGGCGACGTCGAGGCGGTCTACGTCGGGAACTTCATGGGCGCGCTGACGGACGACCAGGGCCACATGGGCGCGCTGATGGCCGACTACGTCGGCGTCCCGGAGGCGATGTCGACGACCGTCGAGAGCGCCTGTGCGTCCGCAGGCGCTGCGGTCCGACAGGCGACCCAGGCGATCGAAGCTGGCGTCCACGACGTCGCTCTCGTCGGCGGCGTCGAGATCATGTTCTCGACCGGGATCGAAAAGATCACCGACGCCCTGGCGAACGCCGCGGACAACGAGTACGAGAACGAAGTCGGCCTGACGTTCCCGGGGATATACGGGTTGATGGCCAGCGACTACATGACGGAGTTCGGTGCCACGAGCGAGCAGCTCGCTGCGATCACCGTCAAAAATCGCGAAAACGGAGTCTCGAACCCGATCTCGCAGTTCCAGGAGGAGGTGACCGTCGAGGAGGTCCTCGAGGCCCGACCGATCGCGCCACCGCTCGGGATGATGGACTGCTGTCCGATCACCGACGGCGCCAGCGCCGTCGTGCTGGTCTCGGAGACGCACGCCCAGGAACGCGACCGCTCCCCAGCTGTGAGGATCGCGGGAAGCGGTCACGCCGGCGACACCATCGCGCTGCAGGATCGAGCGGAACTGGCGCGGACGACGGCGGCGGAGCGTGCGGCCGAGCAGGCGTACGAAGCGGCGGGAATCACCCCGGACGACGTCGACGTCTCGGAGGTCCACGACTGCTTCACGATCGCCGAGGTTCTCGCAGTCGAATCGCTCGGGTTCTACGAGCGCGGAGAGGGTGCGTCCGCGGCAGCGAACGGGGAGACGGCGGTTGACGGGCGTCGACCGGTGAACACCTCCGGTGGACTCATCGCGAAGGGTCACCCGGTCGGGGCGACCGGGGCGGCCCAGATCGTCGAGATCGTGAAACAGCTCGAGGGGCGTCATCCGAACCAGGTCGACGACGCCGAGATCGGCCTGACCCACAACGTCGGTGGGAGCGGTGCCAGCGCCGTCGTTCACGTCCTGGAGGCGATAGCATGACCGCACCGTGGCACGTCGAGTTCCTGAAGGCGATCGACGTCGGGGAACCGATCTACCGCCGGTGTGGCGCCTGCGACGCAGTCGGCTGGCCGCCCCGCCGAAGCTGTCCGGAGTGCGGCGAGCCGGAGATGGTCGATGCGCCGCTCTCCACTCGAGCGAGCGTGGTCTCCCACACCGAAATAACGGCAACCATCCCGAAGTTCAGCGGGGAGACGCCGTACACGGTTCTCATCGCGGAGTTCGAGGAGGGCGTTCGGCTGACCGGACAGCTACGCGGCGAGGAGACGATCGACCGGGGCGACGACGTCGAACTCGGCGTCGAACGGCGGGACGAGGACGACTGGATCGTTACGTTCACGCCCGCCTGAGCGGAGCTTCTTTTAAATTGGGGGGACTCCTCTCACAGCCGTCGAACCGACGTCACCAGTGCATTCCGCCGTTTATGCCGATCACCTGTCCAGTCATGTAGCTGGATTCCTCGCTCGCGAGATACCGGACGATCCCCCCGATGTCGCGAGGTTCGGCGAACCGGTCTAACGGGATCTTTCGCTGTATCTTTTCGCGCACTCGATCCGGGACGTCCTCGAGCATATCCGTCTCGGTGAATCCCGGTGCGACGCAGTTGGCGGTCGACCCGGTCGTGGCGAGTTCGAGGGCGATCGTCCGGGTGAAGCCGAACAGCCCGGACTTCGCAGCGGCGTAGTTGGCCTGCCCGTAGTTGCCCTGCTGGCCGACCACCGAGGAGATGTTTATCACCCGTCCCTCGGAGGCCGCTCTGACGTCGTCGAAAAACACCTTCGTGCAGTTGAACACTCCGCCGAGGTTGACCTCGATGACGCGATTCCAGTCCTCTCGCGTCATGTTCTCGAACTTCTTGTCGATCGTCACGCCGGCGTTGTTCACGAGAACGTCTATCGGTCCGAACTCCTCGTGGACCGCGTCGGCCATCCGCTCGACGTCCGAGAGCGAGGCGACGTCAGCTTGGATTGCGGCGGAGCTCTCACCGGTATCCTCGATCGCGGAGACGACGTCCCGTGCCGCCCCGCTGGAGGAACAGTAGTTGACGACGACGTCGGCGCCGTGGGTCGCGAGATCCAGCGCGATCTCGCGACCGATACCGCGCGAGGAGCCGGTTACGAGACACGTCTTGTTCTGCAGTTCTCGGCGATGCGTTCGGGCCGTGGGTTGGCTAGTGAGTGACATGGGTATGACTGTTCGTGGGTGCGGGCGACCACCGCGACCGACGGATCGAGTTCGTGGGTGCGGGCGTACACGTATCGCCGTCGATTCGGCTGCCCGTCTCTACGTGAGCGTACTTCGAGATTGTTCCGGAGCAAAAATAGTGACTGCGATGCTTCCCACGCAGCGAGAACTACCCCACGAGGGGATGTCGGACGACTACTCCGACTCTGACGCCTCCATGATCGTCATTACAGGTTGCTCCACGTTGCGGATGATCGCTTGCGAGACGCTCCCGAAGATGGCCTGCTTGGCGAGGGATCGCTTTCGCCCACCGACGACCACGTATCGGGGGTCGACCTCTTCGGTAATCTCGATAACGACATCCGACGGTGAACCGACCGACCCTCGCGTCACGATCCGCTGGGGGTCGTAGTGGTCGAGCGTCTCGTCGACGGCGTCAGCCGCAAGCTCCGCGGCGGTGTCACTCGCCATATCTAGCGTGTACGTTTCGAACTCCTCCGGGAGCTCCGCGTCCCTGTTTCGCTGTCGTCGGTCGAACTCCTCGTCGGGCATCACGTAGACCACGAGCAGTGGCTCGTCGTAGGTGGTCGCGAGATCGTACCCAACGTCGATGGACTGGTGCGGGGGCTGGTCGACGTCGACCGCTGTGAGGACGGTCATGTCGCGATCCACGCTCGGATCTATCGTTATTATTCACGACATATGTACGGCAATCGATCCATTCTCGTCCAACGGGAACTCTCGTCCGATCGGAAGGGGCGGACGACCGGGAGCTGACTCGAGGCCGCGCCACGTGGTGAGAGGTTTTTAGCGTCCGGCCGCCGTCCGATCAACTGATCATGAAACCACCCGAGAGTAGGTCCCGGTGTTTCCTGTTGCTGGGTCTCTCCCTTACCCTACTGACCGTCGGCATCGGCTACGACTACCTGTACGGGACGAAACTCGCCGACTTCCTCGTGATCATCGCAGGACTGTTCGTCGGTTGGGTGGGGCTCATCTACTGTCTGTCGCATCTTTCGAGTTGGCGAGAGTAATGGTGACGTCCGCCGGCTCACGAGAAGTCACTACCTCAGATCTCTCGAGGAAGGGGTATTCCGACGTTCCTCGGTGCGCCACTCGACATCCCGGACACGGTCGCGTCGCAGTCTCCACTCGTTCTCGTCGAGACGCTCCGGTAGAGGTCCCGCGATGGGATCAACACCACGCGGCGAGATCGATATACGAGCCCTCCAGCGCCGTAATCCACGCCGTCGTGCGTTCCTCGTCGCCGGGATACAGCGGATGGAGCGTGCACTCGTCCGGTCTATCATCGTACGTTACGACCGTAGACTGGATCAGCTCCGGCGTCCCGTGGCGTTCTCCACTGAGGCTCATGCTAACCAGACATTCGCTTGTATTTACCTTTGTAATGAGTCACATAAAGCGGATTAGCACCTCCAAAATCGCCCGATAATCGCCCACCGTGCGTCTGAACGGCCAGTTGTGAGATCGAGTTCGTCGATTCGTCTAATTTTCGATATCGTCCCGTTGAACGCGGCGTCGTGCCGTCGACGTTGCACGCTACCGGAGCGATCCAAGTCGGATTCTCGATCGTCGAGAACGGTACGCTGACCTATGGCGACTCAGAGGCAAAGGTGGGTTATGGGACTCTGCAATCGATTCGGGATCGACGCGATCCTGTGGGGTACGACGAACAATCGCTGTGGCCGGAGTCGGCGATCGCCGTGAGTCGAGCGACTGTGACCCGCCGAGGCGTTCTGACGCTCGCGGGGACGGCCGCAGTCGCCGGAGCGGCGACCCCGGTCCGGGCACAGGAGATTCCGGACTTCGGACCGTACCTCGACGACGCTCGGCTGTACGACGGCGACGTGACGGACGTTCGCGGCGAAGCGGAACTGACCATCGAGGTGGGCGACGGCCCGGAGGGGTTGGCTTACGGACCGCCGACAGTGTGGCTCGACCCCGGAACGACGGTCACGTGGGTGTGGACTGGACAAGGCGGCGGGCACAACATCGTGCCGAACGAGGACACGCCTGCGGGATTCCTCTCGGAAGAGATCGTCGCCGACGAAGGGTTCACCTACGAGTACACGTTCACCGAAGACGACGTCGGGATCACGAACTACCACTGTACGCCGCACGAAGCCCTGGGCATGAAGGGAGGGATCGCCGTCGGTGACGACGTTCCGACTATCGATCCCAGTCCGGCGGGCCCCGACATCGTCATCCCGGATGCGGCGTTCGCGCTGGTCGTGGCGGCGCTTGTCGCGATGGGCGCTGCGCTCGGATTAGGGTACGTTTTCATGAAATTCGGCGGGGACTCCTGACGTAAAACCATCTATCTGACCGCTGAATCCAGGGTTTTCGGTCAAGCGTGTCGATTTCCGATGACGCTCTATTCGTCGCCACTGAAAGAGAGTTGTCGGCAGTAAACACGAACGTATCGTGGTTTCGCGGATTATAACTACCATCTGTGTGGGCGT
>SKTU01000066.1 GCA_007122455.1 Haloarculaceae archaeon | reverse complement strand
GCGCTGTATCCCCGCCGTGAACGGCGAGGTTTTAGCGCCCTGCACCGCAGTCGATAACTTCGAAAGTCAATCGGCCTCAAAACCGTATGCATTGACGAGGGCAGTCTCAACTTCTGAACGACATTTCGTATCGCCGTATGCAGTTTACGCTGTCGTTCGAGCCGGCGGGCAAAAGACGGATGCGAAGGTCGAACGGAATGTAGCCGCTCGATTACGCCTCTCGGACGTGCTCGCGCACGTTCTCGAACCCATTGGCAGCGACTGCGTCGGCAATTCCGGAGCGGTCGAGCTCCGGGGTCTCCTTCGGATACTTTCGATCGAAGTGGCCGACGAGGTTGTCGACGTCGCGCGTGAGTAGTTCGTAGCTGTTCTCGTGATCGGTCGGAACCGCCTGGGGCCAATCGAAGATCGTCACCCCCTCACTGTTGACGAAGACGTTGTACTCGCTCATGTCTGCGTGGACGTAGCCGGCGTCGTAGGCCGTCGCCATCTCCTCGAGGATCAATTCGAGGACACCGACCACCTGTTTCGATTCGAGCTTCGCTCTGGAGAGTTCGACGCCGTCGATCCGCTGCATGACGATCGCGTGGCGGTTCTGATCGACCGGACGGGGGACGTTCACCTCGGGGAACAGCGTCTCGAGGGCGTCGTACTCCCGTTCGGCCGCCTTTCGGGCGGTGTAGAGCCACGACCGGTGTTTGTTCTGCGCCGTGTACTCCCGTTCCTTTTGAACCTCTCGGAAGTTGGTGTATCCCTCGCGGTGGTATTTCAGCGCGAGCGGCTGGAACGATCGCACCTCGTAGACGTCGCTCTCCTTTCCGACCCCGAGAGGGGCACCGACGCCGTCGATCGTCTCTCGCTCGGCGAACGTTCGAAGGGCCAAGGCGTCGTACCCCTCGAAGGTGAGTCGATAGCCGGTGTACTGGATCGTCTTGCGCTCGAGGAGTTCCCGATCCATGCAGCGGTCGAGCCGGTAGTCGACCTCGTCGCCGTCGAGCCGAGAGAACTGCGGGATCTTCTCAGCGGCCACCCACCGCGAGAAGCGCATCCCGTGCTCGACTCCCGAGAGGAGGTAGAAATCCTCGGGCTCCAGCTCGGCCATTCGGGTGGCGACGTTCTGAACCATACCTCCGGTAGCGTGCCGAGCCTCAAAAGGGGCTCGCGTCCCGCCCCTCCGAATATAAACTGTATACTACGATATAGAAATGAGTTATTGTATCCATATTGAGTGTGGCGCGAACCGACTTGTGTTCTTGTGAGTCCGTCACCAGCGGAAGTATTTCGGGTCGCGGAATCGCGTCTTCGGTTCGTGCGGATGATGGAAATATGTGCGAACACATCCCTGCCACTTTGCCGCGAACACTCTGTTTATCGCCTTCTGTGCGGGTTTGTCGGTCGTATGGATGATCACCCGAGCAGCTTGCGCGTTCGACAAGACGCGATCGGCCAACCCCGCTAGTGCGGTATCCTCCCATTCGCGTCCGGAACCCGTCTTTTCCTGCAAAATAGCGGCCTCGACTGCGTGACGCAACTTCCCCCGTTGCGTGGTCGGCGACGAGAACGACGCGTCGGGATCTCCCGATACCTTCGGCGCAACATCAACCCATCCCTGTTTGAGCAACGGGTCTACCCACTCGCTCCCACTCGGGATCTGTGAAGGGACGCCACCCAATTCCTCGTACATCGTCGCAGGCAAGTAGAGAGTCTGATTCTCGCTCTCGACGGCCTGTCGAATCTGTCGGTACGTGTGTCGGTTCTGGTTCGGTTTCCCTGTGCCGCGGATGATGCCCGTGTCGATAATGATCACCGGTTGCAACGGATTCGACATCGATCCTACTCCTCGTTGGATTCGCGTTTGCGTTCCATCAGGCCGATCGGTGCCGTGTTATCATCGCTGCGTTCGGGAGAGCTGTCTGCCTCTAGTTCGGTTAGGTCGATTTCGTCGTCGATGAGCGGTTCGTCGGAAGCATCGTCGCTCGTCAACGGTTCGTCCTCAGGGGTGAACCCGAATAACTCTGCGATGGCGGTCAGCGCATCGATGGCGAGACCGTAACTAACCCCTGTATCGTCGGCCAATTGTCGAGTCGTGGTGTCGCCCCGTTCGTATGCCTGTGCTGCTACGATGAACTCTTGGAGTCTCGCCAACCCGTGTTCGTCGATCAGACGTTCGATGGGTGGGTACTGGGTCTTGTTGGCAACGACGAGTGCTGAGAGTGGCCCCATCGTTAGCGAGTCACCGTCGATGTCGATGGTGAGCGTCCAGTCCGTCGCCGTGTACTGCGTACTTCTCTCGGACTCCTCCAATTCGACGAGAAGGCCAGCGTCGACCAGTTCGTCGATGTAGTTGTATGCGGAGGACTTGCTGAGTCCGAGTTCGTCGCGGAGTTCGGGCACGGTGACGGGGCCGTCGCGTGCGCGGTAGTAGACGCGGGACAGGTCGGGGTTCTGGAAGACGCGGAAATAGGTGTGAAGGCCGTGGACTCGCGGCTTTCCGTCGGGCGTGCGCCGAGGTTCGTCCGTGGGTTCGTATGCCATCTCGGTTCACAGTACGTGAACTGTGTACTTATTTGTTGAGGTGGCAGAAACCGCCCGTAGAAGCCATAACGAGACTGGAG
Source organism: Haloarculaceae archaeon (assembly GCA_007122455.1). Taxonomy (GTDB): domain Archaea; phylum Halobacteriota; class Halobacteria; order Halobacteriales; family Haloarculaceae; genus Natronomonas. Next base: position 4,214 of record SKTU01000066.1, on the reverse strand, counting down.
AGTCAGAAATTCGATACTTTTTGACCCTCGAGTATCACGGCGTGGGGTGAACGGTTCGAAGTGGACACACCATTCGACTGCTACCATCGAGTGACGCGAACGTATTTCCGACACCACGGGTGTAACGCGTGGTATGCCCGACGTGGAAGACCTTCGAGAACGGCTGGTCGGCCAGCGATTCTACGACCGAGAACAAGACGAAGCGTTCACCGTGGTCGGCGTCACGAGCCGGCCGCCGCTGGCCCTGCTCCAGTACCACGACGGCGTCTCGTGGGACGAGGCGGCGTCGAACTTCACCGTCAGCGAGGACGTCGCACAGCAGTTCCGCCTCGACGAACACGGACTGGACTCCGAACGCTACCACCCGCTCGGCGCCGGGCCGCGCATCGACCAGATCTGCGACCCCGACGAACACGACTGGCATCCGTGGCCGGACGACATCTGGCCGAGCGGCGTCCCCGACGAAGTGAGAGAGCGAGTCAACGGCCACCCCCGAACGTTCTACGACCAGATCGTCAGGTGCAAGCGGTGCGGGTTGTCCGGCAGCGTCGCCGGAGCGTTCGGCGAGTACGGCGCCAACGGCCTCCACCAACCGCCGTGGTTCTGCTTCGAGTGCGGCGAGGCGGTTGCGGGACACGAGATTCGGTACCATCGCGACGCAGCGCACTGCCCCGAGTGCGTCCCCGAAGTGGACGAGTCCGCCGGCGAGTGAAAGTAAGTATGCGCCGCGTTCGAGGCCCACGAAAGGATGGTTCACGCCAGATCCTGTACAAAGTTCCATCCCGGGAGGCCCTTTCAGAACGACTCCGCGACTGCTACGACCGAAGCCGCGGACAACCCGTTGATTTGACCGAGGCCGAGTACGCCGGGTGCGTGTACGTCCTCGAATGCGAAAACTCGTCGTCCGGAAACGCAGAACTCCTCAGTTTACGTGATCACGGGAAGAAGGGCGTTCCGTGGTGGGTGGCTCCGGCGCGGAGCGCACCCACGCGACTCTACGTCGGTCGAGCGAAGGATCTCCCACGGCGTCTATGGCAACACATCCGGGGAGCCGGTGGCGGTGGGGCACATCTCACCGATATCTTCGTTCCTCTGCGTCTGAGGCAGGTCTTTCTGTACGATCGGTACGATCATCGCGATGATATCGAAGGGAAGGTGGCGCAGACGGTTGAACGGGAGAACGAGGACGCGTTCGTCTACTCCGACCGTTACGACACGCTCCGTGGGTACAAGGAGTACGGCGAGGAGTCATGAGAGCTAGTCGGTTGCGTGGTTGAAGGGGGATGCAGATGTGAGGGTTCAGGATGGGCTCGCGTTATATTCAATCTGATATGTGTGAACCGGCTCGGCCACTACTTCTGCATAATTTCTGAGCTTCGGGGCTGGTGGAGTTATTGACACTGGGGCTCGGGGCTGTGAAACGTTTCGACACGTCCAGGTGGGGACGAAATCCGGAGAACTGCCTACTCGATCTTCGCGAGTCCGCGATCGAGATCCGCGATGAGATCGTCGACGTGTTCGATCCCGACCGACAGCCGGATCAGTGACTCCGTGATCCCCATCCTGTCGCGCGTTTTCTGATCGAGATACCTGTGGGTCATCGTCGGCGTGTGCGCGATCAGTGATTCGACGCCGCCCAGACTGACCGCGAGGTTGACGTGATCGAGTCCAGCGAGGAACTCGGCTGCCTCGTGCTTGCCGCCATCGATCTCGAACGAGAGCATGCCGCCGAAATCCGCCATCTGTTCGGCGGCGAGTTCGTGTTGGGGGTGGCTCTCGAGTCCGGGGTAGTTGACCGACTCGACGGCCGAGTGGTCCGCGAGGAACTCCGCGATCGCGGCCGCGTTCTCGCAGTGGCGCTCCATCCGGACCGCGAGCGTCTTCACGCCCCGGAGTGCGAGATACGCGTCGAACGGGGACGGTACTGCGCCTGTCGCGTACTTCCTCGCGTGGATGGCCGCGTCGGCGAGTTCGGCATCGTCGGTGACGATCGCCCCGCCCAGCGTATCCGAATGACCGTTGATGTACTTGGTGGTACTGTGTAGCACCATGTCGGCGCCGAACTCCAGCGGCCGCTGGAGGGCGGGGCTGGCGAAGGTGTTGTCGACGCAGAACGTCGCGTCGGCCTCGTCGGCGACCGAAGCGATCGCTTCGAGATCGCACAGCTTCATCAGCGGGTTCGTCGGACTCTCGACGTAGACGAGCGCCGTCTCGTCGGTGACGGCATCCCGGACGGCCTCCGTCGAGGTCGCGTCGACGTAGTCGACGTCGACGCCGAACCGCGGCCCGTAGACGTCGTCGAGTAGTTTCCGGGTGCCGCCGTAGAGATAGTTGAAGGCGACGACGTGGTCGCCGGGGTTCAGAACTGAGAGAAGGGCCGTCCCGACGGCGCCCATCCCCGCCGATAGCGCGAGCGCGTGTTCGCCTCCTTCCAGCGTCGCGAGACGCTTTTCGAGAGTTGTCCGGGTCGGCGTCGCGGTGCGTGCGTAGGTGTACTCGCCGGCTTCGTCGGGGCGCTCGTGGACGAACGTACTCGCCAGATGGATCGGGGAGACGACGTCTCCGTGGGCCTGTTCGCTCGGATCTTCGCCTGCGGCGACGGTCTGCGTCTCGAAACGCGTGGGGGAATCCCGTTGCATGAGATCTCTCGTTCGGTCTCTCGCCACCGATCGCAATCAATCCTCGTCTTGGGCGTTCGCGAGCGGCTGGAGCCGGCGCAGCGCGAGGACGATTCCCACTCCGGCGACACAGAGCACCGCGAGATTGACGCCGGCGCTGGCGATCGGCTGGTACTGTGGGGCGACCCAGACGTCGATGATCGCGCCGAGGCTGCCGTAGAGGCCCGCCCCGGCGACGACGCCGGCTATCGCGAAGGCGACGAGTGCACCCCACCCGAGATACGCGACGACGGTCTCTCCGCCGATCGCAGGTTCGTTCGTGTCAGCGTCGGTCATCCCGACCACTTCCGGACGATGCCAGCTGCGAGGAGTGCGGCGACGACCGCGACGGCAGCGCCGAATCCGGGCTGGGAATCAACCTCCGATTCGGGGGTCGCTCGCGGTTCGTCGACTGGACGGTCGGACTCGAAATCACCCGTTTCGAACTCGACGTCATCGACAGTTTCGCCGGCGTCGATCGTCTCTCGGGGATCCAAGTTCGCCGCCGCACGGGTGGATTCGAGGACGACGCCGTCGCGCCACAGCGTCGCATCCAGGTGGTAGTTGTAGCCGTCCGGAACAGTCACGGAGAGTTCCGACTGAGTGGTCCGTCCGGGATCGATCTCGCCGACGACCGTTTCGGTGCGAGCCGCGACGACGTTCGATTCGGCCTGTCGAGCGGTGACGACGAGTCGGAGATCGGACTCCTGCTCGTCGCCGTCGTTGTGCAGGTAACTGGTGACCGAGAGCGTCGCGTCGTCGCCGTCGGTCGACTCGATCGCGTATTCGACGCCCGGCTGACGGTCGAACCGATGGAATTCGACGGTCGATTCGGCGTACGGCGGCGTCAGCGCTTCGACGCCACGGACGCTCGTTGCGGCAGTGTCGACGCGGTTGCCGTCGACGTAGAGCAGCGTCCGCACCTCGTAACTTCCCTCTCTGGGCACGGTCACGGACAGCGGTACCGATCGCTCGCCGCCGTCGTCGAGGGCGCCGAGATCCGTTTCGGTCGTGTCGGCGACGAGCCCGCTGGCTTCGTCGGTCGCGCGAACGGTGACAGTGACGTTCTCCGCTGTGCCGCCACGGTGCTGCAGGAATGTGGTCACCTCGAGTGTCGCGGTTTCGGCGGTGATTTCACCGGTCGATAACGTCGTCTCTGCGACGTTGATTCGGGCGGGCGGTTCGTCACGGTCTCCGGGGTCATCGACGAGGAACCCCGGCACGAGCGCTGCAGTCGCGACTGTTCCGAGAAGTGCGACGACGGCAGCACCCGCGAGGAGGGCTTCGGGGCGCATGGTCGGGTGTGGTACGCCACCTTGTAAGTGCTTTCTCCCGTTACGGGAAGATGCTTTCGGGGAGATACGCGGAGACGACCCAGTTGGGTGCGTCGACGACCTCGTTGATTTTCAGGTCGACGGCGGCCGAACAGAGGATGTACGCCGCCGCCCGAGTGAGACCACGCTCGGTCGAGAGATGCTCGATCATGTGGCGGATCGCCTTTTTCGTCGCCGTCATCAGATCCGAATCGATCCCCGAGGTGGCGTACATCGGTTCGTC
>SKTU01000099.1 GCA_007122455.1 Haloarculaceae archaeon | reverse complement strand
TGGCTTCGACACAGGCGTCGATAGCCTCGGGATCGCGTATCGTCGCGTATCCGGCGTTCGTAGCCTCACGCTCGATCATTGCCCGGAGCAGCGTCGTGCCGTCTCCCGCGCCGCCGGCCCCGGTCATGGGACCGAGTTCAGCCATCAACACCGGAGCCTCGTCGTCGTCGAGGTTCGCTTCGATCTCCGCTGCGCGACGAACTGCCTCGTCGGGGGAAACGTATTCGCCGACGAACTCATCGCGGAGGCTCCAGATCAGTTCGGCAAGTTCGCGAGCAGCTGTTCGGGCAGCTCCGAGATCGTCGTCGGCCACGACCGATATCGACACCGACATCGATGGGACGTCAGCCAGTAAGAATCCGGGGAAGACGCTTGCGTTACGTATCTCGTCCCGGGATTCGAGATCTCGAGCACGCGCCATGACTCGGGCCATCGGAAACGTCCGCGTGTTCTGTTCCGTGCCGTACGGAATCACCGGCGGTCGCTCGACGTGCATGACCGGATCGATCTCACCGCGAATTATCTCGAGGAGAATTTCCATCGCCGTTCGACCCGTCTCCCCCATATCGACGTGAGGGTACGTCTCGTAGCCTACGACGGCATCGGCGGCGTCGAACAGTTCGTCCGTGTTGTTCCCGTGGAGATCGAGGGCCACGGAAATCGGAATGTCCGGGCCAACGACGTCACGGATCCGCGCGACGAGTGGGCCTTCGCCGTCGGTTGTACCGTCCGGAACCATCGCCCCGTGCAGCGGGAGCACCACCCCGTCCAGTTCGTGGAGGTGATCTCGCACACCCGAAAGAATACGGTCAGTGTAGAACTCGTAGGCGTCGGCAGCTACGGGTCCACCGGGTGTAGCGTTCGCCGCGACGGTGTAGATTAGATCGACGTCTCGCTCCCGGGCGACGGCGATCGCACCGCCAACGGACGTCGACGTTCCCTCGAGATTTGCGGGTATGTCGGCACCGAAGTGTTCGTATCGTCGCTGGAAGGCGGCACGATCAGTGAGTTCGTCTACGAACGTGTTCGTCTCGTGCATAACCGAGCCGATCAGAACGGTTTGCTCACTCATACCAAATCAACGCCACCCTCCATCCGCAAATAGATTGGTGTCCCTTACAACGATGGTCGAGGAACCCCACGGGAAAGATCGATCCGACGACGTTGACGCACCGATACACACGAAATGTGACCGACCACAACTGGTTTGACTCGGTGGTACAACCTACAGATATGATCGAAACCGTCACGCTGTACCGGGCACCAACGACGGTGGCCGACGTCGACGAGATCGCGTCGTGGCTCCGAGCGCGGATCGACGCCGACGTCACCGTCGAGGACCGCCTCCTTGGTCGGTTCGCCGACGACGATGCGCTCGCGGAGGCGTTCGCCGAGGCTCGCGTCACCTCGCCGTACGAGCCCGAAACCGGCAACACGATGCTCGGAATCGTCCGCTACGAGGAGCGGGCGTTAAGTAACCCCGAACGAGCCGGCGGCGTCCTCTACGACGGGCTCGCGGTGCAGGACGCTCTCCGGCGGCGCCTGGAGACGCCGCTCGAGCGGCTCCACGTTCCGCTCGTCGATCGAGCGGTGGGAACGTGGGGAGACCACGACGGCCGGTGGCACAAGCGGGTCTGCGTGCTCGGAAAGCCCGCCGTCCTCTCCGTGCCGGGACTCTACGAAGCACCCGCAAAGCCCGAAGCGTACTACAAAGCCAAGCAGTCTCACGCGCTCGTGTCGGGCGACGCACCGCCTCGGGAGCTGCTCGAACAGGAGGTCGACGGCGAGTTCCTCGTCGCCGACGATCCCAGGACGACCGACGCGATGAAGGGGTACGTCCTCGCGGCCTACCATTATCTCGAGACGGGCGAGGCGTTCTGCGACGACGAGCGGTGTCGCCTCTACAACGCTCACCGCCAGCCAGAACTCGTCCGTGCCCAGCTCCACGAACCGGAGCTCTGTGCGACCCACGCCACCCGATACGGGTGACCGTGCGTCAGGCGTCGTCCGGGTCGGGGCGACCCCGGACGACCCACCGGATCCGAACGCCGGCGGCGGCGGCAACGGCGCCGAAGATCGCGTGCAACGGCACGACGATCGACGCGATCAGGAGCGTCTCGGCACCGATCACCGCCGGAACGAGGAGGTCGCCCCCGAACGCGGACTGGAGCGTCCCGACGAGCACGAAGAGGACGAATCCTGCACCCCCGCCGTACGCCCCCGCACGGGCACCGGCGCCGACGTGTCCGCTCTGCGAGAGTCCTCCCGCGACGACACCGCCGACGGCACCCGCTCCGAGCACGACCTCGACGGAACCGAGGAAGACGCCGACGACGACTGTCGCTGCCGCCACCGTCGCCCCGATCACGACGCGCCTGTCCATGCTCCGGGGACGGAGGCCGACTCAAAAACGTTAGCGGACGCGGCCGGAGGCGAGTCCGACGAAACCGAGCGCGAACGTCTCGAACCGTCGCTCGACGGTCCGCTCGAAGAGCGCTTCCCTTGAGGCCTCGACTCGCTCCGACAGCGGAAGCTCGACGCAGCCGGTGGTCGCGCGGAGGGCGTCGAGCGCACCCATCGACGGCGCGCCGGCGGCCGTGAAACCCCGAAAGAGCGGGTTGAGCGGTCGACCGAGGGGAGCGGTCGTCTCCGTCGCGTTGAGCACCGCGATCCGGCCGCCAGCTCCGACGAGGTCACACCAACCGTCGACGACCGCAGCCGGATCCTCGAACATCCCGCAGACGAACGTCGACACCACCGCGTCACAATCAGCGATCGGTGGACGAGTCGCGTCGCCGCGAACGACCGCGACGTTGTCGAACGCAGCGGTTCGGTCGCGAGCACGCGTCAGCAGCGGCCCGGTGATGTCGACGCCGACGACGCGACCCTCCGGACCGACTCGCTCGCGAAGATACGGTAGGTTCGCACCCGTACCGCACCCCATCTCGACGACCGTCGCACCCGGTTCGGCGACCCGCTCGGCGACGGCTCGGCGCCACCGCCCGACGCCGGGTGCGGTCGCGATCCGATCGTAGAGACCGGCCCACCGGCCGTAGAAGGAGGCGGTGTCGCTCACAGTACGTCCCGGACGATCGAGACGGCGGCCGTGGCGTCGGCGGCCAGCACGTAGGCGACCGGTTCGATACCGAATCCGCCGGTCTGGTACAGCACGTCCGCGTCGGGCTCCTCGAGGATCGCCGTCGTGACCGCGCGCTCTATCTCCGCTTCGGCGTCGAACTCGACGGTAGTGTATCCGGCCACCGACAGCTTCTCGATCACGTCCGGATCGTACCGAATGTTCAACGCGGCGCGGGCGTCGCTACCGCCCGCCCGTGCCGCGAGCAGCACCGAGGCGACGTGCTCGGAGACACCGAACTCCGGCTCGCCGGGGACCGTCGCTCGCCCCTTCACGTCGAGGATCCGCCCGGGAACGGCGGCCACGTCGTCGATTCCGTCGGCGTCGGGGAGCGACTCGACGAGATTCGAGCCGACCGCCGGAACGATCGCCGCGAAACCGCTCGTATTCTCGAGGGCCCGAACACCCCGCCGGACCGACGCGCGGACCTGTTCGGTCACCCGAAGCTCACCCTCCGGATCGTGGATGTTCAGCGACCCCTCGTAGGTCGCGAGCGGCGGAAACGCGGCTTCGTGGAGCCGCGCGAGTAGATCCGCCCGCTCCAGCTGTCGGACGAGTACCTCCGCCTCTATGAGCGCCTGTACCGGTGTCATCTCCCCCGAAGCGAGCCCGTCGGCGAGACGATCGACGAGCGTCCGAACGCGCTCGTCGGTCGCGACCTCCTCGTTGACGTCGACATCGCCGTGGGCGTACTTCGAGACCGCGCTCTGGCTGATACTCAGGAGCTCGGCGACCTCGCTCTGGGTGAGTCCTCGCTCGCGAAGCTCGCCGGCAAGCATCGACCGGAACGTCGGGAGGAACTCGTCGACGACGACCTCCTCGATGAACTTCATGGCTTACTGCTCACCCCCGAACTCCCGGTCGCCCTGGATTCGCGAGGCCTGCGGCCCTTTCTGGCCCTGATACTTCGACCCGCGCTCGGAGCCGTAGGGACGCTCTGCGGGCGTTTTTAGCTCCGTGAACGTGAGCTGTGAGATCCGCATACCGGGCGACAGCGACACCGGTGCGGTCCCGAGATTCGACAGCTCGAGGGTGATCTGTCCCTTGTATCCCGGATCGGCCAACCCCGCGGTGGCGTGCACGACGATCGCGAGGCGGCCGAGCGACGACCGCCCCTCGACGTGGGCGATGAGGTCGGCCGGGATCTCGACCCGTTCGACGGTCGTCCCGAGGACGAAGTCACCGGGATGGAGGATGAACTCCTTGCCGTCCTCGACGTAGGTCTCCTCGACGTATTCGGAGACTTCCTGCTGACTGTTCGGGTGGATACAGGGGATGTTGGTGCGCTGGAACTCGAGGAACTCCCGGCCCAGCCGGAGATCGATACTCGCCGGCTGAATCTGGAGTTCCGGATCCGAGAGCGGCTCGACGACCAACTCGCCGTCGGTGAGCCGTCGGCGGATGTCCACGTCCGAAAGGATCATACCCCGAGAACGGGTCGTCAGGGGCTTAAAGGTCAACGATCCACCGGTCATCGGTGAGAGGGCCGTGACACGGCCTATCGCCAGCGTTTTTTAAATGGCCGACGTCGAATCGGTATGAAACAGGTGATCGTCGTCCGGACCGACATCGGGATGGGCGAGGGAAAACTCGCCGCACAGGTCGCCCACGCGTCGCTGAAAGCCTACGAGTCGGCCGCCGACTCGGCGCGTCGGGAGTGGAAATCCGGCGGTCAGAAGAAGATCGTCCTGAAGGCCTCCGGCAAATCCGCACTGACCGGACTGGCCGATTCGGCGCGGCGAGAGGGGCTCCCGCACGCGCTCGTTCGCGACGCGGGCCACACCCAGCTCGAACCGGGAACGCTGACGGCACTGGCAGTCGGTCCCGCCGCTGAAAACGCCGTGGACAAGGTGACCGGCGAACTCTCGCTTCTCTGATCGAGCCGATAGCCACTTACAGCCGTATACCGCCGTCGACGACGAGCGTCTGCCCGGTCATCGAGGTCGTCGTGGCGAACGTCCGGATCACCTCCGCGACCTCCTCGGGGGTGATGAGCCGACCGATCGGCGATTCCTCACGCGTTGCCGGACGGCGCTCCTCCGCGAACATCTCAGTCTTCACCGGTCCCGGTGCGACCGCGTTCGTGAAGATCCCGTGTTCGGTGTACTGCTTCGCGAGGGATTTGGTAAACCCGAGCAGCCCACCCTTCGATGCACCGTAGACGACGTCGGACGGGCTCCCGACCAGGCCGGCAGTCGAGGAGACGTTGACGATCCATCCCTCGCCGCGGTCGCGCATTTCGGGGAGGACCGCCCGAGCGCAGTAGACGGCGCCTTCGAGGTTTATCCGAAGCGTCCGCTGGACGTCGTCGTTCGACGCCGTTTCCAGCGGTGCCATGCGGAGCACGGCCGCGTTGTTGACGAGGACGTCGATCTCCCCGAGTTCGTCGTGCGCGCGATCGACCATCGCCTCGACGGCGTCGGGATCGCTGACGTCACACTGGTGGACGATCGCCTCTCGTCCGTGCTCTTCGACGTCCTCGGCGACGGCTTCCGCGCTCTCGCGGTCGCTGTTGTAGTGGACGACCACGTCGAGATCCCGCCCGAGGTCACGTGCCGTTGCGGATCCGATGCCACCGCTCGCACCGGTGACGAGTGCTGTGCGCGTCATCGTCCGTACCATCGGCAGTCGGGGGTAAAAAAAGGAGGTCGGAGATCGAACTCCCGGCGATCCGGTGCCGACGCGCCAGCGTGAGCTACTGACGATGCTGAAACGCGCTCGGAGCCACTACGAACGTCGAAACGCGCATCGAAGTCATCCTTCAGGGACCATCAGTACCACGCCGTACCGGCGTCGACGTTGATGTCCTGTGCCGTGATGTGACGGGCGGCGTCGCTCGCCAGGAACGCCGCGGTTTCGGCGGTGTCCGCCGCATCAACCAGCGATCCGAGCGCGGTGTCATCGGTGAACATCCGCCGCTTTGCCTCCTCGAACTCCACGTCGAGCGCCTCCGCCTGCGCTTCGATCACGTCGTCGATCCGCGGTCCCCGCGTCGCACCGGGACAGATCGCGTTCACGGTGACGTCGTCGCCGCCCAACTCGAAGGCGAGCGTCCGCGTCAGCCCGACGATCGCCATCTTCGAAGCCACGTAGGGCGTCCGCCGGGGCAGCGGTCGCTTGCCGCTGATCGAGGAGACGTTGATGACGCTCGCGCGATCGCTCTCGCGGAGATGCGGAACCGCGTGCTTGCACGTCAGATACGGTCCCGTAGCGTTGACGGCCAGCGTCTTCTCCCACGCCTCCCGGTCTACGTTCTCGATCGGTGCCGTGGGGCCGGCGATCCCGGCGTTGTTGAGGAGCGCGTCGAGCCCGCCGAACCGATCGACGGTCGCCCCGATCGCCTCACGCACCGAGTTCTCGTCGGTGACGTCCGTTCGAACCGGGAGCGTCCGCTCGGGGGCGTCGATCTCGGTCGCCGTCTCCTCGATCCCGTCCCCGCGAGCGGCCAGGGCGACGTTGGCCCCGCGCTCGGCGAACGTCGTCGCGATCTCGCGGCCGATCCCCTGGCTCGCACCCGTGACGAACGCGGTGAGCCCGTCGAGCCGCAGCGTCGGTATCTCGTCCATGCCGGCAGTACCGGGGCGAGACGCTTAGTCGTGTGGCGGGTCAGACCGGCGTGAAGACGGGGATCGACACGTCGTCCGCCTCCGTGTCGACGAACTCGACCTCGACGCGCTGACCGACGGAGAGCGACTCGGGGTCGGCGCCCACGACGTTCGTCATCACCCGCGGCCCCTCGTCGAGTTCGACGTACGCAAGCACGAGCGGCAGCGCCTCCTCCGGCCAGCCGCCGACCTGCTCTGTGAAGGAGTAGCTGTAGATCTCCCCCTCACCGCTCGCGTCCTCCAGTTCGACGCGATCGCTGAAGCAGTCCGGACAGCGCGTCCGCGGGTAATGAAACGCGAGCCCGCAGTCGCCGCAGCGGGAGACGGTGAATCGGCCCTCCGAAGCGGCCGCCCAGAACGCCGCAGTTTCGGGGTTTACGTCGGGCGTCGGCCGCGGCTCCCAGCTCATGGTGCACCCCCGAGTACGACCGTCGCAGCGCCGTGGCGCGTCCCGAGACTGCCGCCGGTGCCGTGAGCGAGTGCCAGATCGGCGTCGACCTGCACCTCGTCGTTGGCCTCCCCGCGGAGCTGGCGGACCGCCTCGATCACCTTCGTCATCCCGCCGCGATTGGAGGGATGATTCGAGCAGAGCCCGCCGCCGTCGGTGTTGAACGGGAGTTCCCCGTCGGGCGCTTGCAGCGTTCCACCCTCGACGAACGCCCCGCCCTCACCCTTCTCGCAGAAGCCCAGATCCTCGAGCGCTTCGAGAACCGTGATCGTGAACGAGTCGTAGATCGACGCGTAGTCGATCTCCTCCGGACCGACGCCGGCCCGCTCGAACGCCGCCGCGCCGGATCGCTCGGCCGCGGTTCGCGTGAGGTCGATCCGGCCGGCGTCGTGGTGACCGGGCGACTCGCCGACGCCGAGCACCTCGACGCAGCGCCGATCGAGCGTGGATTCGACGTCCTCGCTGACGACGACGAGAGCACCACCGCCGTCGGAGATGACACAGCAGTCCAGCAGATGGAGCGGATCGGCGACCATCCGGGAGTTGACGACGTCGTCGACCGTCACCGGATCCCGGAACATCGCGTGTTCGTTGTACTGGGCGTGTTTCGAGGCGGCGACGCGGATCTCCGCGAGCTGTTCGGACGTGGTACCGTACTCGTGGGCGTGTCTGCGGGCGGCCATCCCGTACATGGTGACGTTCGTGGCGCCGTAGATCCGCTCGAAGGAGTCCTGATAGGAGCGGAGCTCGCGCGCGCCGGTTCCGGTGGCCTGACTCGCCGATCGCGGCCGCCCGGCGAGCGTGATCACGGCCACCTCGCAGTGACCGTCCCGTATCGCGCTGGCCGCGTGGCCGACGTGACCGACGTAGGAGGAGCCGCCGACGTCGGACGAATCCATGTAGGACGGTTCGATGCCGAGGTAATCCGCCATGATGAGCGGCGTCAGCCCGTGCTCGTACTCGGGGACGCCGGCGGTGAGAAAGCCGTCGACGTCGTCCTTCGAGAGACCGGCGTCGTCCAGAGCGCCGGCGGTGACCTCGGCGTGCAACTGCATCGTCGACTTGTCGGGCGCCTCGCGCGTCGGATGCTCGAACGCGCCCGCGATGTACACTGGTTCCGGAACCATACTATCCGGAACCGACCGCCGTCGCCTAAACCTTTGGCTGGACAGAGCTCCGGCCGCGACCGGAACGCTACCGAACGACCGTCACCGGAACCGGAGCCCGACGCACGACGGTCTCGGCCTCGCTTCCGAGCAGGATCCGAGCCGCGGAGTCGCGCCCGCGGGTGCCCATGACTATCGCGTCGACGTCGTTCTCCTCGGCGTATTCGATGATCTTCTTCGCGATCGGACCGTAGACGAGTGCGGAATCTATCTCGACGTCGTCGCCGACTTCCGCTCGCGCCGCCTCGAAGAACTCGTCGGCTCGCTCCCGTTGGTTCTTGCGCCACTCCTCGAGCGTTCCCTTCGTGACCGGCTGTCCCTCGCTCCCGACGGCGACGTGAAGCAGCGTTACGCTCGCGTCCGGGAACGTGTCGACAGCGTACCGAAGCGCCTTCAACGACTGATCGGACCCATCGATTGGCACCAGCAGATCCATAGCCGGCGGTTTGACCGCCCGGGTTCATATAATTACTTCCCGCTCACGCCGCCGCGCTGTACTCCGGCCGGATCTCGCCATCCTCGGCGACGACCTCGCCGCGCTTGAGAACGTACGACCGCTCGGCCCGTTCGATCACGGCCCACTGGCGGGACGGTTCGTCGAACACCACGAGATCCGCGACGGCCCCCTCCTTGACCCCGTACTGATCCTCGACACCGAGCACGGAAGCGCCCCGGTGCGTCGCGAGATCCCACAGGAGATCGATCCCCGCGTTCGTCTCCGACCATCGATACGACTGGCTGGTGCGGTCAGCCCCGAGGAGTTTCTGGGAGAGCACGCCGAGCCCCTCGAGCGTGTCGGCGGTCCCGGACGGGATGACGAAATCGCGAGTGTTGTCGGTCCCGTGACCGAGCCGAACACCCGACTCGACGATCTCTCGGACCGGCATCGAGGCCCGGATGCTGTTGTAGCAGGTGACGGCCTTCAGATCCACGTCCGTGAACGCCTCCAGCAGCGATTCCAGCCGCTCCGGGGACGCCTCCGCGAGCGAAAAACAGTGGCTCGCGGTGACGCGACCCTCGTATCCGCGCGATCGCGTCTCCTCGACGAGTCGGTCGAGCGTGTGGTGGCCGAGTGTGCCGTTGTCCTGCACGTGGACGTCGATGTCGATCCCGTAGTCGGTCGCCACGTCGAACCACGCGGCGATCGTCCCCGGAACGTCGTCGTTTCGGGTCGCCGGATCGACGCCACCCACGAGAATCTCCGCCTCGTCGTCGACGGCGGAGAGCCCGAGCTCCACCGCCTCTCTGACAGCCGCATCGGCACCGTCGGCGGTGATCCCCCCGAACGCCGCCGGAACGAGCTGGAGGTCGACGATCTCTGCGGTTCGTTGCTTCGCGTCGAGGGACGCCACCATCGTCTCCGTGCCGACGACGTGGTCGACGCCGACGTGCGATCGGATGTGGGTTGCGCCGGCTGCGACCGCCTGCTCGATCGCGCGGACCGCGTTGGCTTCGATCTCCGCGAGCGAGGCGTTCTCGTAGTGCTCGTCGAACAGCTCGTTCATCGGCCGGTCGGCGAACGGTCCGTCGACGCCACTCGGACGTCGTTCGCCCGCCGCGGCGAAGGCGCGGTCGACGTGTTTGTGACAGTCGACGAACCCCGGCGAGACGAGGTTCGCCGCCGCGTCGATTTCCTCGTCGCCGTCGATACGTCCCGGGTCGGCTATCTCGGCGATTCGCCCGTCGACGATTCCGATATCGAGGACAGCGTCGCGATCCTGCAGGTACGCGTTTCGTATCACGGTGTCCGCGTGCAGTGGCATACAGTAACACGAATCTGGACTGCCTTAGTTCTTGGACTACGGGACGCCGGAGCAGTCGTCGAGTTCGTCGCCGTTGATGGAAACGAGAACCGATAGCTCCCGATCGGTGTTCGGCGTCGTGACGACCACGTCGAAGGCGACGGCGAGCAGGACTGCTTCGCCGGCGCGACTCTGGAAGACGACGCCGTCGTCGGCGTGACACGGGCCGAAGTCGCCGTCGCTCCCCCGCTGGGTGGGGAGACACGGGCGCTCGGTCGAGTACGCGTCGTCGTACGACACTTCGTAGGCGGTTCCCGAGTCGATCCGGCTCGTTTCGAGTGATTCGATCGGTCCCTCCAGTTCATCCCGCACCGCTGCAGCCGCGTCCTCGCATTCGTCCCACGCGTACTCGCCCGCGATGGACGTCTCCGCGTCGTGGGCTGCCCGGTCCAGATGAGCGATCGCGTCCTCACCGGGCGTCTCCGGTTCGGGGGTCGACCCGACGTCGGGGTGGTAACCGAGCTGGAGATAGGCAAACAACACTGGGACGAGCGCGACGGCGACGATCGCCGCGGCGGCGAGCACCAACTGACCGCGGTTCAGGCGTACCAGACCCATACGGTCACCCCCTCGCCGATCGGAACGGTCGCGTGTCCGGCCGCCACGCTCGTCGGTCGCTCGTAACCGACGGCACCGTGTGCCGTCTCGATACGGTACAGGAGGTTGTCCGCGAGGATGCGATCGACCCGGTCAGCGAGCGCCTCCCGTTCGCGATCGAAGGAGTCGGGCGATTCGACGACTTCGGCCAGCCGCGTCTCGCCGGCGTGTCGCGGCGGCTCGTTCGCGAGGACCGTCGCGGCGTCGCTCGCGTAGGCATCGAGTTGCGGCGTCGCGGTGTCCGGCGCAGGAACCCCGAAGGCGAAGCCGGTGGCGACCGCGAGCACGAACGTGACGCCGACGGCGGCTTCGACGACCGACAGCGAGAGCTGTCCCCTACGCATCGACAGTCACCGCCAGTACCGCCTTCGTCGTCTGGCGCGGATGGTAGGTGATGGTCACCTCGCCCGTTTCGACGTCGCCCTCGAACCGAAGCGTCGTCGTTTCGTACCGGGAGAGTCCGACCTCGTGAACGCCGTCGATTCCGGACGGATCGTGTAGCACGACCCGGTCGTTGGCGCGAACCGTCTCGACGTCCGCACCGGCGTCGATCTCGATCGTCGCCGCCGGCGTTCGTCGTGGGAGCGTCACCCGTGGACGATCGAGATCCGGATCGAACGTCACCGTCTGTCGGTCGGCCACGAGAACGATCCGGCGGATCGTCGTCCCGTCGTCCGGCGTGCCACGCTCGTACACCAGTTCGTCGTCGAGTTCGACTCTGACCTCGACCGCCTCCGGAACGAGCTCCGAGACGGTACCCGCGTCCACTCGAGTGGCATTCAGCACGTTGGCGCGCTCGTTCGTCGGCGAGTCGGCCGAGACGAGTTCGGCGGCCACACCCGCGGCGACGGATCGCTCCTTCGCGTCGCGATCCGCGGACGTGAAAGCACTGTCGGCAAATCCGAGCGCCAATCCCGCCGACGTCGTCACGACCAACAGTGCGACCGCCAGCGCCGGCAAGTTCGCCTGCCCGCGACTCATTCCAATCGCACCTCGACGGAGCCGTCCGAGGCAGTCGCGACGATCGTCGACTCGCCTCCGCTGTGAAGCGTTCCCGAGAGCGTCTCGACGCGATCCGGAACCGCGAGCGGGACCGACGCTTCGATATCCGGATCCGGGTGTTCGAGCAGCAGTCGATCCCCGTCCGCACGGATCCGATAGTTCGTTTCGGCAATCGTCGGCGGCATATCGACGTCGACCCGCACCTCGGCACCCATCGTTTCCGGTGGAACGGCGCGCTCGACGTCAGTCGCGGCCGTCGACACCGTTCGATCCGCGAGCTCGGCGCCCGCTGTCGCCCGGTACTCCGGAACGGCGCCGCCGTACAGCAGCGTGGTCAAGAGTCCGATGTAGAGGACGACGAGCGTCGCTTCGAGCGCCTTCCCGACGACCGGACTCATGGCTCGCGTTTCAGCCACGGGACTGCACCTCCAACTCGAGGTCGTGGACCACGAGATAGCCGGTCCGGTTGCCGTCGTACGTCGCGACGACCGTCGATGGTTCGCCCGAGCGACGTTCGGTCGTCGCGCCCTGATCGCGGAACATCCGTTCCCACGCGACCGGCGCAGCGGTTTCGACGGCTACCTCCACGGGACCGTTCCCCAGACGCTCCCGCTCGTGGCTCACGTTCGTCGCGAGCGTCACGCGGACGTCGGTACCGCCCACTCCGTCGGGATCGCCGAGTCGCGCTGCACCGACGACGACGATCCCGTCGCCGACGGTTATCGGTGGCGGCCGCTCGAAGAACGACGACTCACCGGTTCCGCGGACGATCCCGCCCGTGTGGAAGGCCGCCCGGCTGTCGTCGGCGGTGAAGACGAGCGCGTCGGTACCGACGGTTCGGTTCTCGTCCCCGACCCGTACCGTCACGTTCCGTTCGGTCGGCTGGAGACGCCCGTCGGCGAAGGAGACGGTTCCACGGTTCGGCCCGGTCGCGGCAACCGGCTCCAGTGCCGAATCGAGATCGGACGCGACGCGGTCGGCGTCCGCGGCGGCCGCGTTACTCTCGACGATCGCACCTATCGATGCCGTCAGCGCACCGAGCGAGACGACGGTGATGCCGATGAGCAGCGCGACACCAACGACGTTCGCCTGTCCGCGACTCATACGATTCCGACCCCCACGAACACCGCATAGCAGACGACAACGAGTACCGACGAGTGCAAGAGCGCCTCGTAGCGGTTGCGCGAGGCGACCCCGGCGAACCAGCCGCAGGCCACCATCGTCGCCTGCGTGACGACGTAGAACCGCCACGCGTCCCGCTCGACATCCACCGCGTCGGGCGCGATCGCCATCCCCGCACCCCGTGAGACCGACGATAGCTGGGCGAAGCCGTCCAGAACGTAGACGTTGACCGCGACGACGATCCCGACGACGAGCAGCGCAGTCGTCCAGCCGACGACGACGTAGACCAGCATCGCCGATCGAATCGACTTCCGTTCGTGATAGAGCCTGCCGACTTCCGTTTGCAGCGTTTCGAACGTCGATTCGGGATCGCTGCCGACATCGAGTGCGCCGGTTACCAGTCCGACAGTCTGTTCGGCCAGCGACGTTCCGACGTCGTCGACGAAGCCGTCGAGGGCGTCCTGCCGGACGTCGTCGCCCGTTCCGTCGACGAGACCGAGCGTGAAGGCCAGATGTTCGATGTCGTCCTGTAGCGCCCCGAAGTCGACGTCGTTCGCGACCCGCTCGACCGCCTCGGGAAACGGTCGACCCAGGCTGACGTGACCGGCGACCGCGTGGACGAAGTCCCGAATCTCCCGATCCTTCGCGTCGTCGACGCGGGCACGCCGGACGGCGACGATCCCGACCGGGAGCCCGTACGCGGCGTAGCCGAGCAGAACGACGTTCGCGAACGCGTGATCGAGCGCCCAGAGAGCACCGGCGACGACGACAGCGATCGGCAGGAAGACGACGACGGCGCTGGCCGGATTCCGCACACTGGTCTCGATCGTCTCGAATCCGCCGGGGCGCTCGTAGGTGACGGCGTGTCCCGGCGGTCTGAGCTCGGCGACGAGTACCGCCGCACAGCCGCCGACGACGAGAACGAACGCCGCGCTCGTGTAGACGAGTACCGCTTGCATCGTCGGCGCTCCGGGAAGTCCCGTTGGCTGAGTGAGCGACGGCGCAAGCACGCTCATCACCGTGACGATCACGACCAGCAGGGCGGGAAGCACGAGCAGGACGATGAACAGTTCCGCGAGCAGTTCGAGGAAGTCGCCCGCCCGCTGTCGCGCTCGCGCCTGCCGATGCGAGAGCATCCGCGACTCCATCCGGAGATAGCCCGTCAGCGCGTCGGATCCCTGACTGGCGTGTTCGCGGAACTTCAGGAGAAATGGCGAGAGCAGGTCTCTGGACGGAGTTTCGCGGGCGACGCTCCGAAGGCCAGCATCGAGACTCCCCGTGACGGTCGCCTTCTCGAGGACTCGAGCGAACGAGGCGCTCGTTTCGCCGTAGGCGTCCTGTTCGGCGACTTTCCTGAGCATCGTCCGGCGGTCGTCGCTCCCGTCGGCGAGCGCGCGAAGGTACCGGACCGCCCCGGGAAGCGTCCGTTCGATTTCGGCGCGTCTCGCCTCCGCCCGCCACCGGAGATACGATCCCCCAGCGTACACCGCCGTGCGCTTCGTGACGGCACCGGCGACGACCGCACAGCCGACTGACGCGTGGGTGTGTGGAACTGCCGGGAACGGTATCAGACCGGTACCGGGGACGATTGTCGAAAGCGCCGATCCGACCCTCGCGATCGCCTCCGGCGGAAGTGCCAGTGTAACGAGCAGCGTCACCCAGCCGACGCCGGCTGCGAGCAGCCACGAGGCACCGTACACACGAGCGAGATACGTGTCGAAGCCGACGTCGAGATCCGCACCACGATACCGTTGTCTGTCCCGCTCGTGCCGCGATCGGTCGGCGTGCCGTGAAAAGAGCGCGTAGAGGCTCCGGTCCACCACCCGGAACCCATCCGTCACGGCAACCCCCTCCGGCGGAGCCGCTCGACGGTCGCGGCTTCGTCGGTTCGCAGATCCGCGAGAAATCGGAACAGCTCCTCGAAGTCGTCGACTCCGTCCCGAACGAGATACTCGACGTATCCGCGTTTCCGGTGGAACTCCGACTCGACGTCCTCGAGCGGTCGGTCGGTTCGATCGGCGAGACGGTGGAGCGTTCGGAACCCGATCCCTCGGGTCGGATCGCCGAGTTTCGGATGGTCGTAGGCGAACGTCCAGCCGCCGTCGTGGTCCCGCGAGAGAACGCGGTTGTAGTGGATCGTCGTCCCGTCCTTCTCGATCGATTGGGACCCGTCGAGATCCGCCGCTTCCCGCTCGGAGAGCAGCTCGACGACTTCGCCGACGTACCGATCGCCGTCGACGTGCCGCGGGAAGACGACGAGGTCGATCTCCCGGAGCAGATACGCCGGGAGCCCCTGCTCTATCACGCGATTGACCAGCTTCTCGACCGTTTCGGCGTGGGTAGTGCCGATCACGCCGTGGCCGGTCTGTAGCGTTTCGCCGAACGTCTCGAAGGACGCCGGCGTGTTGATCTCGGCGATCACCTCGACGTCCGGGTTGAGATAGTTCGTCTCGGTCATCAGATCCGCCATCGAGACGCGTTTGTAGGCATCCTGGTGCTCCCGCGTCGATAGCGAAACGCCGGTTTCGTGAGGGAGCCGAACTTCCCGGGACCCTTCGTCGATCGAGATCGGTCGATCGGCGTAGCTGATAAACGGCATGTGAGCGTTCATGACGGTCGTCTTGCCGACGCCCGTGGGTCCCGAAAAGAGGACGACGCCGTGGCGCTCGTAGAGCATCCAGAGAAGCGTGACGAGATCGACCGGGATCGAGTCGGAGTCGACGAGGTCGATCGGCGTCAAGACGTCCGGTGCCTGCTTGCGGACCGAGATGTGCGGTCCGTCTTCGCTGATCGTCGGAAGTGCAACCGCACACCGGATCGTCTGTTCGACCCCCGAGAGATCGATGTTCACCTTCGCGCTCGGGGTAGATGCCGAGAGTTCGACCCCGTCCTCGGCCGCCAGTTGCGTGACGACGTTGACGAACGTGCTCTCGGAATCGAAGACGAGGTTCGTCGGTTCGCGGTCACCGCCGCGTGGAACGACCTTGACGCGATCGCCGACGCGGTTTGCCTCGATGTCCTCCAACCGAGGATCCCTGATCGGAACGGTCAGCTGGCCGTAACCGACGAGATCACGGAGCACGTAGTAGACCAGATCGTCGAGTCGGTCGTCGGCGAACCGTCGATCGACCGGGGGAACCGTCAGATCGTACTCCGCGAGCGCAGTCCGAAGCCGATGTCTCGCGGCGTCGAACCACGCTCGCGTGTTGCGCGCGGTGAGCTGTCGCGAAAGCAGCTGTTCGGAGCGCTCCCGAACGATGGCCGACCGGTCGTCGAAATCGAGCTCCGAGGTCAATCCCTCGATACCGGCTTCCCAGATGCGCTCCTTGCACTCCCGAATGAGTCGATCGTCCCCCGGAAGCCGGTCCGGTTCGAGCACGGCGTATTTCGTCTCGAAGGGATCGGCCCCGAGCACCTGTTCGCGGTAGCGGACGACCGGGACGTCGTATTCGGCGAAGGGGACGGTGTAGCGAACGATCCGCTCGGCGGTGAACCGGTCGACGAACGGCGGGTCGATCAGCCCCGTCCGCGCTGGCGCGTAGTCGTCCAGGTGAACGATCAGCTCCTCGTCGGCGATGTCGGCCACCTCGATCGCGTCGTCGAGAGCATGTGGCGTCAGGGTGTCGAGACATTTCAGCGTCGCGAGCGCGTGGTAGTCGAGTCGTCGGCGCTCTGTCGGCGAACAGTCGACCAGTCGATCGATCGCGCGCCGATACTTCGGATCGAACCCTTCGCGTAACCGCTCGACTGCGCCCTCTCGCGTCCGGGGACGGGCGAGTTCGGCTTCCGCGAAGTGTCTCTCAACGCGGTCGAGATCCGCGGCGGCGGCGGCCGACAGCGACGGTTCCCGGATCCGGTAGCTGAACGCGTCGCCGTTCGATCGGACGGTTGCGACGACGCCCGGTACGATCTCGTACTGGTCGTGAACGCCGGGGGCATACCACGCGTCGGGACTGTCGGGTGGCTCCGGAGCCGGCACGCTCGCGACTGCGTCCATCGTAGCCGTGACTGCATCGGGTTCCGGATTTAAATGTTAGGAAGTTGTAACGATCGTGCGCCGAGACGAGTCGCAACTATCTCGTAGGGGGCCCCCCTACGGACGAGCAAGAATGTCGCCGAATGTACGGCACGGAACGATTGGCATGGGCGCGCTCGTCGTCGGGGGACTCCTCTTTGCGGTCGCGGTGACGATGCAGGAGGTCGGCGCCGACCCAGCCGCGACGATCCGGGGCGCAGGCTATCTCGCATTGATCCTCATAGCGATCGGGCTCGTGGGGCTCCTCTCGATGTTGTACGCAGTCTACGGCGAGGACGAACAGTAGCTCACAGCGAGACCGTAACGCCCGCGTAGCCGCAGTCGTCGCAGGCGATCGTCCGTCGGTCGCCGAAGCTGTACGCCGATAGCGCCGCCCCACAGCGCGGGCAATCGTCGCCGTCGGCGAAGCGCCTGTCCTCGACGCCGGCGACGACGACTACCGCGCGGAGCTGGTCGCCGAGCGCCTCCTCGATCGATCCGCCCCAGATGAGATGTGGCTCGACGCCGACCCGGTCGCGGACGGCCGAGATCGCGCGATCCACCGCGTCGACGCTCAGCGACGGTCCAGAGACGATTTCCAGGAGAACGCCGTCGGCGGTGCCGAGCTCGAAGCCGGCTGCCGTCGCCCCGAAGGCGTCGTCGACGGTTTCGGCCGCCGAACGCAACGCGCCTTCCGCCTCACCGAGGACCGCCAGACCGCCGGTCCCGAGAACCGTACGCGCATCCGCCAGATCGAGGTTGACGAACCCGGAGCCGCGAACCATGCCGACGAACGTCGTTACCGCGGCGTCGAGGGTGTCATCCCCGGCAGCCGCCCGCGGTGCGACGACGACTGCATCGACGGCATCGTCGAGGCGGCGGAGGGCACTCCGATCCGCGGCCGTCGGCCGTTCGGGAAGTGACACGATGCCGATCCGCAGCGGTGCCGACGGGAGAGCGGGAAACCGCGTCTCCACTGGCGACCGAAAATCCGCCGCGACGACGACCGCGTCCGCCGCGTCGCCGCCGAACCGATCGGCGATATCGACCCCCGTCTCACCCCAGCCGACGACTGCGACGGACTCCTCGAGTGCTGTCGCGGTCGCCCGGAGTTCCTCTTCGGTCGTCATCGGCACTCGAGGAGCGTATTCGCTCTACACTCATTACGCTTCGCGTCGTTTCGAACGAGCGGTCGTCCGCGGTTCACGCACAGACGCGAACGGTTATCGTGGCCGCCGAGCGGAAAGGAACTCGCATGCCAAAGGCAGCATTCGTCGTACTTACGGGACCTGACACGCCGGACGGCCGGAGCCACGTCGTGAACGCCATGGAAGCCGCGAGAGAGTTCGACGAACACGGCGACGAGTTCCAGTTGATCTTCGACGGGGCCGGAACCCAGTGGGTCCGCGAACTCGAGGACGAGAACCATAAATACCATCACCTGTACGCCGGTCTCCGGGACGCCGTCTCGGTGTGTGACTACTGCGTCGGTGCCTACGAGGTCGACGACGCGGTCGACGACGCCGACATCGAGCGTCGCGAGGAGTTCGACGGACATCCCTCGATCCACTCGCTGATCGCCGAGGGGTACGAGATCGTCACGTTCTGATCAGCCGTCCGTTGCCGTCTCGGGACGGTAGTCGCGACTCACCGCTTTCCACTTGCCGGTCGTGAACCGGTAGTAGTTCAGCGCCGCCGGCACGGACGTCTCGGCGACGAACGCCAGATACAGACCGTAGAGGCCAAGCGGCGTCGTCGCACCGAGATACGCGATCGGAAGCGAAACGCCGAACATACCGATCGCCTGGCTCACGAACGGCCAGCGAGTGTCGCCGCTCGCGTCGAGCGGACCGGCGGCACCGCCGGAGACGCCCTGCAGAATCACCGCGATGCAGGCGGCGTAGACGAGCGCTACCGCGACGCCGATCGCTGTCTCGGCAGGATCGTCGACGAACAGCAGGACGATCGGTTCAGCCAAGAGCGCGACGAGGGCGGCAGCGACGAGATACACCGCGACTGAAAAACGAATGATCTCGCGTCCGTACGCTTCGGCGGTCGCCTCGTCGCCAGTACCGAGCTCCTGGCCGACGAGACTCGCGGAGGCGAGCCCGAACCCCCACCCCGGCGTGTTCATGATGCCCCAGATCCGACGGGCGATGACGAACGCCGAGACGATCTCCTGACCGAAGAGATCCAGAATACCGAACATCGGCAATTCGGCGAGCGTCCACACCAGATTGCGTCCCATCACCGGCAGACCGATCGTGATCAGATCCGCCAACGTCCCGTGGTCCAGATAGCTTCCGCGGACGTCGACGGTGACCGGGAACACCCCGGCGATCGGCACTCGTCCGACGACGATACCGGCCGCGAATGCCGACGTGACGACGAGATTCGACAGCACGGTCCCCACGGCGGCACCGACGACGCCGAGCCCGAGTCCGAAGATGAGCGCGGCGTTCAGCCCGATGTTGGCGACCGCGCCGCCGGCGCGGATCACCATGGCGGTGTAGGCGTCGTCGGCACCGACGAGGACGCGACTGCCGACGAGATTCAGCCCCGCGAACGGGATTCCGAGCGCGACGACCCGGAGGTATGCGGCCCCGTGGTCGATCACCGCCGGATCGCTACTGACGAGCGAGACGAACCATTCGGGAAAGAGCCAGAACGCGGCGACGATCGGTATCGAGGCGACGACGACCAGCAGGGTGCTGGCACGGACCGCGAGGCCGAGCTCCTCGTACGCCTCCGCACCGTACCGCTGGGAGACGAGCGCGATCGTGCCGCCGGCGACGCCGCCACCGAGCGAGAAAGCGATCCCCCAGAACGGGCCGGCGATACCGACGCCGGCGATCGCCGCCCCGCCGACGGCGACGCCGACCATCGCGACGTCGACGGCGTTCTTCGACATTCGAGCGATCCCGGTGACGATTCGCGGCCACGCCAGCTCCGTCGTCCGGCGCGCTCGCTCTTCGGTGACGAGTCCGAACCGTGCGAGGACGAGCCCGACCCAGAGGATCGACAGCCGAAGCGGGTTGGCGACCACGCCGGTACTGATCGGTCAGTCAGTCAAATGTGTTCCCCTCCGTATCGGGTCGCGAACCGGTGTGCGAAGGCGTAGCCGACGGTGGAAAGGGCCGCACCGACGACGATCGTACCGACGAGCACCCGGGTCGCGAGCTCGCCGGCGACGACCGGATCGGCCTCGAGACCGCTGACGGGGCCGAGAAGCACCAATCCGACCGAGAGGCTCACGGCGTAAACGCCGCTCTTGACGATCGGGTTGAGCACGACGACCGACGAGAAGAGCGCGAGCCGGCTGACTGTCGGAACGAGCCGGGAGAGCACGACGAAGAGGACCAGACCCGCCCCGAGTGTCGGGAGGGCTGTAACGAAGAGTCCGAACGCGAAGCTCGCGGCGATCTGTCTTGGCGTGTGTCGCGTCCTGACGGCGGCGTCGAATTCAGACCGTACCGCGGCTCGATAGCGCCGAACCCACGATCCCGTCATCGAGACTGTTCGGCATTCGAAGAAGATGAGCTTATCGGCGACGCAACCAATATACATCGTGTCGCGCTAGCACTGAACGTGGACCGGGATACCGCCGTCGCCCTCGCCGTTGCCCTCCTCGCCGTCATCGCGCTCGGTGCCGCAGCGGCGACGCTGGATTCCGCGGTCGCGCTCGGATCGAGCGGTGACGCCGACGGTGGACTCGGGAGCGGTAGCGGCGACGGTATCGGCGTCGGTAGCGGAAGCGGTCCGCTCTTCTCGGGGGAGTTTGCCGGCGAGCTCCCGACGATCTGTTTCCCGTGGCTCCGGGAACCACCGGCCCTCGCCGGTATCGGATTGCTCCTCGTCGGGCTGTTCGCCGCCATCTACCGCGATTGCCGTTCGGTGTTCGCGAGCAGCGTCGTCTGCGCCGCGGCGGCGGTGCCGATCGGCATGCTCTGGCTCGTATTCGCCTTCTGCTCGCCACCGTTCGGTAGCCCGGAGTCCGAGGAGAGCGAGGTGGGCTTCCCGATTGCGCCCTCGGACGCCAACGAGACGCGATTCCCGCTTCCAGGAGGCGGTTCGGGAGAACCCGGCGGCGCGGCGGTGACGGCACCGACTGCGGTCGCGCTC
>SKTU01000036.1 GCA_007122455.1 Haloarculaceae archaeon | reverse complement strand
ACTTTTCCAGCCATCTCGTAGCCGGGGCGGTGAACGTCGGCGACCGTTCCTTCCGGCTGTTCGCTTTCGACGCGGAGCAGCACCTCGTGTCGCTGCGGATCGACGTCCGTTCCCGGCTCGGGTTCGATCGGCTCGACGTTTTCGGCGACCAACACGTCGTCCAACTGCCGGAACGTCGCTTCGACGCCCTCGCGGATCTCCGTCCCCTCCTCCTGGTCGAGCGCTCGCGAGAGGTTGTCGCGAACCTCGATCAACCGCTCGACGAGATCCTCCGTCGCCCGGGCGCGCTCCTCGTCCCGGCGCTTCTGCTGTCGCTTCTTGTAGTTCTCGAACTCCGCCTGCTTGCGCTTCAGTCGGGACTCGAGGTCGTCCCGTTCGGCTTCGAGCTCGGCGGATCGCTCCTCGAGGGACTCGATTCGAGCCCGCAGCTCCTCGGGATCGTCCGCGGCCGCCTCGTCGGTACGCTCCTCGAGCTCGGCGTCGTCGGTCGTCGCATCTCCCTCCCCGTTCGGCGCGTCCGTGGCCGCCTCGGCCTGCTCGTCGCTCATGGCTGCTACGAGCCGCTGCGCGGCAATAAGGATTGAGAAACGCGCCGACCGGGCGGGTGTTCGAGCGGACGCGGGAGTTAAGCCCGACCGGCGACGACTCCCGCCGTGGTCACGCTTCGCTACGACGAGGGAACGATCAGGATCGAGGGCGAGCCGCCGGAGTGCCCGTTCGTCGAGTACGACGAACGCTCGCGGAGTCACAGAGCGCCGGCGTTTCGCTACGCCGAACTCCTCGAGGCGATCCCGAACGCCGACGACCGCGTGCTGGCTGCGCCGTCACCCGGGGCTCTCGATACCGACTACGAACTCCGCGACTACCAGCGAGCCGGGCTCGAGGCGTGGCGCGAGGCGGGAAACCGCGGCGTCGTGGAGCTCCCGACGGGCGCCGGAAAGACCGTCGTGGCGATCGGCGCGATCGCCTCCCTGGAGGTCGCCACGCTCGTCGTCGTGCCGACGATCGACCTGCTCGAACAGTGGCGCGACGAGCTCCGAACGGAGTTCGGCGATCCGATCGGCCAGCTCGGTGGCGGAACCCAGCGCGTCGAAGCGATCACGGTGGCGACCTACGACTCGGCGTATCTCCGGGCAGACGAGCTCGGTGACCGGTTCGGCCTGCTGATCTGCGACGAGGTACACCACCTCGGTGCGGAGGGGTACAGAGACGTCGGCAGGCTGATGGCCGCACCGGCGAGGATGGGACTGACGGCGACGTTCGAGCGACCCGACGGCGCCCACGAGACGATCGCCGAACTGCTCGGCCCCGTCGTCTACCGGCTCGATGCGGACGAACTGGCCGGAACGCATCTCGCGGAGTACGACATCAAGCGGATCGAGGTCGAACTCACCGCTGAGGAGCGACGACGCTACGAAGGCCACCAGGAGACGTTCACGAACTACCTCGCGTCGAGCGGGCTCCAGCTCCGGAGCGGGAGCGATTACCGGGAACTCGTCAAACGCTCCGGTTCCGATCCACGAGCGCGGGAGGCGTTGCTCGCGAAACAGCGCGCTCGCGAGGTGATGATGAACGCCGAGCGAAAGCTCGAGCGGCTCGCCGAACTCCTCGAACGTCACCGGGACGATCGGATCATCGTCTTCACGGCGTACACGGATCTCGTCTACGAGATCGCCGAGCGGTTCCTCGTCCCGCCGATCACGAACGAGACGGGGGCCGCCGAACGGCGGGAGATCCTCGACCGATTCCGCCGCGGCGACTACTCGCGAGTCGTCACCGCGAACGTGCTCGACGAGGGGATAGACGTCCCGGACGCGAACGTCGCGGTGGTGCTCTCCGGGAGCGGCTCGGAGCGGGAGTTCACCCAGCGGCTCGGTCGCGTACTCCGCCCGAAGGACGACGGCGGACGGGCCCTCCTCTACGAACTCGTCGCGAGCGAGACGGCCGAGGAGCGCGTCGCCCGACGTCGGCGGTAAAAGCGACTCGACTCAGCCCCGGTCGAAGACGTTCACACAGCTGACGGCGCCGGTCGCGTTGCGGCCGATGCCGATGTTGTGCTGGAGCCCGACTTCGGGGTCGTCGACCTGGACGTCGCCGGCCTCGTCGCGGAGCTGTTCGTAGATCTCGGCGATCTGGGCAACCCCCGTCGCGCCGATCGGGTGACCCTTCGACAGCAATCCCCCGGAGGGGTTGACCGGCGTGTGACCGTCGAGCCGCGGCGCACCCGACTCGATGAACTCGCCCCCTTCGCCGTCGCCGCAGAAGCCGAGGTCCTCGTAGGTGATCAGCTCCGTGATCGAAAAGCAGTCGTGGACCTCGGCGACGTCGACGTCGTCGGGACCGTATCCCGACCGTTCGTAGGCTCGACTGGAGGCGTGGCGGCTCGCCGGGAAGTTCGACAGCGCGAGGTCGTCGCCGCGCTGGAACGTGTCCGAGGAGAGCCCCCAGCCGGCGTGCCGAACCGGTTCGTCCGTGTACTCGTGGGCCACGTCCTCGCCCGCGAGGAGTACCGCACACGCGCCGTCGGTCACCGGACAGCAGTCGTAGAGGTTGAGCGGGTAGCTGACCGTCGGGGAGTCCTGGACGTCCTCGACGGTGCACTCGAACTGCTGGTGAGCGTGGGGGTATTTCGTCCCGTTCTCGTGGTTCTTCACGCTCACCTCGGCGATCTGTGCCTTCGTCGTTCCGTAGACCTCCATGTGACGGGTCGCCCGCATGCCGAAGAAGGCTGGCATCGTCACGCCGCGACCCCGCCAGAGGCGCTCGACTGCGGCGCCCTGAATGAGCCCGGCGGTGTCGTCGAGCATCTTCTCCGCCCCGATGACGAGCGCGAGATCGACCTCGCCGGCCCGAACCGCCAGCGAGGCGTTCCGGAACGCGTCGCTCCCGGTCGCACAGGCGTTTTCGACCCGCGTGATCGGCTTCTCGAAGAGCCCTGTCGCGTGGGCGACCGACGCACCCGAGGACCCCTCGTTGGCGAAGTCGATCGTTCCGTACCAGCCGGCGTCGATGTCGCTCGGCTCGACGCCCTTATCGACGTCCTCGAGCAGGTTCAGATACGCCGCCTCGAGCAGGTCGTCGAAGGACTGGTCGTACAGCTCGCCGAAGTCGATCATGCCCGCGCCGACGACGTAGGCGTCCCGCATCACTTCTCACCCCGCGGAACGGCGAACTTGAAGGAGTTGATCGGTCGGTCACCGTCGTCGAACAGTTCGCGGAACCGGGCCTCGACCTCGCGGCCGACCTCCAGCTCGTCGAGTTCGGATTCGGCCAGGAGACCGTAGATCCGGGCCGGCTCGCCGTCGCCGACCTGCGGAACGTCGACGATCGCGACCGGCTGTGGCGTCTCGATGTCGTCCGGCAGGTAATGCTGGACGACGAACGTCTTGATCTCACCGCGCTCCTGTAGCTGGACCTCCTCGTACTCCGCCGGCGCCGCGCTGCACCCCTTGCAGGTGCGCTTTCGTTCGGGATAGGAGACCCAGCCGCAGGACTGACACTCGAACGCGACGAGCCGCTGGTCCTGTCGCTTCGGCCGGTGGTATCGTGGACCGCTCATGCGACGGTCACCCCCGTGTACTCGGTGCGCTCGCGGTACTCCAGGTGTTTCGCGTACGTGACGTACTCCTTGCTGTCGAGCTGTTCGGCGACGGTGAGCCCCACGTCGGCAGTCGTCCCAGTTTCGAGGGCAACCGCGTCGGCCCCGCCCGGGCCGTAGGCCACGGCGACGACCGACTCGCCGGCGTCCGCCTCCTCGAGACAGTGCGCCAGATCCAGGTAGTAGCTCGCGGCACCAGCGTATCCGACCGAGCCGAACGTCGACTCGTGGGAGGCGTCCTCGACGGCGCCGGAAGCCATCCGCGCGTCGTGA
The DNA here is from genome assembly GCA_007122455.1 of Haloarculaceae archaeon. Taxonomy (GTDB): domain Archaea; phylum Halobacteriota; class Halobacteria; order Halobacteriales; family Haloarculaceae; genus Natronomonas. Next base: position 17,270 of record SKTU01000036.1, on the reverse strand, counting down.
GCCGCGACGACTGCCCGGTCGGGATCGTCGACGCCGGAACGTTCGATCGCCGCGGAGACGGCGGGACCGAAGCCTGCCTCCCGCTCGAACCGTCCGTCGCCGCCCGTCGCCACCCCGTCGTGAAGCCGGTGTCGCTCGACGAACCCGGTCGTCGCCTCGCCGACGGCCGTGATCGTCGCCGCCGGCTCCTCGGCGTCGGGAACGAGAACCGCCGCGCCCGCCCCTGCGCCCGCGTACGGCTCGTCGTCGTGTCCCGGTTCGACCGGCAGCACGTCCGCCGCGACCACGAGCACCGTCCCGTCGCGGGCCCGAACGAAATCCCGCGCAAACGCGAGCGCGTCCGTTCCGGCCCGCCCCGACGCTCGGAAGTCGGCCGTTCGAACCTCGCCGGTCGCACCCAGCCGGTAGGCGACGTGGGCGGCGATCCCGTGCTCGGCGAACGGATCAGTGATGCTCGCGGAGACGACGGCGTCGAGTTCGTCGACCGCCGCCCGCTCTACGGCGAGTTCGGCCGCCTCGACAGCCATCGTGACGTGATTCTCGTCGCGTCCCGGAACGGCACTTTCGCCGCTCCCGCGGCCACCGTGCTGTTCGGCGATCGCCTCGCGATCGATCCTGTAGAGCGGTACGTAGCCGCCGCAGCCGGCGATTACGACCACAGCGACCACCCCCTGACAGTGACTGGCAATACCATATCGATGGCTTCGACCGAAGGGAGTAATAGCTATCGCCCGTGTGGCCGCGCCCGATCGAACCGGAACGACGATCGCTACTTAAATCGGAACGTCTCGAGGTTCTTCGGGGCGAACGTCCGCATGTTGAACTCGTGGTACAGCGCCGAGGAGAGGTCCTGGACGGAGGATTCGTCACCGTGGACGCAGAGCACCTTCTCCGGACGGGGGTTCATCGTGCGAACGAAGTTCATCAACCCCTGTCGGTCGGCGTGACCGGAGAAGCCGTCGACGGTTTCGACGTCCATGTTGAGCGTCAGGGTGCCCCGAGAGCCCCGATCGTTCATCGGGATCTCGTCCCAGCCGTTCTGGATCCGTCGACCGAGAGTTCCCTGGGCCTGGTAGCCGACGAAGACGAGCGTCGAGTCGTCCTCGCCGCCGACGTGGTTGAGCCACGACATGATCGGCCCGCCCTCGACCATCCCCGACGTCGAGAGAATGATACACGGACCACCGTCGGCGACGTCGCGTCGCTCCTCCTCGCCGCCGTCGATGTGGTTGAACTGTTCGGAGAGGAACGGGTTCTCGTCGTCGTGGAAGATCCGATCGCGGACATCGTCGCGGAGGTATTCGGGATAGGTCGTGTGGATCGCCGTCGCCTCCCAGATCATCCCATCGAGGTGGACCGGCACTTCGGGGATGTCGCCGTTCCGCATCGCCTGCTCGAGGACGAGCATCAGTTCCTGGGAGCGACCGACGGCGAACGCCGGGATAAGTGTCTTCCCGCCGCGTTCGATCGTCTCGCTGATCACCTCCGTGAGCTTTCGTTCGGAGTCCTCCTGGTCAGTCTGGTAGTCGTTCCGGCCCCCGTAGGTCGACTCCAGCACCAGCGTCTCCACGCGGGGGAACTCGTTGACTGCGCCGTTGAACAGCCGCGTGTCCTCGTAGTGGATGTCCCCCGAGAAGGCGACGTTGTACATCCCGTCGCCGATGTGGAAGTGCGACACCGCCGAGCCGAGGATGTGACCGGCGTTGTGAAAGGTCAGCTTCAGGTCCGGCGCGACGTCGGTGACGTCGCCGTATTCGAGCGGGATGCAGTGTTTGATCGCCTCCCGAACCATCTCGGATTCGTACGGCGGGGTGCGTCCCTCCTTGGCCGCGACGTCGAGGTAATCCAGCGTCAGCAGCCCCATCAGGTCGCGGGTCGGCTCCGTGCAGTAGATCGGTCCGTCGTAGCCGTATTTAAATAGGAGCGGGATGAGTGCGGAGTGATCCAGGTGGGCGTGCGTGAGCACGACCGCGTCGATGTTGGTCGCACCGGCGCCGAGGGCCTCGGGAACCTGCAGATACGGTACCTCTCCCTCCGCACCCGGTTTGTCGCCACAGTCGATGAGGACGCGGGTCTCTGGCGTCGAGAGAATGAACGCCGCTCGACCGACCTCGCGACAGCAGCCGAGCGTCGTGATCCGAACCCACTCGTCGTCGGACATCTCCTCGCGGTGGATCTGCCGCCCGACTCGCTCGAGGATGTCGCGCCGTTCCTCCCGTTCCTGTTTCAGGAAGTTCCGGACGTTCGACACCGTCGCGGACTCTATCGGCGGCGTCCGGACGACTTCGGGCGTCCAGCCGACCTGTTGGGTTATCTCCCGGAGCGTCGATCCGTGTCGGCCGATCACCATCCCCGGTTTCTGGGCCTCGATGACGACCTCGCCGGTGTCGGCGTGGAAATCCAGATCCGTGACGCCCGCCTCCTCCGGAATAACGCTGAGGATTCGCTCCCGGGCCGTCTCGGGCCGCGAAAGGACGTCGGGATCCGGTCGGACGGTAATCCGCTTTCGAAGCTTCGACGCCAGCCGGCGAATGAGATCGCCGTCGCCGGCGAACTTTTTCGGATCGCGGGTGTAGACAACTAGCTCCGGACCCTCGTAGGTGACGTCGGAGATCGAAATGTCGTTCGGAACCTCGTCGATGATCTCTGCCTTTATCTGTTCGAGTTGCCGCTCTACTGCACTCATATCTTAGAACACTCGTTTGGGTCTCCGGTCTTCGGACACGCCGCTATCGGGGCGATACGGCCGTCGATCCGCTGTAGTGACGTTCGTCATATCGGTGGGATCTACGATCGGCTGTCGTCAGTGACGACTGCGGGAGGTACCGGAAAACCCGCTCGTGAGTAAACGTAACCGACCACTCATATAAAATCCTTCGCAAACGGAACCCATGCGGCTCACCAGCGACACAGTCGTCGAGGAGTACGAGTGGATCCGACAGCGAGACCGAATCCCGGAGCTGATAAACGACGTACGGGGACGCCTGGGCCCGCTGTTCGGCGTCGAGGTCGATCCGGTCGCGCCGCGAGCCTATCGCGAGGAGGTCGACGCCGTCTTCGCGGACGGCGACTGCGGCGTCAACGTCGCTGGACTCGTGGTACTGCTGCGAGAGCTCGACTGCGAGCACGACTATCCCGGGTTCGTCGTCGACGAGTTCCTCGGGCGGAAACTCGCCGCGACGATCGCCGGCCGCGAACCGTACGCGCTACTCGCGGAGGCGACGTTTCATTTCGCGGACGTCCACACGCACGGGGAAGACGGCGACTCGGCCGGTCTCGACGACCTCGACGCAGCACTCGCCGCCGGATTTCAGACTCGAATGCCGGGGTGGGGGTGGACCGAGACGCCGAGCCCGTTCGACGTCGACCGCTGATCGATCACGAGCGAAACCGAGAACCGCTCAGCGGCCCGTAGCTCCGAAGCGCTGAATACAACGGCCGGTTATGTTGAAACGAATGCTGCCGTCTTCGTGGAAACGCGACATCGCGAGCGGGCTCGTCGTACTCGTCCCGTTACTCATCACTGTCTACGTCGTCGCGATCGTCTACCAGGCGATCGCGAACCTCCCGGTCCTGCAGGTGATCGAGTCGACGGAGCTGCGCGTGCTCGTGACGGTCGTACTGTTCGTCTTTCTCGTACTGTCGTTCGGCTACCTCATGCGGACGACCCTCGGTGACATCTTCGAGGAAGCGCTCGACAACGTGATGAACCGGCTCCCCGGGCTCCGGGTCGTCTACAACGCCTCGAAGATGGCCGTCGAAACGGCGCTGACGGGGACTGACGACCTCCAGACGCCGGTTCGGCTGGAGGTGTGGGACGGTCTCCGAATGACGGCGTTCAAGACGGGACGGACGACGGACGACGGCCGCGACGTTCTCTTCCTGCCGACGGCTCCGAACATCACGACGGGGTTCGTCATCGAGGTCGAATCCGATCGATACACCGAAATCGACGAGCGTGTCGAGGACGCGTTGACCCGAATTCTCAGCGCCGGCTTCGGCGAAAACGAGAACAAGTCGATCAGCATCAACGTCGAGGACGCCCCGCCCCGCGAACGAGCACGCACCGAAGAGACCGACTAGCGGCCGAGGATCGCCCGCGCCGCGAACAGCACGTTCTCCTTGCGTTCCCTGACCCGGCGATAGAAGTACGAGAGCCAGCGGTCGCCGTAGGGGACGTACTGATACACCGGCACGTCGGCGGCGAGTTCCCGCTGGGCGTCCTCCCGCACCCCCATCAGCATCTGCACCTCGTACGGCGTCCCGTACTCCTCGTGAAGCGTCGCCGCGTACGAGATCACGTCCGGATCGTGGCTCCCGATCGCGACCCCGTCGTCGAACGTCTCGAAGGCGAACGCGAGCGCGTCCCGATAGACTTCGTTGACACGATCATGTCCCTTATAAGATATGTCGGACGGTTCGTCGTAGGCACCCTTCACCAGCCGCACCTTCCCCGGTAGATCGGCGAGCCGTTCGAGATCGTCCATCGTCCGCTTGAGGTTCGCCTGCACGCAGACTCCCATCGACGGATAGCTCTCGACGTGGCCCTCGAACGCGTCGAGCGTCGCGTCCGTCGTCGTGTGGTCCTCCATGTCGATCCAGACGAACGTTCCCGTCTCGGCGGCGGTGTCGACGATCCGGGCGAGGTTCTCCCGAAACAGCTCCTCGCCGAGATTCAAACCGAGCTGGGAAGGTTTCACCGAGATGCAGGCGTCGAGATCCGTCGCCCCGATGTCGCCGACCAGCGTGCAGTAGGCGTCGGTGTCCGCGTCCGCGTCCGCACGGTCGTCGTAATGTTCGCCCAACAGGTTGAGTATCGCACCGACGCCGTCGTCGTTCAGCTGTCGGGCGTGCTCGAGCGCCGTCGCAGCCGACTCGCCGGCGACGAACTGACGTGCGATTGGCGGAATCATGGCGGTAAATACTGCCGGCCGGCTAATGAGGGTACTCCTTCGAACCCACCGTGTTTTTACTCCATCCGATCGCAGCCGACGCATGGTCCTTGAGACGGTCGCGATCGCGATCTGGGCGATGTTGCCCGCGTACGTTCCGAACAACGTCGCAGTGCTCGCGGGGGGCGGGCGCCCGATCGACGGCGGACGCTCCTGGGGCGAAAAGCGGATCCTCGGCGACGGGAAGACGTGGCGCGGAACGGCGTTCGGTACCGCCGCGGGGATCGCGCTCGCGCTGCTTTTGAACCGGCTCAACCCGATGGCGTCCGAGACGATCGGAGCAGCGTTTCCGACGTTTCCGGTCGTCGCGGCCGTCTCACTCGCCTTCGGCGCGATGCTCGGCGACATCCTCGCGTCGTTCCTCAAGCGCCGAACGGGGCGGGAGCGCGGGGCCGCGTTCCCCGGCGTCGATCAACTCGACTTCGTCGTCGTCTCCCTTCTGCTCACGGCCGTCGTCGCCACCGACTGGTTCCTCTCGACGTTCACGCTGCCAGTGCTGGTGGCTGTCCTCGTGCTCACGCCGCTTTTGCACGTGGCGACGAACGCGATCGCGTACGCGCTCGGACTCAAGAACGAGCCGTGGTGACGAGTCGATACGAAGGCATATCCGATCGGCGCCACGACGTCCGGTATGCCCCCGATCCACGGGAACCAACGGGTGGCGATCATCGCCGACTCGCAGAACCTTTATCACACGGCACACAGCCTCTACTCGCGAAACATCGACTACACGGAGCTACTCGACGCGGCCGTCGCCGACCGCGAACTCGTCCGCGCGATCGCCTACGTCATCCGCGCCGATTCGCCCGCCGAGGAGGACTTCTTCGACGCCCTCGGGGAGATCGGCTTCGAGACGAAAATAAAGGAGATCAAGACGTTCGCCGACGGCTCCCAGAAGGCCAACTGGGACCTCGGGATGGCGCTCGACGCCGTCTCGCTGGCGCCGAAGATCGACGCGTTCGTCCTCTGTAGCGGCGACGGCGACTTCGCACGGCTCTGTACGCACCTGCGCCACGAGGGCGTCAGAACCGAAGTGTTCGGGTTCGGCTCCTCGACGGCCGAGGAGCTGGTCGACGTCGCGGACCGCTTCGTCGACATGAGCGAAGACGAGGAGCGATACCTGCTGTAGTCCAGGAGCGTCAGGGTCGGGCTTCGGCTGCGTTCTCGATTGACGCCGTAAGGACGTCGACGGCGATCGTGAGCGAATCCTCGTCGACGTCGAACGTCTCGCTGTGGTGGCCGCCGGGGTGGTCAGTCCCGACGCAGACGTACGTGGCGAGTCCGCCGTTGTCCTGAACGTGCTGCATCAGGAACGTCGCGTCCTCGCTGCCGCCGAGGTCGTCGTTTCGAACCGATCGGGTGACGTCGGGGTGACTCCGCGTGACGTCCTGGACGAGGTCGACGAGGTCGTCGCTGCTCGTCGCGCTCGGCGCGTCGCTCTTGATCTCCATGTCGGCGGCGACGTCGTGCATCTCCGCGGCGCCGCCGATCACGTCGCGCGCACGCTCGAGCATGAAATCCCGGATCTCCGTCGTCTCACCGCGAACCTCTCCCCGGATGAACGCCTCACGCGGGACGATGTTGCTCGCCGTGCCGCCGCCGACGCGACCGGCGTTGATGCGCGAGGCGCCCTCGCTGTGCCGCGAGATCGCCTGCAGGTTCTGGACCGCCGACGCCATCGCCAGCACGGCGTGTCGTCCCTGCTCGGGTCTCCCGCCCGCGTGTGACTGCTGTCCCTCGAAGGTAGCCTTAAAACCCGAGACGGCGAGGAACCCCTCCACGCCGGCGACGACCTCACCGGTCGGGTGGTCGAGACCGACGTGGACGGCAAAGAGGTAGTCGACGTCGTCGACGTGACCGGACTCGACCATCGGCCGACCGCCGCCGACGACCTCCTCAGCCGGCTGGAAGAAGACCTTCAGCGTCCCCGAGAAGTCGCTCCCCTTGATCGCCTCGATGACGCCGAGGCCGATCGTCGCGTGTGCGTCGTGACCGCAGGCGTGCATCGCTCCGGTCTCCGAGCGGAACCCCTCCCGAGCAGGGATGTGAGAGTCGTCGCTCGACTCCTCGATCGGCAGCCCGTCGATGTCGACGCGGAGGCCGACGGTCGGACCCTCTCCCTGTTCGATGACGGCGACGCAACCGGTTCGACCACCCGCCATCCGCTCGACGAGTTCCGGATCCGCACCGGCCTCGATCGCGGCCTCGGCCGCGGCGGCGAGTTCCTCGTCCTCGGGGATCGATAGCCGGCTGTCGGAGAGTACCTCGGGGCCGACGTGGAGTTCGTCGACGCCGATCGAACGCAGCTCCTCGACGACTCTCGCCGTCGTCCAGAACTCGGTCCAGGCGACTTCCGGACGACGGTGGAACTCCCGGCGCAACTCGACGAGACGATCGCGGCTCGTGCTCATACCGGAGAAGTCGTCGCCGGGGAACATAAGCGTCGGCGGTCGAACGAACGCTCTTTACTCGCTACACCGTATCGGGCGTATGCGGTTGAGACGACGCCGGCTGCTCGTCTGCGGCGTGGCCGTAGCCGCTGGGAGCGCGGGCTGTACGGGCGGAGAACCGCGCCGGACGGCGACGCCGATCTACGTGACCAACGAGACGGAGACGTCGCAAACGGTGACAGTTCGGGTCATCGAGGAGGGGAACGACGGCGAGGAGCTGCTCGTCTCGCGTTCGGAGCTGTCGGCCGACGGCGGCAGCGTGGCTATCGACGAGGAGCTGCCGGTCGCGGAGCTCGTCGTTCGGGTGACCACTCGGGACGGTCCCGACGGGGAGGCCAACTGGGAGCGAGCCGACGAGCTGTCGACGCTGGACGCGCGGATCACCGACGGTTCGGTGAGATTCACCGAACTGGATTAGCGCGAGCCCGGAGCGGAGACGCGCTCGACGTCGACGCCGAGATGAACGCCCGCCGGCAACGAACGGCCCGCCATCTCGCGGGCGAACTCGTCGTAGCCGACGACCTCCATCGTCCGGGTGTAGACCGTGTAGTTCCACGACGAGAACCGCCGGCCGTCGTCGGCGAGTCGCTTCGCCGACGGGACGCGGTACTGCGTCGGGGAGGCGGCGTGGGGACCGCGGAGTTCGACGCCCTTCCGCTCGGCGCGCTCCTTGATTTCGCCGGCGACGCGTTCCAGAACGTCCCGATCGCCGCTCTGGAGCGTCAGGGTGGTGACGAAGGGCATGGGATATCTGACATCCTCAACGTTGAAAAGCGCACCTATCCCGCTCGGAGCGGCGTCCGATACGCCTTTAGGCCGTGACCCAGTATCGGAGTGTAATGATCGAGGCCACGAGCGCGGGAGCCATCCTCTTTCGCGACACGCGTGGCCGGCGTGAGTACCTGCTACTCAAGTCCCGACCCGGCGATTGGGAGTTCCCCAAGGGCGGCGTCGAGGGCGACGAGGAGTTGCAGCAAACCGCCATCCGCGAAGTGAAAGAGGAAGCCGGAATCGAGGATTTCCGGCTGTTAGACGGTTTCCGCAAAGACTACGACTACGTGTTCGAAGCCAACGGCAACACGATCCACAAGACGGTCCACCTGTTCATCGCGAGATCCTTTGAGGCGTCGGCGGAGCTCTCCTCGGAGCACCGCGACCTGCAGTGGCGCGACTACGAGCAGGCGATCAACACGATCACTCAGGACGGACCCCGGGAGATCCTCGAGGACGCCCACGAGTACATCGACGAGATCACCGAAGGAATCGAGGAGTAGCCCGACGACCGTCCTCGCGATCGACCGTCCGAGCGGACGCTACGTGGCATAAACTCGACCGATTCGTGCGTACCGGTCACACGTCCGGCGAACGGTTAGGCTACCGGCTGCGACAGTACGAACGGTGTGGAACGCTCGAACGCGACTGGAGTGGGTATATATTTGCGACAGCCGAACGTGCATCCACACCCGATGGAGAAGGTGCTGTGGTATCTCATCGCCGGGACACGCGGCGGTGAGAACCGCGTGCGGATCATCCGAGAGCTCGAGAAGCGGCCGCGAAACGCCAACCAGTTGGCTTCGACGCTCGATATCGAGTACAACACCGTCCGTCACCACCTGGAGATGTTACGGGACCACGACGTCGTGGAGGCCGGTGGTCAGTCGTACGGTGAACTTTACTTCCTGACAGAGCAGTTCGAACGGCACCACGAGGAGTTCGAAAAAATCACCGATAGTTTGGAGTAAGAACATGTCAGTATCAACCGAAATCACGATCGCGACCGCAATCTCCGGTGGGAACGTCATCCTACTCGGAATCCTCACCTACGTCTGGATACAGAATTACCGGAAGTTCCGGACACCGCTCGTGTTGGGACTGCTCACGTTTAGCCTCGTGTTCATGTGTGAGAATCTCGTCGCCATCTACTTCTTCTTCGCCGAGGAGATGTTCTACGGCTACGAACAGCGCGTCCAACAGGTGGTATTGGTCCTGCGAACGCTCCAGTTCGTGGCGCTATTCGCGCTCACGTACGTCACCCTGAAATAAACATCTCGGTTGGAAACCGAACGAATTCTAGACGCAGTTTGCACCGATGTTGAAAAATGCCCTTTACCCTCTCAGCCCTCGTTGTGTGTAGGTCCATCCCGTCGACGGTTCGGCGGTGGCGACGAACACAACTCATGACGAACGTAACACGCATTTCCCGAGGCGAACTGACCGCGAGCGAGATCGTCCGGCGACTCGAGGACGAAGAGCGGGTGATAATCGAAGCGACGGTGCTCGGAGCGACGATGGAGCTGTCGATGCGAAAGGGCGGAGAAACGTACTACTGCGACACGCCGATGCGCCTTCTCACCTTCGAGAATGCCGACGAGATGCGACGCTGCCTCCATCGGTTCCGCCTGGCGAAGTCCGACACGACCGCCGACGAAGAACCGAGCGAGATTCACGCCTGAGCGGCGGCTATCGTCACCCTTTTTCAGCGACGCCGCGAAGTTTCGATCATGACCGACCGGGGGCCGCTGTACGCCGTCTCGCCGCTCGACGGCCGCTACGCACGATACACGGAGCCGCTGACGGAGTACGCAAGCGAGGCCGCGCTGATGCGAGCCCGCGTCGAAATCGAGGTGGAGTATCTGATCGCCCTCGCCGATCTCGACGCGACGCCGTGCTCGCTGGACGCCGACCAAAAGGAGACGCTACGGAACCGGTACGAGGCGTTCGACGCCGACGACGCCGAGATCGTCAAGCGTCTCGAGACGGAGGGGTACGGCGGCTACGAGGCGACCAACCACGACGTCAAGGCCGTCGAGTATTTCGTCCGTATGGCGCTGGAGGAGGCCCTCGAGCCGTGGGTCCACTTCGGGCTCACGAGCGAGGACGTCAACAACCTCGCCCACCGACTCCTCGTGACCGGTGCCGTCGAGGAGGTGTTGCTCCCGTCGCTCCGTGAACTCCGAGACGTACTCGTCGAGGAGGCGCGCGAACACCGCGACGTCCCGATGCTCGCGCGCACCCACGGCCAGCCCGCGACGCCGACGACCTACGGGAAGGAGCTGGCGGTGTACGCCTCCCGGCTCGGGCGCTCGATCGGGCGCATCGGGGCCGCAACCGACAGTCTCTCGGGGAAACTCGCCGGCGCGTCCGGGACGTACGCCGCCCACCACGCCGCCTACCCCGAGGTCGACTGGCCGGAGTTTTCGGCGGCGTTCGTCGAATCGCTCGGATTGACCCACGAACCGCTCTCGACGCAGGTCAACCCGTGCGACGACCTCGCGGCACTCTTCGACGCCCTCGCCGGCGCCAACAACGTGCTCCGCGATCTGGATCTCGACATGTGGCTCTACATCTCCGATCGGTACCTGGGGCAGGATATCGCGGCCGGCGAAACGGGCTCCTCGACGATGCCGCACAAGGTCAACCCGATCGACTTCGAGAACAGCGAGGGGAACCTCACCAAGGCCAACAGCGACCTCCGGTTTCTGGCCGACTACGTGACGACGTCCCGCCTCCAGCGCGACCTCTCGGACTCGACGGTCAAGCGGAACGTCGGCGCCGCCTTCGCTCACTGTCTCATCGGATACGAGAAAACCGCGACTGGACTGGGAAAGGTCTCCCCGAACCGCCAGGTGATGCTGGACGAGCTCGCCTCGAATCCCGAAGTGATCGGCGAGGCCGTCCAGACGATCCTCCGCCGGGAGGGCGACACCGAGGCCTACGAGCGGATCAAGGCGCTCACCCGCGGCCAGCGCGTCACGCTCGATGACTTCCGACAGCTGTTCGACGAACTCGACGTCGAGGAGTCGGTGCGCGAGGAGCTACACGCGCTGACGCCGGACGGCTACACCGGAGTCGGCTCCGAACTCGTCGACGAGCTGTAATGGATCCGCTTCTCGCGGTCGTCGAGGGGACGCTCGCCGATATCGACGGGGCGTGGGGGTACGCCGTCGTCTTCGCCCTCGCCGCGATCCCGTGGCTCGAGATCCTGCTCGTGATTCCGCCCGCGATCGGTGTCGGACTCGACCCCGTCACAGTCGGCATTGCCGCCTTTCTCGGCAACGTGGTGCCGATCTACGGGATCGTCGCGGCACACCGCCGGATCGCCGCGTGGTGGACCGCTCGACGCGACGACAGTGAGTCGGGACGATACCGTCGCGCAAAGCGCGTGTGGAACCGGTACGGCTTACCGGGGCTCGCGATCGCGGCGCCGATCGTCACCGGCGTTCACCTCGCCGCGGTAATGGCGCTCGTGCTCGGCGCCCGTCGGCGAGGGGTCGCCGTCTGGATGACCGCGAGCATCGCGCTGTGGACGGTGGTTCTCGTCGCAGTCTCCGTCGCCGGCGTCTCGATTCTCGGAATCGGGTGACTGGATTTAAGCTTCGACTCGCACAGAGTCGTCCATGGACCTGCTGGAGTATTTCAACGGGAGCCCGTTCCGCCGGCTCGTCGGGATCGAGATCACGGAGATCGGCGACGGCTACGCGGTCGGGGAGCTCCCCCTCCGCGAGGAACACTCCTCGAACAACCGGACGCTGGTCGCGCAGGGCGGCGTCGCGTACACGCTGGCCGACAGCGTCGGCGGAGCCGCAGCCGTCTCGAAGGAAGGGAAGCCGACGCCGACGATCGACTTCCGGATCGATTACCTCAATCCCGGAACGGACGATCTCCGCGCGACGGGGGAGGTCGTTCGGTACGGGAGCGGAACGGCCGTCGTCGACGTCGAGGTGACGGACGCCACCGAACGGACAGTCGCAACCGGACGCGGCGTTTATAAGACGAGCGACCTACCCGAGAGCGCGCCGTGGGATCTCGAACACGAGGCGTGATCGACTCACGCGTCATCGAACTCCGCGACGGCACGGACTGGTGCTCCGTCGCAGTCGGCGAGCGGGAGTGGAAACGCATACAGCGTCACGCGATCCGGAATCGTTCCGAGACCGGTGAGGTTCTCGACGATCGGAAGCCCCGCGCCGAGTAGCGCCCCGTGGACTGGAAAGCCCGACGGTTCGTCGTCGCTCGCCCGGGCCGTCGGCGTGGGATCGGGGTTGAGCGCGTCGACGCCGACGCCACAGCCTGCCGCGACGAGCCGTTCGGCTGCGGACGGCGAGAGGTAGGGATGGTCCGCGTAGCTCTCCTCGCCCCAGTGGTCGTCCCACCCCGTCCAGACGAGGAGAACGTCGGCGTCGAGCCGATCGGGAACGACTGAGTCAGGAATCGGAGATCGAGGCGCCAGCCCTGTCGCGTCGACGACGACCGCCTCGAGGACGTACTCCCCGATCGGCGCGGCGTCGATATCGTCGCCGTCCGGTTCGGTGTGGCTCGGCGCGTCGACGTGCGTGCCGGTGTGGGAGCCACATCGAAGCTCGTGGACGCGGTAGCCGTCCGCGTCGATCGTCGCTGTCGGCGAGAGCGCCACGTCGGGATCGCCGGGAAACGTCGGCATTCCCGTCTCGATGCGATGGGAGAGATCGCGGAACATGGCGGCGATTGTCGCGCGGACCGAAAAACCCGCCGGGCGAATGGTCCGCACCGACAGCCCGTCGCGGGAAACTGTTATTGGCCGAGCGGGGCCATCGAACGACCATGGCACCAGTACCACGCCGAGCGGAGGGGTCGCCGTGACCGATCGATCGCGAGCGGGACGGTTCCGGGAGAACACACCCGGCGCCGCAGTCGAGATGTCCTACGCGGGCGTCCCGTCGTTTCTGAAATCGAAACTCCGCGACGTCGACGACGTCGACGACTGTGACGCCGCCGTTCTCGGCGTCCCGTACGACGGTGCCGTGAGCAACCGCCCCGGTGCCCGATACGGCCCGCGCGCCGTCCGGGAGGCGAGCTGCTGGTGGACGTACCTCGCCGGCTCGAAGGGCGGTCTGACGAACATGCGAACCGGTCGGACGGTCGACTTCGGCGAGTTCGACCTCGTCGACTGCGGCGACGTTCCGGTCTTTCCGATGGACGAGACGCGCACCGCCGACAGCATCACCGCTCACGTCGCGACCGTCGCGGAGCGCGCGATGCCCGTCACGATCGGCGGTGACCACTACTGCACGTGGCCGGCGTTTCGCGGCTTCGCCGAGGGGGCCGGCCACGATCGGGTCGGCTTCGTCCAGATCGACGCCCACACAGACACCGTCTCGGAGAGCCCGATGTTCGGAACCGACTTCCACGGTTCGAGCACCCAGCTCATCGCCGACTCCGATCACTGCGACTACGTCGACGTCAATCAGATCGGCATCCGTGGCTACGAATCGCCGGAGTTCTTCGAGTTCGCCGAGGAGACCGGGCTCGGACTGTTTCCGATGAGCGACGTGGCCGATCGGGGGATCGAAACCGTCGTCGAGGCGGCGATCGAAGACGCCGCTGCCGAGACCGACGCCGTCTACGTCACCTTCGACATCGACGCGGTCGAACCGGGGATCGCACCGGGGACCGGCACACCGGAACCGGGCGGGCTCTCGGCCGACCAGGCGCTGTCGGTGATGGAGATCCTCGGCCGCCACGACGCGGTCGGTGCAGTCGATCTCATGGAGGTCGCACCGACGCACGATCCCACCGGCAACACCTCTCAACTGGCCGCGAACCTGCTCGTCGCCTTCCTCGAAGAGCAGTTCCTCTGAGTTAGTACGGCGGGAACCCCGGACGAGCGACCGACGGGACGGTTCGGGCGTCGAGCACGAGCGGAACGTCCGGATCCGACGCGAGGAACTCGTCGACGACGTCCAACTCGTGGGCCTGGCGGACCACCGCGGCGTTCGCGCCGAAGCCACGCGCGATCTCGACGAAATCTGCGCTGTCGTACGTCGAGGCAGTCTCCCGACCGAACTCGAGGTTCTGTCGGTGGCGAATGATGCCGTAGCTCCGGTCGTTGAGGACGGCGACGATGACGGGGAGCCCGAGCCTGACACCGGTCTCCAGCTCCTGGAGCACCTGCAGTAGTGCGCCGTCACCGGTGTAGCAGACGACGACGCGGTCTGGAGCGCCGACCTGTGCGCCGAGTGCGGCCGGCAAGGAGTAGCCCATCGTCCCGAAGTTCCCGTTGACGAACATCTCGCTCTCGTCAGTCGTCTCGTGGAAGACGGCCGGGAAGCCGGTGTTGTTTCCGGAGCCGACCGTGACGATGGCGTCGTCCGGAACCCGATCGGAGAGTTCGAGCGTGAACTCGCGGGGATCGATCTCCTCGGCCGTCGACTCGAAACCGTCGGCCCACGGGAGCGGGGCCGACGCGATCGCCTCGGCGACGCGGTCGGCGCGATCGGGGGCCGCACTCACCCGCTCGGTCAACGCCGCGACGGTCTCCGCCGCGTCGCCGACGATTCCGAGCGTCGGATCCTGATGGGTCCCGATCGCGGCCTCGTCGATGTCGATCTGGATCACGTCGGCGTCGGCGTACAGCTCGCCGTACCGGGTCGTCTTCCCCGAGAGTTTCGCACCGACCGCCACCACGACGTCCGCGTCCCGGAGCAGTTCGTCGTTAGCGGGCGTCATGAACGTCCCGCCGATACCGCTCGCGAGCCGGTGAGATTCCGAAACCACCGTTCGACCGAAATACGTCGTCGCGATCGGCGCGCCGAGGCGTTCGGCGAACGTGACGATCAGCTCACCGGCGTCCGACCGTCGGGCGCCACCCCCAGCCAGGATCGCGGGGTTTTCGGCGGCCTCGAGCAGTTCGACGGCCTCGGCGAGCTGTTCGCTCGGCGGCCGAACGCGCTGACGCGGGCGCCGCTTCGGTACGTACGGCTCCTCGGGGGCGGGACCCGCCTGAACGTCGCCGGGGATCTCGACGAGCACCGGACCGCTTTCCGTTCGGGCGCGGTCGAACGCCCGCCGAATCCCTTCGGGGATCGTCTCCGTCGTTTCGATCCGCGTCTGGTAGGCGGAGATGGGACCGCCGAACGCCGTGTGATCGAGATACTGGAGCGACGTCTCGCGCCCCTCGATCGAGGTGTCGCCGATCAGGACAACGATCGGAACGTTGTCCCGGTCGGCCGCGGCGATTCCGGTCGAGCCGTTCGTCACGCCGGGACCGTGGGTGAGCGTGCAGACGGCGACGCCGCGAGTCGTCCGGGCGTAGCCATCTGCCATCGTCACCGCGGCCTGTTCGTGGCGTCCCTGCGTGAACGTGACGTCGTGGTCGTGGACGGCGTCGAGGAGGTGGGCGTTCCCCTCGCCGATGATACCGAACAGCGTATCACAGCCCTCGGCGGCGATCGCGTCGAGAACGTAATCGCTCCCGCTCGGACGTGAGTTGGACATACCCTCTACGGGACGGCGCACCTGTTAGTTCGTTCGGTCGAAACGGCCGTACAGTCCCTCGGCGTCGTCCTCCAGGCGCGTCAGATCCGCCATGGTTTCGCGCCGACGGACGACGGCTTCGCGATCGCCGTCGATCGCGATCTCCGCGGGGCGCGGCTGAGAATGGAACTGGCTGGCGAGGTTGATCCCGTAGGCACCGACGTTGCCGATCGCGAGGACGTCCCCCGCTTCGGGTCGGGGGATCGGTCGATCGGTGCAGAAGACGTCGGCGCTGGTGCAGAGCGGCCCCCCGACGCTGGATGCGACCGGCTCCCGGTCGTCCCCGGAGAGGTTCCGAATGTGGTGGTACGAATCGAACATCGCCGGACGGATCATCGCCGTGAGGCCTGCGTCGACGCCGACGACGCGCGTCTCGGGCGTCCGCTTGATCGTGTTCACGCGAGCGAGAAGCGTCGCCGCGTCCGCGAGCAGATACCGACCCGGTTCGAGCGCGATCGTCGCCTCGACGTCGGCGGTGACGTCCCGAACCATCTCGGCGGCCGCCTGGATGTCCAAAGGCGGCTCCTCGGGGCGGTACGGAACGCCGAACCCGCCACCCAGATCGAGGAATTCGAGCTCGCCGACGCGAGTCGCCACGTCGGCGACCTTCGAGAGCGCGCGCCGGTGATCGGCGAGATCGTCGCTCAGAACGCCGCTGCCGACGTGAGCGTGGAGACCGACCACGTCGAACCGCTCGCGGGCGGCCTCGACGACGCGGGGAACGTCCCCGTAGGGGATCCCGAACTTCGCGTCCTTTCCCGTGGCGACCTTCTCGTGGTGTCCGGTGCCGATCCCGGGATTGACGCGGATCGCGAGCCGGCCGTCGAAGCCGCGTTCGGCGAGTCGATCGAGCGTCATCTCCGCGCCCGCGGTGATCGTCAGATCGGGGGTGTCCTCCCACAGTTCGACCGCGTAATCGAGGTCGCCGTCGGGTGGATTGACCGCCGTGTACTGGAGATCCTCGGGGGCGACGCCGGCCGCCAGCGCCCGATGGAGTTCGCCGGCGGCGGCGCACTCGACGTCGGCACCAGCGTCGTAGAGCGTTCGAATCACCGCCCGCCCCGTGTTGGCCTTCGCGGCATACATCACGTGGGCGAAGTCGAAGGCGTCGTCGAAGCGAGCGAAGTTCTCCCGGATCCGCTCGTGGTCGGTGACGTACAGCGGCGTACCGTGCTCGTCGGCCAGCCGACGGAGCCGATCGGCGTCCCAGTCGGCCAGCCGCTTTACGGCCGGCGAAGCGGCGAGACTCATTGTCGGAGGAGGGGGACGGGCGATAACAAGGGTTGCGCTTGGCGAACGAGGGGGCGTTCGACTCGCTCGAAACTCACTCCGGCATCGGCGTCCCGGAGAGGCTCACGCGATCGCCGTCCTCGAGCGGCGTCTCCGATCCCTCGAGCAGCGAGACGTTCCGCCCGTTCTTCAGTATCAGGAGCGGCCCGCGGTCGAACTCCGTGGCCGCCTCCAGCGATTCGAACTCCGAGAACAGCGAGGCGACGAGCTCGCCAACCGTGGTACCCTCTGAACAGTTCCGCGCGAGCCGCTTTGCCCCGACCGCCTCGCGAATCTCCCCGTACGT
>SKTU01000017.1 GCA_007122455.1 Haloarculaceae archaeon | reverse complement strand
GTCGAGGCGGGCGCGACGGTCGTCACCGGCGGCGAGCCGCTCGACCGTGAAGGGGCCTTCTACCCGCCGACGATCCTGACCGACGTCCCGGACGGCTGTCCGGCCGACAGCGAGGAGACGTTCCGCCCCGTCGCGGCGGTCTACGAGGTCGCCGACGAGGCGGCGGCAATCGAACGTGCGAACGACACCGCGTTCGGGCTCGGTGCCAGCGTCTGGACCGAGGACCGCGCGCGCGGCGAGCGCGTGGCGAAACGGATCGACGCGGGCTGTGTCTACGTCAACCAGCTCGTCGCGTCGGATCCCCGCGTTCCGTTCGGTGGCGTCGGCAAGTCGGGCTACGGCCGCGAACTCTCGGAGGCCGGTATCAAGGAGTTCGTCAACCGGAAGACGGTCTGGGTGGAGTGACGAAGAGATCTCCGGAGCAGAGTCGAGTTCATACACCTGACCCTCGTATTCTCCGATAATTGTTAGTAAAGCCGTGCAAGACTGAGAGGATATACAGCAGAGCCCTCGAGACCGATTCGTTAACTGTCAGGGTGGGTGCTCTCTATGGAGCTCCCTGGTGGATGACGGATTCATCGAAATGCCCTGTCAAGCACAGAGTTTCACTCGAATGATCAATTAAACTACATCATGAAAACTACAATAAATATTCCTCAGGATCTGGTTACTATCGATACGTTCGGGCTACTGCCGAAATCCTCAACCGGGAGGTGGCGAAAATGGAGAGCTTCAGTATCAAGTGAGGACGCCGAGAAACCCTCACAGACCACCGACGCATCCCGAGATACTACGGGACGCACCGCCGTGACCGAACCGGTAGCCCCCGAGGACGTGGACTGGCTGCCCAAGGATGTCGTCTTCGGACTGTTGTCGAACGAACGACGACGACACGTCCTGAACTGTTTGGACGGGGGTACGAAGGCGACGAGCTTGAGCGATCTCGCCAAATTCATTGCAAGCATTGAGAACGACAAACCGGTGGACGCAGTCTCCTCGAATATACGGAAGCGCGTCTACGTCAGCCTGTATCAGTGCCATCTGCCGAAGATGGATGACGCCAACGCCATTGAGTACAATCAATCGAAGGGGACAGTCGAACATCGCCCGGAAGCGGATCAGCTGTTTGCCTATCTATCTGTTGACTCCGTCGGGACGCCCCGGACAGAGTTGTGACTTCGGACCCTTGTGCCGGCCTCCTTCACGCCCTGGAGGCCAGACTCTCCAGGTGAGTATCAGTTGAGGTGGGTCAACCTCGATGAAGTCGTCCCACGTGAATCGTGCTTGAAAACGATGCGCGTTTTCACATCCCGGAACCCTTCGATTTTCGAACGACCTCACGGAAACGGCAGGATTCTCTCGCTGTCAAAAGGAGCCCGTTCCGTCACGTTCCGCTACGTTGTCTGATCGTTCGTTTCAGAAGGAAATGCTTATTAAACATTGTTCTAATTCCTGTTAACCAACTTCTAAAGCATGAAATTCGATCAGCACGTGGACGACGATCGGGATCCCCGGATGACTGGGAAATACGTGCGGCGTGTGCCGAAAAAGAACGGGATTGGGGGGATGCTAACCCTCGTGGGGGTCGTTCACGATCACCCGGCGAGTACGTATCGAGTGCGACGGACCACCGAGAGCCTCGACACCGACATTCTCGCGCTGGAAATCCCACCGATCGCGATCCCGCTGTTCGAACAGTACGCACGGAGCGATCAGAGCCCACCCGCCTTCGGTGGCGAGATGAGCGCTGCGATTCAGGCTGCAGGGACTGATACCACTGTTGGGATCGATCGACCGACCTGGGGTTTCTTTCGGAAATTGGTTTGGAATCTCCTTCGTAAGCGGCCGCCATTGGCGACAATCCGTAGCGTTCTCTCGAACGTAGCCTCGGTGACAAAGCATGCAGTCGTCTGCCGGCTTGCCGCTACCGTCGCCGCGCGAACCCCCGTCCGATTGGAAGTCGACTTTCCGGTGGCACACGACACCGATTGGCGGGACACACCGGAAGAGCAGGCGCTCGACGAGCGCGAACAGGTCCGACAGTCACGAGCGTTCATGAACGCGTTCCAAACCGCCAACTCCGTTCGAGCGTCCCGGTTCGAGGACGAGACTCGGGAGGAGTACATGGCCGATCGCCTCTTCGAACTCCGTGAGAACGGAGATACCGTCGCAGTCGTCGGTATCGACCACCTCGACTCGTTGACCGAACGGCTGAACAGGCGAGAGAACGCGTGACATTTCTCGGATCCGTATCTCCTGCGCCACAGTAAAAATCGGTCTGTCAAGTGTTTGGACGCAGGCATTACTGACAGTCAGCGACGAGACTGGCCACCCGGCGAAGTTCGACGAAAGCCGATCCGACTTCGAGGTGCTGAGATCGCGGAGGCGTTCACTGTTGACGGAGAGAGCGGCGAGTGTTCCGTCACAGAGTTATACGATGTGGGAAAAACCACTGTTTCTGAACGTTTCATAGGGATTGTCGTAGCCTCGCGCGTGGTGGACCAGCATACGTCGTTCAAACGGAGCTCTTCGACGTTTAGGTTGTACGATATTCCAACTCGTATCGTGTAATACTGGACTATCACTCAGCGAGGAGAGATGGTCACTGTATAACAAAGACTTCGAGTGGGATACTGAAACATGCAATGCAACGAACGAGCGTAACTGATGACGACGAAGGCAAGCGAGTAGTCAACACCAACGGTGAGAAGATCGGTATGGTCACCGAGGTCAGAGACGGCAAAGCGTACGTCGATCCGGATCCAGGGATTACGGACACGATCAGATCTAAACTCGGATGGGGTGACGCAGACGGGGACGATTACCTTCTGGAGACGAGTCGGATCGACACGATAACCGACGACGAAATCCGACTCAAGCACTGAGGGACGACGCCCGAAACCAACTCGTCCGGAAGACGAAGATTTTTGAACCACTTGACTCCAAAACGATTCACCAACTGATCGGTTGGTTCGACGAAACCGAAGTCCGTTCGTGTTTGAAGCGTTTACCGCCGCGACTGACGGACGAACTCGTCGAGTTCCGCTTCGATGAGTGTCGCGACGCGTTCGCTATACCTCCAGAGTGCTGCATTGAGCCGCTCTTCCGTCTCGTCGTCGATCCCGTCTTCACCCGATAGGACGGAATCTTCGGTGATCTGTGGATGGTACACACAGACGACCCCAAGCGGTCTCTCCGATCCTGTGTGGAGGCCGTACTGATCGGTCCCCCAGACACCGTCGCCACCCTGTCGTTCCAGTGCTGAGTCGAGCGCATCGAGGAGCTGTAATTCTTCTACGGTGAGAATTGGCTCCTCACTCTCGAACAGTTCACTGTAGGCCTCCATCCGGGCACGGTTCGTCCACTGCTGCAGTTTGGACTCCGCTCGTACGATCAGTTGTCTTTCGTCTGAGAGTTCGACCATACCCTATCGAGGGCTGCGGTGCCAATCAACGTTTGTACGGTCCCCGTTCATGGTATTGCGGCGGATGTCGAAACCGCGGTCGGATTACCAGTCGAACTCACGGCCCGATATCTTCGAACAGGGAATAGCCATAACCGTCTAGCAGCCCATTCTCTAAAAAGCACCCATGGACATTTGCAAAATCTTTTCGACAGAATTCACCGAATTCGACGCCGGAACGCCGCTCTCGAAGGTCGCTGGAACGTTCGAGAACCGGGAACTCGATGCCGTTGTAGTGACGGACGGTGAGGGGTACCGCGGCGTTGTCAACCGCCGGCAGTTGGCCTCCTCGTCCAACCAGCCCTCGGCGAAGGTCGGCTCACAGGCTCAGCACGTCCCGATCGTCGACCGCACCGAGGACGTCCGCGAGGTCGCACGACTCATGATCGGAAGCGACGCCAAAACGCTACCCGTTGTCGACGACGATCGCGTCCTCGGTGTGGTGACTGGAGATGCTGTCCTCGAGGCCGTCCGTCCGTTTCTCGATGCGGTGACTGTCGAGGACGCGTACACGACGGAGTTAGTCAGCGCGACCCCCGAAACCACGATCGGGAAAGCGCTCAATTCATTACGTGAGGGACGCATCACGCACCTCCCGGTCGTCGACGACGGGAGTCTCGTCGGGATTCTGAGTCTGTACGACGTTATCGAGTTCACAACGCGTAACGGCAGCAGGAGCCAGGGCGGATCGTCGGATATCTTCGGCGGGCACGGCGACCGACAGAGTGGGAAAAGCCATGACGGCTTCGGCGCCCGTGAAGGTGATTCCGACAGGATGCTCGATTTGCCCGTTCGGAACCTGATGTCCGACGCGGTCGCGACGGTCCGTCGAAGTGCACCACTCGACGAGGTGGTCGAAACGATGTTCGACCAGGGTATCTCTTCACTCGTCGTCACGGCCGACGAGACCGACAAACCGATCGGGATTATCACGAAGACGGACGTCATCAAGGCCCTCACCTGGGAGCAGGACGACCGACGGGACGTGCAGGTGTTCGGTCTCGATTTACTCGACGAGATGGACTACGACGAGGTGTCGGCGCTTATCGAGAGCGTGGTCTCGAAGTACGGTGAGATGACCGTGATCAAAGCCAGTATCGAACTGCAGGAGCACAAAGAGCAGTTCCGCGGCGTTCCATTAGTGCTGGCACGGATTCGATTGGTCACCGACCGCGGTTACTTCACCGCTGACGGGGAGGGATTCGGTGCCGCACACGCTCTCCGGCTGGCTACGAACGCGGTCGAACGGCAAGTTCTCAAGGGGAAGACGTACGGAAAATCGAAGAAACGTTCGGAGAAAAACGAACAGGAACAACTCTACGGTTGGTGGCTCGGGGGGTAATGTTCTTGGCCCCTGAGGGAAAGTCCGGACAGCGGTGCTCAGACGGCCGTCTCACTCGCTGTGACCCACCAGATCTCGTCAACGACCGTACCACGGCGTTAGAGCATGTATGACTGAAAAAGACGATCGATCCCGTTGGATTTCCGACCGTATTGGGCTGTCGATCCTGGCAGCGATCAGCGGAATCCTCGCTGCGCTTCTCATGTTCACCTATCTCCAGTACGTTTTGCTGGCGATCATCCTCGCGTACGTCCTTGCCCCCGCACAGCAGCGGTTAGAGCGTCACCTGAGTTCGGCTACGGCTGCGGGCACGCTCACCGTGCTCTCGATATTCGTTATTTTCCTCCCGATCGCCTACCTTCTCACGCTTGCGATTCAGGAAGGCCTCGAGCTACTGACTGCCGTACAGGACGAGGGGATTCGTCTGGACGTAATCGAGGATCGTCTCGGGGCTGTCGGATACGTGGTCGACTTCGATCTGCTATACGCGACGTATCGCGAGCCGATCGAAGCCGGACTGCAGCGTCTCGCTACCGGTGCGTTAACTGTCGTCAGTGGTCTTCCGGGTGTGCTGATCGGACTCACAATAACGATTTTTGTGCTCTTCACGCTGCTTCGTGACGGTGATCGGCTCGTTTCGTGGCTACGAGCAGTTATCCCCGTCAACGACCGTGTGCAGCGGGAACTGCTCGTCGAGCTCGACAAGCTCATGTGGGCGTCCGTCGTCGGAAACGTGGCTGTCGCAGCGATCCAGGCGATACTGCTCGGGATCGGACTGGCGCTCATCGGTGTATCCGGCGTCGTCTTTTTGACCGTGATGACGTTTTTATTCGCATTGCTCCCGCTGATCGGAGCGTTCGGCGTGTGGGTTCCGACGTCGGGCTATCTTCTCGCGATCGGTCGTCCAACGGCAGCAGTAGCTCTGTTCGTATTCGGTTCGCTGGTCAGCCTCTCGGATCTCTACCTTCGTCCCGTGATCATCAACCGTACCGGAGCGCTCAACGTGGCGATCATCGTCGTTGGAATCTTCGGCGGAATCGTCCTGTTCGGGGCGATCGGCCTGTTCATCGGCCCCGTCGTACTCGGTGGAGCGAAGGCCGTCCTCGATCTGTACGCCCAGCAGCGACCGGAGTCGGCCAGCTACTGACGCTGTTGGCTCCCGCGGAGATGAACCCCTCAGCTCTCCCGGTCGTTCTTCCGTCCCCCGAACGACGATATATTACTATTTTATCGACGTAACTGCAGACGGCGTATCTCTCCAGTTTTACGTATCGCCGACGTTTCGTCACGTATGGATCCAGACGACAACCAGCGAGGGTGGGCGGAGCGTTCCGGGGCGTTCTCCCCGAAGTATTACGCCGAGATCGGATCCAACGAGGTGAGCGAGACGCTCATCGACGTGTTCGACTACAGCGTGCGCTCGGATGCGGCCATCCTCGAGGTCGGCTGTGGCTCCGGTCGCCACCTCGAGCGTCTCCGCGAGTGTGGCTACGAGAACCTCACCGGGATCGACATCAACGACGCGTCGTTCGAAGTGATGGCCGACTACTACCCGAAGCTCGCGGAGACCGGGACCTTCCACACCGGGGCGATCGAGGACGTGGTCCCCGAGATACCCGACGACGCCTTCGACGTCGTCTACTCGGTCGAAACGCTCCAGCACGTTCACCCGGATAACGAGTGGGTGTTCGAGGAGCTGGTCCGCGTCACTGCAGACCTGCTGATCACGGCCGAAAACGAGGGGAACAGTCCACAGCGCGGTCGCGAGGACGCGACGGTGAGCTACGTCGACGACGACTTCCCGCTGTACCACCGCAACTGGAAGGAGGTGTTCTCGTCGCTCGGACTCGCCCAATTGATCCACGAGCCCGGGAAACGCGATACGGTTCGCGTGTTCCGCGTGATCTGACCGACATCGCGGAGGCGGTGGACGGGCCGGACCTGGGTGAGGTTTATACTGCATGACAGGCAATAACTCACCGATGGCTAGCACGGCTGAGAAGACCACACCCTTCGCGGATACGACCGTCGTCGATACGGACGTCCACCTCTCGATCCCGTTCGACGAGCTCGCGGAGTACTGCGACGAACCGTATCGATCGATCACGAAATATCCGACCTATACCCCGGTCCACCGCGGCGGCTGGAACCGTTACATGGGCGGAAAGATCGAAACCGAAAAGCAGAACGTCCAGACCGCCGACGCGCTCTACGAGAAGATCTGCGTCGAGTTCGGCATCGACTACCCGCTCATCAACGCCTTCCCGGTCCTGAACTCGGTTCCGGAGGACGACCGGGCAGTCGAGCTGATGTACGCGTACAACGACTACCTCCTGGACAACTTCCTCGACGAGTACGACCAGTTCCTCGGACTCTGTACGGTCGCCACCCAGGAGCCGGAGACGGCCGCCGAGGAGATCGACCGCATGGCCACCGAGAAATCGATCGAGGGGCTCTACCTGCTCAACAGCGGCGCCCAGCCGCCGCTCGGCGATCCCGTCTACGACGTGATCTACCAGGCCGCCGAGGAGAACGGTCTCCACGTCGCCTACCACGCCTCGGCGGGCGCCCCCTTCGCGAAGGATTTCCCGGTCCAGGACACCCAGTTCAACCGGTTCCTCGAGAACCACATGCTCGCCCACCCGTGGGCGCACATGATGACGATGTCGAGTCTCATCGTCAACGGAACGCCGGCGAAATTCCCCGATCTCAACTTCTCGTTCCTGGAGGCGGGCGTTAGCTGGGTGCCGTACATGATGTTCCGGTTCAACAAGGAGTACTCGATGCGTCGGAGCGAGGCGCCGCTGCTCGAGAAGAGTCCGGAGGAGTACATCCGCGACCAGTTCTACATTTCGACGCAGCCGATCGGTGAACCGAACGATCCGAATCACCTCCAACAGATCATCGACGTGATGGGGACCGACTCGCTGATGCTATCGACGGATTACCCACACTGGGATTTCGACCATCCCGACGCCCTGGATCAGCAGGTGCGTCAATTCGGAGACGAGGAGGCCCGAGAGCGCATCCTCTCCGGAACCGCCATCGAAGCGTTCGAGCTCTCGATCTGAAATGTCCGGAACCGCCGAGCGCCACGTCGTGGCCGACGCCGACGAGATCGATAACGGCGAGCGGATCGTGACGCAGATCAAGGGTCGCGAGATCACGGTGTTTAGATACGACGGCGACTACTACGCCTATCTGAACTGGTGTGCCCACCAGGGCGGCCCCTGCGGCGAGGGGACCCTCACGGGTACCTCCATCGCGAGCTACGACCGTGAGACGGGCGAGGTCGACAGCTACTGGGGACGGGAGGGGGAGATCCTCAACTGTCCGTGGCACGGCTGGGAGTACGATCTCACCACCGGGGACTGTCTCTCCAGGACTGGCGTGACTCTCCCGTCGTATCCGGTCGAGATCGAGGACGGCGAGATCGTCGTCACGCTGTGAACGGGCGCGACGACAAACCGGAGTGGTGGCGCGAGAACGAGCGCATCCGGACGGAGATGGAACTGCCGGCGTACCGGCCACCACGGTTCGAGGACGGGACGCACACCCACGATGTCACCGACCGAATCGAGGACGCCTACGGCTGTCGCGTCCAGTTTATCGGCGTGAACACCCGCTATCTCGACGACTGGGAGGTACGAATCGACGGGACGCCCGCGTTCGGAATCGGCCGCCGACGCGACGAACAGGGAAACACGGTCTACGAGATGTTACCTGAGACGTTCCGCGACGCGGTCGAGGACCACCTCGACGACGACTGAATCGACGGCGATCGTTACTGACGTCTTAGATATCGGCAATTGATCCCGCCAGTAGAACTGATTACTTATTGTGGGGTCTTCCACCTAACGAACGACCATGTTTCGTGTAACCAAGCGGAAGTTCATAGCGATGTCCAGTGGAGCGGTTGCCGGTGGGTTGATTTCGGGGAATGCAACGGCCGGCAGCGAAACGAGCGACTACGAATACGAAGTGTGGGCACTTGATCAGAGCGATAATAACAACATCCATATTTACACACCTGATTCGGAGGAGGATGACGGGTTTGTCGAAGAAGACGTTCTTGACTTGGACAGTATCGACGTAGACAATAGTATCGAAAGACCCCATATGATCGATTTCTCAAGCGACGGTGAGTACGCAGTTGTCGCGAATACTGTCTCTGGAAACATTGCGATTATCCACAGTGACAGCAGAGACGTTATCGAAATACTCGACACCGGACCAGGTTCTCACTTCGGCGGTTTCACCCCTGATGACGAGTACATACACGTCGACGTCATTGGGACAAGCGAAATCGTCCGCGTAGATGCAGACCTTGAGAAGGAAGCGTTTGAGATTGTCGACGAGATCGAGATAAATGAAAACATCGACGGACTCACTGAAGAAGAAGGTTCACCAGTCTGTCACGAGTTCGATAATAATGGCCGATCGATCCATACACTCGGTCCGAGTTATCACGACGCTGGTGTTGTGATCGTCGACCACGACGAGTTCGAGGTCGTTGAAGCGTGGGGTGGAGACGATCTTCCAGCAAACTGTGGGACAATGCCTCATCCCAATAAGAACAAGTTCTACCTGACTGCTGGATTACCATCGGACCCCGATGGAGATGAGGATGGCGTCGGCGAGTATTACGTGCTTCATACGCCTCCTGGCCGCGGAGATCAGCGTGGTCGAGGGGCGGGGACAAGAATCCACAGGGATGGCGTATCAACTGAGGGAATCGACGCTCACGGAATATTCCCGGTGGAGAGTAAAGATGAAATGTGGATAGTAAACCGTGAAACGAATGATGGTGTAATAGTTGACCTCAATAATAACAAAGTGAAAGAAACGATCGACACATTTGGTCCTGCAGATCACGAGGAACCAGCGGAGAGTGATGCTCCGGATATCCTCTGGAGTTCACCAGACGACGAATACATGTTCGGCACGCTTCGAGGCCCGAATCCCCTCTCGGGCGATCCCCACGCAGCAACCGGAGTTAATCCAGGATTTGCCGTCTGGGATGTCGAAAGTAGAGATCGCGTGGCAACAGTTCAACCGGCAGGAGATGATGAGGATGCGGACTTCCACGGGATCGGCGTCCGGGACGTCGATCGCTGAGGCCGAGAGATACCGGTAGCTAACTCCAAGGGACTTTACGGTTCGCCCACCATTCGTTCACGTGGATTCTAACGACGTTCGGCGCCAGTGGGCGGAGCGCTCCGGGGAGTACTCGCCGGAGTACTACGCTCACTACGGACCGGACGAAACGAGCGAGGAGATCCGCCGCATTCTCGATCGCTCTATCGACCGCAGCGCACCCGTTCTGGAACTCGGCTGTAGCTCCGGACGACATCTCTCACACCTTCACGAGTCCGGGTTCGATAATCTGGCTGGAATCGAGGTTAACGACGACGCGTTCAAGGTGATGGAGGACAGTTATCCCGACCTCGCCGACGCGGGGGAGTTCTACCACGACGCGATCGAGAACGTCGTCGATCAGTTCGACACCGACCGGTTCCGCGCCGTTTACTCGGTGGAGACGCTTCAGCATCTCCACCCCGACGTCGAATGGGTGTACGGGGAAATCGCCCGGATCACGGACGAGCTCCTCGTCACCGTCGAGAACGAGGGAGACCGATCGGACGAAGACGTCAACTACGTCAACGACGAGTTCCCACTCTACTACCGAGATTGGAACACCGTTTTCACCGAGCGGGGATTCGTCGAAGTCGACGCGAACGCCGATCGTCGGGACACCGTGCGGACGTTTCGGACGGAACCGACCTGACGACTAACCGCTGAACTGCCTCTGACTACTCCGCCTGTAGATCGCTCCCGTGCTTTCGATCCGTGGCCCGACAAGCAGTTCATCACGGCAGGCCGACGAGCCACAGTTGAACACCGCCTGCGACCATTAATACAGCGCCACCCAACCGAGTCGCGAGCTTCGCGTGCGCGGTAACTCGCTTCGATCCGACGGTGTGGCCGACGGCGACGGCGACCGTAGCCGAGATCATGAGCAATGCGACGCTGATCGCGTACGCACCGATTACGGCAACCGTACCGACCGGCGGCAGCGTCAGTGCCCGAGTGACGATTCCCACGAACAGCGGAGCCACGCATCCGGTGGCAGCGACCGCGTAGACGGCTCCGAACGCGGCGAACCCAGCGACTCCGTCACGTCGTGTCGCCATCGGTACGTGCCAGCCGACGTCGTAATCCATCAGCAGTACCACTCCGAGGACGAGGAGTACGACAGCGACACCGAACTCTAGTGCCGTCAGTATCGGTCGGATCGACCGACCAACCGAGACGATCGTCAGAGTGACCCCCGCGAAAACAGTGACGATTCCAGCGGCTGCTGCGAGACCGTAACCCGCGCCGGCGCGCGCCCCCGCCGAGTCGTCCTGCGAAGCGGTCCCGACGTAGAAGCCGAGGTACCCGGGTAAGAGAGCGTAGACACACGGAGAGAAGAACGTTGCCACGCCAGCG
Source organism: Haloarculaceae archaeon (assembly GCA_007122455.1). Lineage (GTDB taxonomy): Archaea > Halobacteriota > Halobacteria > Halobacteriales > Haloarculaceae > Natronomonas. Next base: position 39,439 of record SKTU01000017.1, on the reverse strand, counting down.
CCGATAGCGAACCCCACTGTGGCGGCGAACTCAGCGTCGGGCATCGATCCTCTCGACGAGTTTGCTGGCCGATTTCGTCCCGCGGTCGTGCCACTGGACGGTCCCTTCAGAGTCGAAAAGTACTGTCGTCGGAAGCGCAGCGACGTCGAGAGTATCCGTAAGCGCTAGCTCCGGATCGAGCGCAACCGTCCAGGAACCGTCGTGATCGATCCACCATCGACGGACGTCTTCCACGTCAACCGATACACCGACAGGTTCGTGCGTTACTGAAACGAACGTGACGTCGGCACCGACCGTTTCGTGGGCGGCAGTCAACGCGGACATGTACCGGGAACACGCTCGGCAGGTCGTCGCGAAGAACTCCACTAGCGTGGGAGTTCCGTCGACCGGAGTCGTGATTTCCCCGACACTACTTCCGGGTGCGTCGATTGTCGTGAGAACGATCGGATCGGGGCGTTCGACCGCCGGCTGGCCCTCGAATCTGACGTATCCGATTCCACCGACGAGTCCGGCTCCGCCAGTGGCGACGAGGAGATCGCGTCGGTTCATCGGTGGGGAGTTGGTAGAGTCGATGCAAGTCGTCTCTGGTGCGGTCGTCGAAATACGCAGTCGACGAATCGTTCACTACCGGACGTGTCGTTTGATCGATGGAGCGATAGCTGCTCGACGTTTCGATTTTATACCGAGTGCGGTCACGAGAAGACCGAGGAGCGACCAGAGCCCGAGCCCGATGACACTGGTCCCGACGTCGGCGTATCCCTGCTCCGCAGTAGCGACACCGATGACGAGCTCGTAAACGAGTCCCCGGTACGCACTGTTCGGTGATACTCCGATTGCCCATCGAAGCATCCCGTCGTCGATCGATCCGGTGGCTAAGCCGCCGATGAGTAGCAAATCCCCGCCTGCCACCACGGCGACGAAAACGCCGATCCCGAGAGCCAATGCCGCTTTGCTCGACTGCGTCAGTACCGAAACGGCGAGCGTCATCGCGAGGACGACGGCGCCGAAAAACACCGTCAGAACGATGAATCGAACGAAGAGAATCGGAGAATCCACGCCGTCAGTCGTCGCGAACACCGTCGATCCGACCGTCGGCGTCCACGCAACGCTCACCAGCACGGCCACCAGCGGCAGCGCGAGAATCGCTGCGAGGCCGACGAGCCGGCCGACGAATACCCCGGTGACGAGCGTCGGTGTCGAAATCGGATACGTCGACAGCACGGAACTGTCGTCGTTGTCACCGGTAAATGCCCTGTAACCGATCGCGACCGCGACGAGCGGAACGAGCAGTTCCATCGGCAACAGGAGATCGACTGTCGACGGAACGTACCCCGCTGCGACGGCGTCGCTTCGGTCGACGATCCCGAACAGAACGACGGCGAGCCCGATCGCTAACAGCAGATACGCGCGCGTTCGGAGGACCGTCCGTATTTCACGCAGCGCGACGGCCCTCAAGGCGGTTCTGTCGATCATTCTTCACCCCCGACGACGCTGACGCGTCCGTCTTCGTCGCCGATCTGGTCGAAGATGTCGCGAAGTTGCTCCGCTTGGAACTGTCGACGGACCGCGTCCGGAGTGCCCGAATCGATGACGCTTCCTTCCGAAAGTACAACGACGGTATCGGCCGTCGACTCGACGAGTGAGACGTCGTGAGAACTGACGACGACGCTCTGTTCCCGGGCCGCCATCTCGGTTATCGTCTCGAAGACGTGTCGACTCATGGACGGATCCAGTCCGCTCGCGGGCTCGTCGAGGACGACGACGGGCGGTTCACCGATCATCGCCTGTGCGATGCCCAACAGACGCCGCATGCCGCCGGAAAGCGCCTCGACTCGCCGCTCGGCTGCCGCTTGCAACCCCACTCGTTCGAGGAGAGGCCGTACGTCAGGCTCCTCGAGAAGTGACCCGTAGAATTCGAGAGTCTCTGCGGCGGTGAACCTCGGCCTGAACGTCGCCCGCTGTGGAAGATATCCCGTCGCCCTGCTCACTGCCGAGCCGTAGTGGTCGACGGATCCCTCCGTTGGCGGAAGATCACCCACAAGCAGTCGAAGCAGCGTACTCTTTCCGGATCCGTTCGGTCCGATCACCGCAACCACCGAGCCGCGCGGAATCGCGAGCGTAACACCATCGAGAACGGTGACTGTCCCGAATCGTTTGGTCAGCGCTCGGGTTTCGAGAACCACGTCCGATTCGGGATCTCGATCGTCGGCGTCGGTTCGTTCGCGCTTCGACCGCGTCTTTCCAGTTGTTTGGTTCATTGGTGGTGTGACTCCGTCGGACATTCGACCGCGCCGTTTCGGTCGTACTCGTCGCGAAGCTCCGACCCGAACTCGACTCGCGAGTCGTTGGCCGGTGTGGCTCTCGGTGATGCGTCGACGACACTTTCGCTGCGCATTCCCGGCGTCTCAGTTCGAAGCTGACGGAGCGAACGTGCCGCCGGCGACGCCGCCAGCGTTGTCGCTGCAGTCGTTCGGTGCAGTATCCCGTCGACCGGCCCCGTCGGCGTAAACTCCCTTTTGAGATCTGCGGCTCCACTCCAGTAGTTCCCCTCCCCGTCGTGGCTCCACACGCGGAGCGGGCCGCTTCTGATCAGAACGTGTTCGTCGTTATCGATGACGTCGTTGTTGACGACGCGGCTCGTCGGAACGACGGACGCAGCGACGAATCCGACCTCGTTCCCGACGAGCACGTTGTCGGAATACAACGAGTTCCGGGCGTTCGTCGAGATCCCGTGCTGACTCGCGACGACGACGTTCCCGCCGATGTAGCTATCGGAGCCACTGGTCAGGATTCCCTGTGACGCATCGACCAGCACGTTCTCCCGAATCACCGTCCTCGACGGTGACGTCATGATGACGATCCCGGCCGCCGTCTGTCCGTGTATGCAGTTGCCGTCGATCAACGCGTCTGACGTGTACATCAGATGCGTGCCGAACCGACCGCCGTCGAACCGGTTGTCGCGGATAACTGCGCCGTGCGACCGAAGGGTGTAGACGCCGTCCCGACCGTCGACGAACGTCGACTGTTGAACGACGATTCGGGATCGAACGGTAACGACGCCCATGAATCCGTCCTCCCACGTGTCGGCACCACGGACGACGACGTCGTCGACGACGGTCCCGTTGCTGTCGCGGATCGCGATCCCCGACGTCGGCGTATCGATTTCGACGTCGGTAACGAGCACACGATCACTGTCGGCGATCGTGATCCCGGCATCGGCGTGGCCGTATGCGGCTTCCGTGTGACCGTCCCATCCCTCGGGCGTGACGTCGTCGGGTCGTGAAACCTCGCCGACGCCGGAGATCGAGACGCCTTCGATGGCGACGTCGGACGCGGTTACCGTCACGACGGAACCGTTCCCGTCGCCGACGACCGTCGCGTTCTCGCCGCGGATACTCACTGGTCGATCGATCGTAACTGACTCCTCGTAGACGCCTGGCGGGAGCCGAATCGTCGAGTTTGGATCCGCAGTTTCGACCGCGTCCTGTATGGTTTCCGCATCCTCTCCGACCACGACGCTTTCGGGGCGGTCGAGAGATTCGAACGCGGTCGCTACTCTCTCGTCCGCTTCGGCGTGCTGGGCGTCGACTCGATCGTTCGCCACCGCTCCATCGGCCTCCCGGGCCTCGAATGCGGTTCGGTCGTCCCACTCGAGTAGTCGACCGCCGTGTCGTTCGGCGAACGTCCCTGCGGCCGTTCTGCTTTCGAATGCAACCGTGGCTTCAACTCCCGGCGTCCGGGCGTCAGTGTCCGTGACGAAGACGGCCTCGTCGGCCGGGATCCACTCGTTCGTCGGCTCACCGTGGAGATATCCGTCGGAATCGACGTCGACGTCCGTGGGCGCGACCTCGACGTGAACTGACTGGGCGTAGCCGAACTGCTGGCGAACGAGCGGATCGTCGACCGCCTCTGCGGCCTGACCGATCCCGCGATAGCCGACGACGAACGGATACTGCGAATACGCCACCTGAACACGCGGGACGAGGCGACCGTGTGCTTCGATCGTTTGCCGCTCCTCGAGCGTCAATCCGATCGAGACGGTGTCCTCGAAGTCGACGGCTTCCTGTGTCGAACTGTTCGGTGAGACGACGAACGCTCCCGCGGAGACCAGGACGACAACGGTGACCGAAATCGCGGCGATAACCCGAACGGACTTCACGATCGAACGTTGGGTAGCTCGCCGTATATGCCGTCTGGTGCGACTCTCGAAAGCGATCGATTCGATTCGAGAGTCGCACCAGACGGCTTTACTCGATATAGACGAACCGGTAGACGATGCGTCGACGCAGGTGTCTTCAACTCGCCGGAACAGTGGGGATCTCGTCGGTGGCTGGCTGTCTCTCGCGGCTGGTTGACGACTCCCCCGAAAACGTCACGTTACCACCGCAAGAGGACCAAATGGCCGAGAGCGAGGATCTCGCGTATCCGGCATACGGCCAGCGACTGCCCGATTTCGAGGTCCCGGATCCGATAAACGAACTGAGTATTCGGACCGGAGAGCTCGAACGAACGTCGATCGTCACCGCGTTTTTCGCGTTCTGTCCGGCCGAGTGTGCGACCCTACTCAGACGCTTGACCGCCGTCCAGCAGAACGTGATCTCGGACGGCTCGAATGCCGATACGGCGTTTCTCCCGATTACGTTCGACCCGGAACGGGATGACGCCGTCGCGTTGCAGGAGCACGGTCGAATGGTCGGTGTCGATTTCGAGGCGGGGAACTGGCACTACCTTCGACCGCCCGACGAGGCGGCCGCGAGACGAATCGTCGAGGGCGAGCTAGGTATCGGATTCGAGCGTGTCGGTGGTACGGAGAGCCGGGTTGAGGGATACGATTTCGTGCATTCGATCGTCACCCTGCTCGTAAATCCTGACGGAGTCGTCGAACGAGCCTACCGGGGTGAAACGCTCGATGTAGAGCGAATCTCCGACGACATGATAGCCGTCACTGAGAGCGACACCGAGTGAGCTCTACTCGACCGATTCACATCCTGTTCACGAGTTCGCGGCTTACCTCCTCGGCCGTGATCGTCTCGCCGCCGTGTTCCTCGACGAAGTTGGCCGCGTCCGACGGTTCGCTGAAGGGGACGATTGCGGTTCCCATCGCCCCCATAACGTCGCTGTCGACCACGAGCGAGAGCTCCGTGTCGCTCGCGTATGCGTCGGCCGAAAGGTGCGCGGAGATGCGATCGCCGTCGCCGAACAGTTCGTAGTCGACGGCACTGTAATCCGTGAGATACGTTACGGTCGGCGACCACCCCTCGTCGAGCCGTTCGAACTGATACGAGTACGCACAGGAGCCGCTACAGAACCACGCCGGCCCGTCCCGATCGTCCGGACGGTTCTCCTCGAAGAATATCTGACCGGTCGTCCCCGGCTGATCTTCGATCACCATCTCGCAGTTGTCGCAGGACTGGCCGTCGTCGAGATCGACCGGTTCAGGAGTATCCGTTTCGCCGAGACATCCCGCGATCGAACTGACGGCTACCGTACCGAACAACCCCAGCGTCCGACGCCTCCCGATCAGTGGCTCTCGATTTTGATCGTACACACTGATTCGTACGGACGCGACGCGCTTGTTTGATCTGGTGCGATCATCAACGGACGTCGCTGCGGTTTCCGACGCGAATCCGTACACAACCCGAGTCATTCAAGTACGCGCCGAGCGTCTCACCCGCTATGAGTGACCATACGCGTTCGACGAAGAAGCGAACCGGCGGTCGGCGCCGCGCAATCCGAAAGAAGCCAAAGCGGGACCTCGGTTCGGCACCGACCGAGACTCGCCTCGGGGAGCAGAAGCTGAAGGTCGTCGACAGCCACGGCGGGACGACCAAGGTCCGAGCGATCGCCGCCGAAACCGCGAACGTCGCAACCGACGACGGTGTCGTCGCCGCAACCATCGAGGACGTCGTCGAGAACCCCTCCAACCCGAACTACATCCGCCGGAACATCGTCACCAGAGGCGCCGTCATCGAGACGAGCGAGGGACGCGCCCGCGTCACCTCCCGCCCCGGACAGGACGGACAGGTCAACGCCGTTCTCCTCAAGGAGTAACTAACCGCGAAACGGAGCCGGTAGCCTGCCCTTCACGTAGCCGGTGAGCGCACGAAGCTTCGACGGCTGTCGGATCCGTTTCATCTCTTCGTCGGTGAGTTCGAAGTCGAACACCGAGAGGTTCGCCTGCAGGTGTTCGCGACTCGTCGCCTTCGGCACGGTGACGACGTTCGGATGCTGAACTGTCCATCGGATCGCGACCTGGGCGGGCGAAACTCCGTACCGCGTGCCGATCTCACGGAGCACCGGATCGTCGAGAACGCGCCCGTGTGCGAGCGGGCTGTAGGCCGTACAGAGCACGTCGTGGATTCGGCAGTAACTGAGGAGGTCGGTCTGCGGCCAGTAGGGGTTGAACTGTACCTGATTGGTGAAGATCCCGTGTTCGGAGTGCTTCCGAGCCCGGTGGAGACGGTCGACGTCGAAGTTCGAGACACCGATCGACCGGACCCGTCCGCTGTCGACGAGTTCGTTCATCGCTGCGAGCGTTTCCCGGAGCGGCGTTCGGACGCTCGGCCAGTGGATCAACAGGAGGTCGACGTAGTCGGTGCCGAGTTTTGCGAGGCTCTCCTCGGTCGATCGAAGCACGTCGTCGTACGCACGGTTCCGACGACCGAGCTTCGTCGTAAGAAACAGCGACTCCCGCTCGACGTCGCTGTCCGAGAGGGCGTTCCCGACCTGTCGCTCGTTGCCGTACTCCTGTGCAGTGTCGACGTGTCGATAGCCGAGTTCCAGCGCCGTCCGAACCGCCTGTCGGCACTCCTCGCCAGTCAACCGCCACGTTCCGAGTCCGACAGCCGGTACCGCTGTCCCCTGGACGGATACGTGCTCCATGTCGGCAGTTGGAACGCGAGCTATAGGGCTCTTCCGACGATCAGGGGAACGTCCGGAGGGTGTTCAAAAGCGACTCCAGTTCCATCGTCGTCGTTGCGAGCGAGACGCCGTCGGCTCTCGCGAGTGCGGGTGCGTGTTCCCACAGCTCGTCGCGCTCGATTCCGTGGAGGACGACCGCCGACGGTGTCGGAGTGACGACTCGCAGTGCGACGAGCGGTGATTCCCCGCGGGTGACGTCGGTGAACACGAGTGCCCGGTTCGTCGACTGTCCGTACAGTCGGTAGAACTCCTCGCTGGAGAGTCGCTTGATCGCCTCGACGCTGTTTATTACCGTATGCCCCGCGATCGACTCGGATCGACCGTCGACGATCGTTTCGGCGTCGATCGCGCGGTGGAACCGTCGGATCGGCACCGTCGCAGCGTACTCCCGGAGATCGTAGACGACGTTCTTGTCGAACCCCGCCGAGAGGACGCGGGCGTGCTGGCGCACTCGCTGGCCGCCGCGGCGCTGATCGACGTCCAGCAGTCCGGTGACGAGCCGCCGGACGATTCCGATACCCGGGTTGTCTCGACGCCCGCTCTCGTAGTCGGAGACGACCGACGCCGAGACGTCTATCTCGTCCGCGAGCGCGGTTTGAGTGATGTCGAACTCCTCGCGCCACTTCCGCAGCGTCGCCCCCGGATCGTTCGAGAGGGCGACCTCGCCGGCGATTCGCTCGGCGAGTTCCTCGCGGGGATCGCGCATACACCCTCCGAGGGTGCGCCCGGTTAAAAGGTCGGCGGGAGGGCTCGCAACATTAAGGTCGGTCGCCTCCGAACCCGAAGTCGAATGCGCGAGCACGGGGACCGCTCATGAGCGAGGACGACGACTGGTTCGAGGACGCCGAGCCGCCGTCAGAAGACGAGCTCCTCGAAGGGGCGCCGCTCGGCGATGGACCGACCGAGGACGAGTTTGCAGCGGCGCTCAGCGGCGACTCCTCGGGCACGGAGTTCGACGAGGAGTTCGATTCCGACATTCCCCGAATCGAACTCGGAATCGAGGGGCTCGACGAGATGATCCAGGGTGGTGTCCCCGAGCGATCCCTGATGGTCGTGATGGGTGCCGCGGGGACCGGGAAAACCACGTTCGCTCTCCAGTTCCTTGAGCGCGGGATGGACCGCGGCGAGACGGGGGTGTTCATCACGCTCGAGCAGAACCGCGACGCGGTGTTTCAATCCGCCACCGAGAAGGGATGGAAGTTCGAGACGCACGTCGCCGACGACCGGCTCGCGATCCTCGATCTCGACCCGATCGAGATGGCCAACAGCCTCGCGTCGATACGCGGCGATCTCCCGCGCCTCGTCGACGATTTCGGCGCCGATCGGGTCGTGCTCGACTCGGTGTCGTTGCTCGAGATGATGTACGACGACCAGGCCGAGCGACGCACCGAGGTGTTCGACTTCGCTCGGTCGCTGAAGCGGGCGGGCGTCACCACGATGGTGACGAGCGAGGCCAGCGAGAACAACCCGTTCGCCTCCCGATACGGTATCATCGAGTATCTCACCGACGCCGTCTTCGTCCTCCAGTACGTCCGCTCGGAGTTCCAGGAGACCCGCCTCGCGGTCGAGATCCAGAAGATCCGCAACGCGAACCACTCCCGGGAGACCAAGCCGTACGAGATTACCGGCGACGGAATATCCGTCTATCAGCAGGCGAATATCTTCTAGGCGCGCCCCGTCAGTCGCGCCCGTGGTTCGTCAGGCACCTCGAGAGACCGCGCAGTTCGACCGGCTCCGAGTTGTCCGGCGAGTAGATGACCATCTGGCCCTTCTCCATGTACGGCACCTTTCCCTCGAGATTCGACGGGATGTTGACCGCGTTGATAGCGTTCTCGTCGCCCAGATTGAGGACGATCGTCGTGTTCACCTGCTTGAAGATCGGATCCGCGATGTCCTGGGGATCCTGGGTGATGAGAAAGAGACCGAGCCGCTCCTTGCGCCCCTGCTTTGCGGCCTCGGCGAACTTCCCGATCACCTTCGAGGCCTGGACGCTGTCGGCGCCCGAAAGAAAGTTGTGCGCCTCGTCCATTCCGAGCACGATCGGCGTCTCCTTGATTCGGTCGTGGGTGGGCGCGTTCGAGAGCTTCTCGTCGACGACGAGCGAGGCGACAGCCAGCACGATCGTCGTCGCCGCCCGCGAGTCGTTTATGTGGTAGGTCGGGACCGTCGTCAGACCGCCGGGACGGACGAACTGCGGGACCAGTTCGGTGATCGGCCGTGCGTCCTGGTCGAACACCTCGCCGAAGCCGAGCGCGCGCCGCCGGACCGCGTCGAACGTCGCCTCGTGGACGCGCCCCGATTCGTCGAGTTCCTCCTTGAGCGCCGGGTCGTCGAGAAACGCCGTGAACTGTCGATACGTCCCCGAATCGCCGTACTGATCGAAGAACCGGTTGAGGAGATAGAGCAGCGCCCCGTACTGGTTGTCGTTGAGCTGGGAGCCGGCGATCAGCCACGGGTTCTCCGACACCATCGAGAAGGGGATGGTGAAGGCGACCTGCTCGGCGCGGTGGTGGTCTGCGGCGTAGGTCGCCTCGCCGACGACCGGTACGAACGCCTTCGTGTCGTCGACGCCGCCGTGGGCGATCCCCTCGCGCTCCAGCCGACGCCGGTATTCGGCGTCGATTTCCGGGTTGTCGTCGTGCATCTGTGCGTACTCGTCCTGCGGATCGAACTGGACGACCGCCGGCGGAACCGACCGACCTCCTTCGATCGGATAGCGACGATCGTCGTCGAGGAACTGCCGGATGACGTTCTTCGCGCCGTGGGTCTTTCCCGATCCGGTACCGCCGGCGACGAGCGTGTGCCGGAAGACGAGCGGATCGCCCGACTCGTAATCGTCCTTCAGCCGGTAATCGATCGTCGGTGGCTCCGCAGCGGTCCGAACGGTCTCGCCACCGACCGAGAGATGCCCGAGGAAGACGCCCTCGGCGGGGATCTTCAGCCCGGTCTTGATCTCGTCGGCATCGGCAGCCTCCCTGACGACCGTCTCCGGTTTCGGAACGCGATCGGTCATTCGCCGCTTCAGTTCGCCCGCCTCCTCGTAGAGGACGGCGAGTGGTTCGAGCGTCGCGATGAACTTGTAATCGGACTCCTCGACGCCGTCACGACGCATCGCCCGTCGGGCGTGGATCTCGGTGGCGTCGTCGGTTCTGAACTCCTGTGCGTACTCGAGGGCGGTGATCCGACAGAAGAGCTGTTCGCCGTCCGGGTAGGCTGCGATCAGATAGCTCCCGATTCGGACCTGCGAGCGGTTCGCCACCGTGACGTAGGCCCGGAGTCGGGTGTCGTCGGCCTCCTCGCTGACGATCAGCCCCTCGGACGCCGACAGCGTCCCGATTCCTCGATCGGTGCCGGCGGGCGTCACCGACACCGCCTCGAACTGCTCGGTATCGTCGCCGTCGGGATCGTGGCTCGCGAAGTCGCCCAGATCGGACATACCGTCATCTGGAGGGGTCACGTAAAAAGCGTGTTCGTGGCGGGGTGGAACTGATCAGTTCACAGCGGCATCGGTCCGCTCCCGTCCTCGCCGCCGGAGCTTCGAGCCCGTGAGAGCATCTCTGAGACGGGGGGTCCGTAGTCGTACCCCGGTACGATGCCCTCCATGTAGGTTCCCTCGACGTACTCGGTGATCGCCTTCGCGATCGCGGGCGCACGATCGGCGTTGCCGTGCTCGAACTCGAAGACTGCGACGGCTTCACCTGCCTCCTCGAGGACGCGGTGATCGGAGAGTTCGACGTCGTCCCGGACGGCCCTCGGCGCGTCCTCGAGTCGGAGTTCGTACGTCTCGAACCAACCCTCCTCGACGGCGGGGCCGACGGGGTCGGCAGTTGCGCTCGACAGCATCGGCGCCCGAACCTCGAGCGTGTAGCTCAATGCCCACTCGTCGGTTTCGGTGGCGATCACGTGTGCGTCGAATCGCGTCGTCGTGACGGCGAATCCTCGATCGACGGATTCGAACGCGTCGGCGGCGTCGAACGCCCGGACGGCGCGCTCCGGCATCTCCTCGGTCATCGTCGGTCGCTAGGCCACGGCGGCTCAAAAGGCCGTCGTTGCGTCGATTAATGACGTTCGTCGAGGGTGCGATCGGGCGATCGGTACGCCGGTTCGTGACGGTGACAGAGGCTCGTCCGCGTCGTCTCGCCGACCTCGTGGTGCTCCGGCTGCGTTCCGTCACAGACGCCGCCGAACTCCGCGACGAGCCGTTCGAGAGCCACGTCGACGTCGTCGTCGGCGAGAGCGGCCGCGACGTCGTCGAGGACGGATCGAACGTCGTCCGGCACCGTTCTCCCGTCGAACAGCTCTCCGTAGATCTCCTCTGCGGTGCCGAAGCGCGGCTCCTTGCCGAGCAGCGACCGAATGCGGTCGGTCACCGTTCGATCCGTTCGTTGTCGCTCCCGGAGGATCTCCCGGAGCGTACTGAGCTGCGACCAGAGTTCGTCGTCGAGATCCTCGTACTCCACCGGTCGAATTCGAGCGGGACATCGGGTACTAAACGGGCAGCCGCTCGGCGGATAGCGTGGGTTCGGCGGCGAGCCGTGGAGCGTGATCCGATCGCGATCGCTCGTGGGATCTGGCTCGGGGATCGCCGAGAGGAGCGCGTGCGTGTACGGGTTCGCTGGATCGGCGAACAGCTCCTCGGTCGGGCCGATCTCCATGATGTTGCCGAGATACATCACCGCGACGCGGTCGCAGATGTGGCGAACGACCGAGAGGTCGTGGGCGATGAAGAGATACGTGAGCCCGAACTCCTCCTGGAGATCCTCGAGGAGGTTGATCACCTCCGCCTGAACGCTGACGTCCAGCGCGCTCACCGGTTCGTCGAGGACGATGAACTCCGGTTCGAGCGTCAGCGTCCGGGCGATCCCGATCCGCTGGCGCTGTCCGCCGGAGAACTGGTGGGGGTACCGGTAGTAGTGTTCGGGACGGAGACCGACCATCTCCAGCAGCTCGCGAACGCGGGCCCGCCGCTCGGCGGGCGTTCGCCACTCGTGAACGTCCAGCGGCTCGCGAATGATCTCCCCGACGGTGAGCCGATCGTTGAGGCTGGAGTCGGGGTCCTGAAACACCATCTGGGCGTCCCGGCGCCACGACTTCAGCTCCTCACCCGAGAGCGTCGTGATGTCGACGCCGTCGAATCGAACCTCGCCGCCGGTCGCCCGCTCGAGTCGGATGAGCGTTCGCCCGAGGGTCGTCTTCCCGCACCCTGACTCGCCGACCAACCCGAGCGTCTCGCCCCGGTTGATGTCGAACGACACTCCGTCGACTGCCTTCACCGGACGGCCACCGAACAGGCCGTCGTCCTCGTAGTACGTCCGGAGGTTTCGGACCGAAACCAGCGTCTCCAAGTCGGCGTGAACTTTCGAGCTCATCGGCGTTCCCCGTCGCCGTGGTGTGTGTGGTAATCGACCGGTTCGGCGTCGGGATAGAGCAGACAGGCTGCGGTGTGATCCCCGTCGTCGTCGATCGGCACCGAAACCGGATGTACTCGTTCGCACGCCTTGAACGCCTCCGGGCAGCGCGGTGCGAACCGGCAGTCCGTCGCCGGCGCGTTCGGGGTCGGAACCGTCCCCTCGATCGTCCGAAGCCGTTCGCCGCCCTGTCGGCCGGGAATCGAGGCGAGTAATCCCTGCGTGTAAGGGTGTTTCGGTGTCGCGAACAACCGCTCGACGCCCGCCGTCTCGACGACCTCGCCCGCGTACATCACGTTCACTCGGTCGGCGGTTTCGGCGATGACTCCCATGTCGTGGGTAATGAAGACGATTCCGAGACCCCGCTCGGCCCGTAGCTCCTCGAGCAGATCAAGGATCTGTGCCTGGATGGTCACGTCGAGCGCCGTCGTCGGTTCGTCGCAGATCAACAGCTCCGGATCGCACGCCAGCGCCATCGCGATGACGGCGCGCTGTCGCATACCGCCGGAGAACTGGTGCGGATACTCCCGGAGCCGGCGAGTGGCGTCCGGAATCCCGACCGCCTCGAGGAGTTCGATCGCCTCAGTCGTCGCAGCCGCCCCCGTCAGCGATCGGTGAAGCCGGAGCGCCTCCTTGATCTGATTGCCGACGGTGTACACCGGATTGAGGCTCGTCAGCGGATCCTGAAACACCATCGCGATCTTGTCGCCGCGGATGGCGCGTCTGGCTTCGCCGCCGAGTCTCGTCACCTCGAGGAAGCCGCGGGTCGGCGACTTCGTCGATCCGTCCGTGACGAAGACACTGTCGTCGGGGTCGATTCCGAGCGCGTCGTCGTAGCCGGTGGCCACGAAGTCGGCGACGGTCGCTTGCTCGGGGTCGTCGTAGCCGAACGTCGCCGGCGTCGCCTCGATCGACTCGAAGAGCGTCGCCGGATCGAGATCGCCAGCGATCCGCTGGAGGTCGACGGTCCGATCGGGAAAGCGTTCGGCGAACTCCCGTACGGTTTCGGTGTGATGAAACCGGATGCTCGATCCATCCAGGACGCGTCCCGGCGATTGGATGAGACCCATGATCGAGCGAGCGGTAACGCTCTTCCCGGAGCCGCTCTCGCCGACGACGCCGACCGTCTCGCCGGGAGCCACGTCGAAGGAGACGCCGTCGACCGCTCGAATCACCTCCTTATCGGTGAAGAACGCCGTTCGCAGGTTTCGAACGGAGAGTATCGGTTCGGCCGTTGCGGCCCGGCGATCAGCCACGGTGTCGGTCGACGTCACGATCGCCCTCCGGCGTGTGGCGCACACTCCGACATCTCTCCCGGTCCGGTTGCGGGGGACGACAGCAACGCGTGCTCCATTGGCGTATCGTCCACTACACGGCTCCAATACGCTTTCGCATCGCTCTCGGCGTCGAGGCTCGACCGATTCGAAGGAGACAGTTAAAGAGTGGATCGGTTCCGGAAGCGGTACCGTTGCATCAACATCAGCATCAGTATAGTACGACGACTCTCGCGTCGGTTTCGGGTCCGAGAACAGGTCGGTAGGGAGTGTGAGATTCGATCAGGGATCTCCGTCGTAGATGTCCTCGTTCGGTTCACCCTCCACGTTTATGACTGCGGCCATTCCCTTCTGGACGACCCGGCTTAGCGCGTGGTCGACGAGGAAGATCGGGCCGGGGACTTTCAGCTCCATGTCACCGACTGCGGTGACGCCCGCAGGAAGTGCAGTTCCCTCGATGTACTGGGCGGGTTCGGAGAGGAGGTCGCCGTCGCGGAACCAGCGCGTCCAGACGTTCCCGATCGGGTGCGGACCGCTCACCAGATTCGGCCCACCGTTCGCCCAGAAGATCCGGATCGTTTCGCCGACTTCGGCTTCCAGCGGTCCGTAGCCGTCCTCCGTGAACGCGCCGACCTCCCCATTGAAGAGTACGTACGTCGGATCCTCGTCAGCGACTGCGTCGAAGTCGAACTGGTGGTGTCCCTCCTCACCGGCGTCGCCGTTGGTGTACAGCTCGTGCTGGCCGAGATAGAACTCCCGATCGACCTCCGGCAGTCCGCCCTCGGGTTCCACGAGGATGGTGCCGAACATCCCGGTACTGATGTGGTAGTCGTGCAGCCCCGGTGCACAGTGGTAGATGTGGGCTCCGGGGTAGGTAAGCTGGAACTCGATCTCTACGGGCCCGTTACCGGGTGCGATCGTCGTGTCGACGGCACCGCCACCGGGGCCGTACACGGCGTGGAAGTCCACGTTGTGGACGTCGCTGTTCAGATCTCCGGGGACGTCGAACGTCAGGTGGACCGTATCGCCTTGCCTGACACGGAACATCGGTCCGGGGATCTGCCCCTCGAACGTCATGAACCGGTGCGTGACACCGGGTTCGATCTCGGCGATGACTTCGACCGTCTCGAGCGTGAACTCGTGACGGCGCGGCTCGTCCCAGTCGACTGGCGGCGGAAGGTTCATCGGATCCGCCGCGATCCTGTCGACGTCTACCTCTTGAGGTGGTGATAACGAAGCCTGGCTCGTGGCACCGTTCGAGGTGTCGTCCGGTGTGGGCTCGTTCGCATCGACGTTCGCCCCGGTGGTACAGCCGGCAACGGCGATGGCACCGCCGACACCCACGGTCTGTATGAACGATCGTCGATTGTATAGCTGTTTGTTCATTGTTTTTTCCTCAACTAAGGATATAACCTATCAAATAGTCAATTACCACGATGGCTCCCAAACGATGAGACTCGTGCGAACATGTTCGCACGTTCCACTATAGTCGGATCGATAATCTCGGCTCCGGGTTACCACTCGACTCCGGCTTCGCGGCTCGCAGACGGAACTAAGTCGAGAGGGATCGTTCTCTGCGTGATGACACGTCATCGGATCCCGGCACGCCAGGGGCTCTCGTTCGAACTGTCGGCCGGCGAATCGTTCGAGATCGTCGATCCGGAGGGAGCACAGGTTGCGGACCTGGTCGCGTTTCGCGCTGACGACCACGCCGAGCGGTTCTCCCCGAAGTACACGTATCGCCGGGAGGGGACGCTCCGGCCGTCGACGGGGAACCGGCTGTACACGACCGAAGGGAACGCCATTCTGCGGATCGTCGACGACGACTGCGGCGTACACGATCTGCTGTACGGCCCGTGTAACCACTGGATCCTCGAGGAGTACTACGGACAGGACGGGATCGGGTGTCGTGGGAACCTCTCGGAGGTCCTCGGACCCGAAGGGATTCGGACCAGTGACCTCCAGGAGACGATGAACGTCTTCATGAAATCCGCGATCGAGGGCGACCGCGTCGAGATCGTCGAACCCGACTCCGAACCGGGTGACTCGATCGGCCTCGAAGCGGAGATGGACGCTCTCGTCGGCGTGACGGCCTGTTCGGGCGAGGCGGTGGTCAACGCCGGAGAGGCGAAGCCGATCGACGTCCGACTCCCCGACGGTGCACTCCTGCGGACGACGTTCGAGTGAGGACTACGGCGAACGTTCGCGATCGCCTTCGATCTCGTTGGAAACGCAGACCACGTAGCTACCGGTAGCCGTTGGGAACGCGTCCTGGATCAGTCGCTGCCCATCTTCGTCATGTCGAACGGCGGCGTCGCCTCCTCAGGGAGCGGCGTCTCGTAGGCCCCGGATCCGATCTCCGCCTCGAACTCCTCGGTGGCCGCGTCGACGAGTTCCGGATCTGTCAGGAGGTCGTACGCCGCCCCGCCGAGCGTCTTCGCGGCGAAGGCGACGGCTTTCTGACCGAAGTCGCCGTTCGCCGCGACCGCCTGCCAGGAGTGAAGCGGCGTTCCGACCGCCCACGTCGCCGCGGTGAACTGCCCTGTCGGGGTGATCCAGCTCACGTCGCCGACCTCCGTCGATCCGCCGGTCTGGTCGCCACGGTCGAACGCCTCGACCGGTTCGGCGTAGAGCGGCTCCTCGCGCGCGGCGTCGTAGACGTCCTCGGGAACGTCCGCGAGATCCGACTCGATCCGATCGGCGGGAACTGTCGCCTTCAGCTCGGCCGCGAACGCTCGATCGTCGTCGTCGTAGTCGATCGCTCCGACAGCGTCCATGTTCCTCCAGATGACGTCCGTGACGACGCCGTTCGGCCGGTAGTCGTAGCAGCCGGTGAGGAACCGCTCCGAGACCTCCGTCTGGGTCATCGCCGCCGCGCTGTCGGCGATGTCCCGGAGCCACGCGGTGTTTCGCTCCACCTCCTCGCGCTCGGGAGCACGGACGTAGTACCACACTGTCGCCTCCGCGGGAACGACGTTCGGTGCGTCCCCGCCGTCGGTGATGACGTAGTGCAGTCGGGCGTCGTCGCTGATGTGCTCGCGCATGTACTCGACGCCGGTGTTGAGCAGTTCGACGGCGTCGAGCGCGCTCCGGCCCGAGTCGGGCGCGGCGGCCGCGTGAGCCGCTTCACCTTCGAAGGTGAACGTGAGCGAGTTGAGCGCGTTCGAGGACCCCAGCTTCGGCGTACTGATCGTCCCCGGATGCCACGTCAGGGCCGCATCGAGCTCGTCGAAGGCGCCGGCTCGCGCCATGTACACCTTGCCGACGAGTGTCTCCTCGGCCGGGCAGCCGTAGAACTCGATCGTCCCCGTCGCCTCGCCCTCGTCGATCGCTCGCGCCACGCCGATCGCCGCCCCGACGCCGGCGGTGCCGAAGAGGTTGTGTCCGCAGCCGTGACCGGGGGCGCCCTCCTCGATCGGCTCCCGCTCGGCCGACACCGCCTGTGAAAGTCCCGGGAGCGCGTCGAACTCACCCAGAATACCGATCGTCGGATCGCCGGTTCCATACGTTGCGACGAACGCCGTCGGCATGTCGCCGATCCCCCTCTCGACGTCGAAGCCGGCGGCTTCTAAGGCGTCGATGAGCGCGGCCGCGGACTGTTCCTCGTGCAGACCGAGCTCCGGAGTCTCCCATATGCGCTGTGCCAGCGCCCGAAGCTGCGCTTCGTTCTCGTCGATCCACTCGAACACTGTCGCCTTGCCCATGGCCGTACTCGACAGCCCCGGTAGTAAATAGCTCCGGCCCCGGTCAGTGGGGATCGTACGCCTCGGCGAGTCCGTCGAGCGCCTCGTGTTCGAGTGCCGTGTGCGGCGCCGTCAGCGGCGAGACGCTGACTCGGCCCTCGAGGACGGCGCGCCGGTCGCTCCCCACTGGATCCGGGATTTCACCGTCGGCCATCATCTCCCAGATTCTGTCGTTGATGCGGACGGTTTCCCCGCTCCGATCTGCGTCCATCTCGTAGACGTGGGACGGTCGCGTGATCTCCATCGGCGCATACCCCTCGGACGGAGGTACCGGGGCATTGATATTGAGGTAATCAGCGTCGTTGAAGACGCTGACGTTCCGGGCGTGTTCGACGAGGTAGCGTGTCGCACGGGTCGCCTCCCTGAAGTGGTCGGTTTCGGCTTCGACGTCCTTGAACTGGACGTCACTGACGGGAAAATACACCGACGCTGCGATCGCCGGGAGATCGAAGAACGCCGCCTCGACGGCCGCCGAGACGGTGCCGGATCGTCCGAGGACGTACGCGCCGAGATTAGCGCCCCTGTTCGCGCCGGCGACGACCAGATCCGGATCGAGATCGAGCGCTCCGATCGCAGCGATGACGCAGTCGGCCGGCGTCCCCTCGACAGCGTACCCCGAATCGTTTTCTCGAAGCGTCACCTCGCCGGAGAGCTGTCGTCCGACCGCACTCTGGTCGACGCTGGGGGCGACGATCGTCACGTCCGCGATCTCCGAGAGGACGTCGTACATCGCTCGAATCCCGACGGCGTCGAACCCGTCGTCGTTCGTCAGGAGGATCTCCATACCGTCGCTGGGAGCCCCTGTCGCAAAATACCACTAGACGCACGCCTCAGGTGAGGCGATCGACGACCGTCTCGCCGTCGACGACCAGATTGTAGGCTCCCTCGTCATCGTTCCAGAGGACGAGGACGTTCTCGAAGGAGAGAAGTGACCCGTACGGTGCACGCAGGAGAGATTCGTTCAGCGCCGACTCTCGCGTCAACACCGCGTAGTGATCGACTGCCTCCGAACCGTCGCTTATTTTGAATAGCGGATTCGCCTCACCGAGATCCGGTGAGAGCTTGACGGCGACGCAGTCGATCCGTTCCGTGACGTGTCGTTCCGAGTCGGCGAACTTCCCGACGCGAGACGGATCTGGTTCGTAGTCGATCGCTCGGCGCCCGTCCGTTCGGAGGAGGACGTAGGCGTACTGGACGTCGGTGTTCAGATAGCGGCCATCCCCACCGCCGCCGCGATCGAGCCGCGTCTGAAACGACGGTGGCTCGATGTCGGGTTTGCGAGTGAACGTCCAGCCGCGGTCGGTCGGCGATTCCCCAGACCAGAGCCGAACGGTCGGCGCGTAGACGTTCAGTTCGGGGTGTCCGTCGAGTAGCTCCCGCTCTACCCTCCGCAGTCCGGTCGCGGTCCGCTCTTCGGCGGGTTCGAGCGCGATCACCGTTCCGTCGGGTTCGAGCACGTCCAGATACCGCTCGAGAACCGCAACCGGCGCGTCCAGTTCCGAGAGCACGTTCGCGAAGACGAGCAGGTCGTACGGCCCCTCGGGATCGAACGTCTCTGCTCGCTCGCGGTAGACGGTCGTGTCGAAGCTCGGGCGGCTCTCCTCGAGCAGCCGTTCGAAGAGGTCGGCAGCGTGGTCGCTCGGCTCGACGGCGTCGTAGCCGACGAGAGCCGCCTCCGGGGCGAAGTCGTGAAATCCGAGTGCCGGACCGCCGACGCCTGCCCCGACGTCCAGCACCCGACAGCGGCGGGGGAGGAGCTCCGCCCGGGCGAGCTCGTCGAGGACGTACTGGATCGCGGCGTAGTAATCCGGCAGGTGGTAGATCGCGTACGCCACCGCCGTCTCCTCGTCGTAGCTGACCGACTCGTCGGCAAAGTACTCCTCCTTCAGCCGGTCGATGCGCTCGCGGATCCGATCGCCGGCCTCGTCGTCCGGCCAACCGGGACCGTACCGCTCGACGAGTAGATCCTCCAGCGCTCGCGTCCACCGTTCGGGGAACCGCTCGACGCCGTCGAACGTGGACTCCATCGGACCGTCTTCGACCGGGACGAACGTCCCGTCCTCGCGCTCGCGGAGCCCCAGCTCGAAGACGTGGCTCCGAAGCGTTTCGCGGACGACCGCCGGGTGCGGATCGCCGGGGACGTACTCGTAAATCTCCTCCGGATCGATCGGACGGACGTTGCGGAGGTAGCGAGCGGTGTCGAGGACGGCCGTCGTGTCGATCATCGCGTTTCGAGGTCCCGGTACAGTCGTTCGAAGGCTTCGCGGTCGGCGTCGGCGACTGTCCGGGCGGCGGCGGCTACGGCGTCGGCCCCGTCGAAGCGCTGCTGGATCTCGGCGTAAACGGCCGGCGTGTTTCCGGTGACGGTTTCGACCAGCTCCTCGAGCGGTTCGGAGACCGACGTGTGGAACCGATCGTCGACGTCCTCCGCGGCGAGGGCGTACGCGACGACGGCCGTGTGGGCCATCGCCTGCACTGTTCGCATCGCCTCGTCGTGTTCGGTGACCGTCGTCTCGAAGGGGTCGTTACCGGCTGCGCGAAGTGCGTCGATCAGCGAGTCGATCGTCGTCCCCGGTTCGTCGACGACGACCGGTACGTTCCCCGGGGCGTTCGAGGCGGAGAACAGCGGATGGAAGCTCGCCCGTTCGAGGCCGTCGGCGTGTTGCCGGAGTGCGGCAACGGCGTCACGCATCTCCCCGGCGACGTCGAGGACGGCCTGTTCGGCTTTATCGGCGTGGGCGGCGATTGCCTCGGGCGTCACCGACATCGGGACGGCGACGCAGACGACGTCGAAGCGCTCGTCAGTCTCCAGCGGGACCGCGGTTGCGTTCTCGAGACGGCCGGCTGCCTCAGCGGCGACCCCTGGATCAGTGTCGGTGAAGGCAACCGCGTCGGCGCCGCTGGCTCGGGCGAACCACCGGCCCATCTCACCGGAACCGACGACGAGCAGTCGCATACCGTCAGTTCCACACCGCCGTTCAAAAGGCGTTCGCTCCGCAGAGGCAATCCGGGCGCGACCTCGATCCGAGGCTTATACGCGGTCAGACCTTACGTCAGCTATGGCCTCCGAACCGACGTCCGAAGACGACCGCTCCGGGCTCCTGTCGCTTCTGGGCGCCGTCGTCGTCGTCAATGCGGTTGGTGCCGCACCCGCGTTCGCTTTCACGCCCGACACGCCGTGGTTTCGAAGCCTCGAGAGACCGTGGTTCTATCCGCCGGAGTTCCTCTTCGCCGTCGTCTGGACGCTCCTCTTTACGCTCATCGCGGTCGGCGCGTGGCTCGTCTGGCGATCCACGTCACCGTACCGGTCCCGGGCGCTCGCACTGTTCGTCGTACAGATGCTCCTCAACGTCGCGTGGACGCCCGCGTTCTTCGGCCTCGAGGCGCCGCTACTCGCGCTCGGTGTCGTTCTCGCTCTGTGGATCGCCGTCGTCGCGACGATCGGAGCGTTTCGTCGCGTCGACGGCCGAGCGGCCCTGCTTCTCGTGCCGTATCTCGCGTGGGTGAGCTTCGCCGCCGTCCTCAACTACGAACTCTGGCGGCTCAACTGATCCGAAGGCGTTCGGGGTAGTCGGTGAGGTTCTCGTAGCCGTCGTCGGTGATCACGACGAGATCCTCGATGCGAACGCCGCCGACCTCGGGATCGTAGATCCCCGGCTCGATCGTCACGACGTGCCCCGGCTCGAGCTCGTTGTGCTGCGTCGATACGCGCGGATACTCGTGGATGTCGAGGCCGACGCCGTGTCCGGTCGTGTGAATGAATCCCGTTTCGGCGTTTTCGTCCGCCCGAAGCGTCGGTATTCCGGCGTTCTCGTAGATGTCGCAGACGACGTCGTGGACGTCGCTCCCGGAGATGCCAGGGCCGAGCGCGTCGAGCGCTGCGGCCTTGGCCTCGGCCGTGAGTTCGTACCACTCGGCGATCGTCTCTGATGGTTCCCCGACGCAGAACGTCCGCGTAAGGTCCCCGTAGTAGCCCGTCTCCTTCGAGCGCGGGAAGATATCGACGATTATCGACTCACCCGCCTCGAGCGGTCCCGATCCTCGATCGTGCGGATCGGCGGCGTCAGCCCCGCAGGCGACGATCGTCTCGTCGAGGGCGCACCCGTTCCGAAGTAGCGTTATCTCGATTTCCTCTTTGACCCGTTCGCTCGTGAGCGGTTCGTCCTCGTGGACGAGGACGCTGTCCTCGACGTCGGCGGACCGTAGCAACTCTTCTGCACGGGTCATCGCACGCTGGTTCGCACGCTGGGTCTCTCGGATGTGTTCGATCTCCTCGTCGGTTTTCACCGCACGGATCGACTCGACGACGTCGTCGTAATCCGCGCTCACCGAGACACCCAGTTCACGTATGCCGTCCGCCGTGCCGACGGGGAACGCCGTCGGAACGGCGACGTCGTCGACGCCGTGGTCCTCGAGAAACGCGGCGAGCGTCCGGTGGCCGCCCCGGGTTTGACCGTGGGTGTCGACGTTCGCCCTGTGATCGTAGTCGGCGTAGCGGGCGACGCTTTCGGCGCGGGCGTTTCGGACGGCGCGGCCGTACTCCAGCGTCGAGACGAGCAGGTGTACGTCGCCGGTGTAGAGCGTAACGAACGGGTCCGGCGCCGTAAACCCCGACAGATACCGCTGATCGGAGTCGGTGCCGTCGGCCTCGATGAGATAGCCGTCGGCACCGGTTCGTTCGAGATACGCGTCGAGTTCGGAGAGATCCGGAATCATATCGGAGAGGTGGACGGCTGCTACTAAGCAGTATCCCTCGTGAGTCGGCAGGCCTTTGCCGGCAGCCGTATAGACGATCCGTATGGATGTCTCTATTTCGCGATCCGCGGTCCGCGGCACTGCTCGGGCGCCGCCGTCGAAGAGCTACACCCACCGGGCGATACTGGCAGCCGGCTACGCCGGCGGTGCGATCGTCCACGACCCGCTCTTCAGTGCCGACACCCTCGCGACTGCGAGAGCGGTCGAAGCGTACGGCGGCGCAACCGAACGCATCGGGGACGACCTCGAGGTCGTCGGCTTCGGGGGAGCTCCCGAGACACCCGCCGACGTCATCGACTGTGAGAACAGCGGGACGACGATGCGGTTGACGACGGCGACCGCCGCGCTGGTGGACGGCCTCGCCGTTTTGACGGGCGACGCGTCGCTTCGCTCGCGACCACAGGCTCCGCTGCTCGACGCGATCGTCGATCTCGGCGGGCGAGCCGAGTCGACCCGCAGAAACGGGCAGGCACCGCTCATCGTCGGTGGAGACGTCACCGGCGGCGAACTCGAAATACGCGGGGACGTCTCCTCGCAGTACATCACCGGTTTGCTGATGGCCGGCGCGGTTTCCGAGCGCGGGATCGACATCGAGTTGACGACCGAACTGAAGTCGGCGCCGTACGTCGACATCACGCTCGAGGTGCTGGAGGCGTTCGGCGTCGAAGCGACGGTCAACGGCGGCGACGACCCCGACATCCGGTCGGCGGGCGCCGACGGCTTCTCGGTCGACGGCGGCCAATCGTACGAGCCGGACGACGGCGACTACCACGTTCCGGGGGATTTCTCCTCGATGTCGTATCTCCTCGCCGCCGGTGCCCTCGCCGCCGAGGGCGAACTCGTCGTCGAGGGCGCCTATCCGAGCGCACAGGGCGACAGTGCGATCGTTTCGATCCTCGAACGGATGGGCGCCGAAATCGCGTGGGACGAGTCCAACGGCACGATAGCTGTCGAGCGATCGACGCTGTCGGGGATCGACGTCGGCGTCGCGAACACCCCGGATCTACTGCCGACGATCGCCGTCCTCGGTGCGGCGGCAGAGGGGACGACCCGAATCACCGACTGCGAACACGTGCGGCTGAAGGAGACCGACCGGGTCGCGGCGATGGCGACGGAACTCGACGCGATGGGCGTCAACGTCGAGGAGTACGAGGACGAACTCGTCGTTCACGGCGGGGATCTCACGGGGACGACGGTGCAGGGGTACGACGACCACCGCATCGTGATGTCGCTGGCGGTGGCGGGGTTGATCGCGGACGGAACCACGACGATCGGGGGTGCCGAACACGTCGACGTCTCGTTCCCGTCGTTTTTCGACGTGTTGTACGACCTCGGGGTCGACCTCGACCGATGATCGCAGTGGCTACTTAGGGGCCGGTTCCGTATGGACGGCCATGGCCCGTCGCGTCGCCCCCGGCGTCTATCTGTTGGAGGTAAGCTGGCCCGAGCCGATCGGTTCGAACGCCTACCTCGTCGACGACGGCGACGTGACGCTCGTCGATGCGGGACTGCCGATTCCTCGGCGTCCGCTGGCGGAGGAGCTTCACGACGTCGGTTACGACCGCGAGGGAATCGATCGCGTCCTCGTCACCCACTACGACGTCGATCACGTCGGCGGACTGTCGGGGATCGACGCGCCGATATATCTCGGGCGGGAGGACGCGGGGCTCGTCCGCGGCCAGTGGTCCCCACCGTGGCACCACCACAAGGGTGCGTTCCATCGGGTCGTTCGTCGAATTTACTCGCTCTCGGAGTTCGACCTCCGCCCACTCGGGGACGGTGATCGCGTCGGCGGGTTCCGAGCGATCCACACTCCAGGGCACAATCCCGGACACACCGTCTACATTCACGACGCCCTCGAAACCGGGCTCCTCGGCGATCTGGTGTGGGAATCCGACGGACGGTTCGTTCCGCCGCCGTGGATCGACTCCTACGACACTGAACTGATCACCGAGAGCATCCGGCGCGTGGCCGAGGAGTCGTTCGAACATGCCTGCGTCGGTCACGGCGATCCGGTTTCCCCGAACGCCGACGACACGCTGCGGGCGCTCGCGTCGGAGCTGTAACCCCTCAGGCGTAGACGACGACGACGGCGTCCTCCACCTCGACGTCGAACTGCTCGACAGGGGGTTCCGTTCCCTCGAGGGCAGTTCCGTACTGGCGCTCACAGCACTCCGCGTCCGTGTCGCTCGCAGATTCGACGGCCGTCTCGAAGCTCCGCGTCCGTACCTCGTGGGGGTTGAACACCGAGGTTCCGTCCGCGATGTTGAACTTCCATCCGTGCCACGGGCAGCGGATCACTTCCCCTTCACGGACCCACTCAAACTCCCCGGGACTGTCCGAGACCATCTCGCCGGTTATCTCTCCTTCACAGAGCGGAGCGAGCTGGTGCGGACAGACGTTCGAGAGCGCGTGGAACGTCCCGTCGACGTTGAAGACGCCGATCGAGAGGCGACCGTCCTTCAGTTCGACTATTCGCTTCTCCCCTGGCGGCAACTCCTCGACGGGACAGACTTCGTATCGCTCGACCATCGTTCCGTACTACCCGTCGAGACGTCCGACGGCTAAATACTCCACTGCTTGGCAGTCCCGGAACAACATTTACTACCGCGTCCGTTCGACGTGGAGTATGGCGACTTCGCGGACCGAGGAATCGGAGAACCTCGTCGTCGACTGCGACGTCCACCAGAACTGGACGACCGAGGACGAGATACGCGCGTACCTCCCGGACCACTTCAAGGAACGGGGGATCACGCCGGCTGGAACCCCCGGATGGGTCAATCCGATCGCCTCCCACGGACTTGGGCGCACCGACGCCGTACCGGAGGAGGGGCCGCCGGGATCGAGTCAGGAACTGATGGAGTCCCAGCTCTTCGAGGAGTTCGGCGTCGATTACGCAGTGTTGACGGGACCGCTCACGCAGGTTCGCCTCGCGCTGCACCCGAACACCCACTACGCGAAGGCGGCAGTCGAGGCGTACAACGACTGGATGGTCGCCGAGTGGCTCGATCGGGACGAGCGGTATCTCGGTTCACTGATGGTTGCCGCGCAGGTTCCTCGACACGCCGTCGCGGAGATCGAGCGTCTCGGCGACCACGATCAGATCGTTCAGGTGATGCTCCCCGGCGTCGACCAGTCGCCGTACGGTCACGAGCGATACTGGCCGATATACGAGGCCGCCGAGAGGCGCGGGCTCTCCGTCGCGGTCCACACGGCGACGGGGAGCTACGGCGTCGCGTGGTCCGGCTCGACCGCCGCCGGCTACCCGGTCTCGTACCCGGAACGGCACATGGTCACGTCGGCGTCGGTCATGGGAAACCTCGCGAGCGTCGTCTTCGAGGGCGTCTTCGTCGAGTACCCCGATCTCGACTGGGTGTTCCTCGAGGGGGGCGTGGGCTGGCTACCGCATTACCTCTGGAAGATGGACAAACTGTGGAAGGGCGTCGGCGAGTCGACGCCGTGGCTCGAGCGGCGGCCGAGCGAGTACATTCGCGACAACGTCTGGTTCAGTACGCAGCCGATCGAGGAGCCCGAGGATCCGACGCATCTCGCACACCTCTTCGAGATGATCCACGCCGAAGAGACGCTGGTGTTCTCCAGCGACTACCCCCACTGGGACAACGACAACCCGAAGGCGGTGCTGGGCCAACTCGACGAGCAGTCCCGGAGACGGATCTTCGAGACGAACGCCAGATCGATTTACGGTATTTGAGTCCCGCGGTTCCGTTGAATTTCTTCGTGATCGACAGAGATGAACTGGTGGGTGATGCAGCTGATTTTCCTACGGTGCCTCCATCACTCTCATACTTGACGCTACCCGTTCCGTTCGTCTGTGGCGTTTTATCTACTATTTAGAAGAGGTTATCCCCTCGTGATCTTCCGGAAGATCCTCGACGCCACATGCCTGAAGTACCTGACGAATGTAATAAGTCGATTTCGGGCCTCGATTTCGCGTTCGGTAGACGTTCACCGACCCCTACGTCGATTGTTCCGACGACACCGCTCGCTCCGGTGGGGTCGACGGCGGCTCCGGCACGGTCACGCGGACGTCCAAAATCGCGTGGCTGCCGTCGGCGACAGCGGCCCGCGCTCGCCGGATCGCGCCTTCGAGTTCCGCGGGATCGGACAGTCGCTCGCTGTGACAGCCCCACTCGGCGAACAGCTTCGAGTAATCGCCCTCCCGACTGAACCGGGTGAACGCGGTCGGGTCGAACGACACGTCGTCGTACTGATCCGCGATCGCCTTCCCGACGGCGTTCCACCCCTCGTTGTTGTAGATCACTGTGAGGTGCGGAAGATCGTACGCCTGAATCATCTGCACGGCGGCGATCGGGTTCCCCAGGACGAACGAACCGTCGCCGACCACGCCGACAACGGTCGCGTCGGGACGCGCGAGTTTGACGCCGGCAGCCGCCCCGAGCCCCCAGCCGAGCCCGCTCGAACAGTACGAGTAGTAGCTCCCCGGTTCGGTTCGCTCGCTGTGTCGGAGCACCGACGGTGTGTTCGTCACGGTTTCGTCGACGACGACCGCGTCGTCCTCGAGCAGATCGCCGAGCGTCCGCGAGAGAAAGGCCGGGGTGATGTCGTCGATCGATTCGGCCCCGGGAACCGACTCGTGCCATTCCTCGTGAAGCGACTTCCCGTGGCTCCGGAAGCGCTCGCGGCGATCCGCCCCGTCCGTCGGATCGAACGCCGTCGTCAGCTCCTCCAGCACCCTCCGGGCGTTCGCCCGTAGCCGAACGTCGACGGAGTAATCCCAGTTCGGATAGCGCGTCTTTTCGGGGTCGTCGTCGACGTGGACGACCGTCGCGTCCGACCGTGGACGACCGCGCTTCGGAACCCAGGGGACGTCGCAGTTCACGACCAACAGCAGGTCGACGTCGTCGAAGTACGGCTCGGCGGCGAAACCGAAGTGAAGCGGATGATCGCGGGGGAAGTTCAGATCGAACGCCGGAGCGGCCTCGACGACCGGCACGCCGACCGTCTCGGCGAACGACTCGAGAACGGACACTGCGCCCTCATCGCGGCCGAGATAGCTCGTGACGACGAGCGGATGCTCGGCCGCTCGGAGGCGGTCGAGGAGGTCGGTTCGGGTCGCCTCGTCGAGCGTCGACGTCCGGTTCGACGGCGTTCGGACGGGGGTCGACGGGGGCGCGTCCTCCCGGAGAATCTCTCGGGGAAGCGTCACGTAAACGGGGCCGGTGGGATCGGCCGTGGCGACCTCGACGGCTCGATCGACGACGCTCTCGACGTTGGCCGCCGTCTTGAGCTCGCTCTCCCACTTCGTGTACTCCCGGACGAGCCCGTGCTGGTCGGCGACGTCCTGATACCAGTGGACGAAGATACTCCGCGACCCGGGAAGATCGCCGCCGGTCGTCAGGGGCGTTCGTCCGGCCAAAACGAAAAGCGGGACGCGACTGCGGCTGGCGTTGTGCATTCCCGCCACGAGATTCGCCGTGCCGACGTCGACGTGGACCAGCACGCATCCCGGCTTCCCGGTCACCTGCGCGTAGCCGTGAGCGGCGCTGGCGGCGACCATCTCGTGGGGGGCGATGATCGGCGTGGGATCGCCCTCGGCCGCCAGTCCCTTGATGAGCGTCGGGTGGTCGGTGCCGAACGTGCCGAACACGTATTCGACTCCCTGTTCACCCAGTCGTTCGATGAGTCGTTCACCGGCTTCGCGGCTCGCACGATCGTCCATGGTTACCGTTAGCACAGAGATAGTATAAACTGTGGCCAACTGACGACTATTCCGGAAGGTCGGGTCCACCAGGTCGTCCGTTTCCGATTACCGTGAGGGGTGTCAACGAACGGTCCGCACCGTCTGAACCACACCCGCGACGACGAGGGCGAAGGAGACGGTTCCAAGCCAGAAGACGCCGCCGAAGGTGAGCGATCCCGGTGAGAAGACGGCCGCCGCGAGCGTCCCGACGCCGACTGCGGTCGCGGCGACGAGCGTTCGCGGTACGTTGCTCGCTCGCGCGGTCACCGCCCCGCCGACGATCAAAGCGACGCCAGTCCCGCAGACGAACAGTCCCGTCGCGAGCGGTTCGGGGAGCGTGCGCGGAAGGACGAACTCGAACGCACCGACGACGGTGAGTGCGCCGCCGACGATGACGGCCGAGAGGACAGCGAGGCGGTCGTCCATACCGGTGGCTCCGAAAGCGCCGTGCAAAACCGTTGCGACACCCGACGCGGATCAGCGAACCAGGAGCACGCGTACCGGGGATCGAAACATCACCGCTTCGGTGACGCTTCCGAGGAGCTGCTGTTCCTCGTCGTCGCGCCCGTGACTTCCGAGGATGATCTGATCGATGTCGTTCTGGGCGGCGAATTCGACGATCACGCGTCCCGGTTCGCCGATCTCCGACTCCGTCGCGACGGTCGCGTCGTACTCGTCGGCAATCGCGTTCACCTCCGAGAAGAGCTCCTCTTCGAGCTCCTCGGAGCGCTCGTACCACTCCTCGGAGCCGTGTAACGGTTCGGTGTCGAGATCGAGATCCATCGGATAGCTGTACCCCGGCTGTGTCGGGTCGATGACGTGGAGTACGGTCAGCTCCGCGTCCGGGTACTCCTCGAGTGCGATTCGGAGGGCACTCTTCGAAAGCGGTGAGCCGTCCATCGGCACCAGAACGCGATCTACCGTGGCCATACGACTACGATAGCAGGAGCGGTCAAAAGTACTCGCCGACTTCTCGGAAACTGGGAACGGGGTTCCGTTCACGTGAACGGCCGATCCACGAACCACGAACGTCGACGCGGACGCGAGCGCTTTCCGCGGAGCGACACGCCCTTTAGCCGGCCGCTACTGGGTGCGGATATGGATCGAAAGCGGGCGATGACGAGCGTCGATCTCGCCGCTCTGGTCGGCGAGCTTCGGGAGTACACCGGCGCCGTCGTCGACAAGGCCTATCTCTACGACGACGATCTGGTGCGGCTGAAGATGCGGGATTTCGATCGCGGGCGGATCGAGCTGTTGCTCGAAGTTCGCGACCCGAAGCGCGTTCACGTCGCCGCACAGTCCAACGTCCCCGACGCACCCGGTCGGCCGCCAAATTTCGCGATGATGCTTCGCAACCGGATCGCGGGGGCCAACTTCGAGGGCGTCGAGCAGTACGGCTTCGACCGGATCCTCACGTTCCGCTTCGAGCGGGACGACGCTACGACGCTCATCGTCGTCGAACTGTTCGGCGATGGGAACCTCGCCGTCTGTACCGAGGATCTGGAGGTGATCGGTTCGCTGGACACGGTTCGGCTCCGATCCCGTACCGTCGCACCGGGTTCCCAATACGGCTATCCCGACTCGCGGTTCGATCCGTTCGACTGCGATTACGAGGCGTTCCGCGCGAAGATGGAACAGTCCGACACGGATCTCGTGCGAACGCTCGCGACGCAGCTCAACTTCGGCGGACTGTACGGTGAGGAGCTCTGTACCCGTGCCGGCGTCGAGAAGACGACTGAAATCGCCGACGCGACCGACGAACAGTACGAGGCGCTCTTCGACGCCGTCGAACGCCTCCGGAGCCCAGTCCTGTCGGGAGAGCTACAGCCGCGGCTCTACGAGGACGACGAGGCCGTCGTCGACGCGACGCCGATCCCTCTCGAGGAACACGAGGCCGCCGGCTACTCGGCGACCGCCTTCGAGACGTTCAACGGCGCACTCGACGAGTACTTCACTCGGCTCGAAGCCGAAGGCGACGAGCCCGTCGAAACAGGAACCGACCGTCCGGACTTCGAATCGGAGATCGCCAAACACGAGCGGATCATCGAACAGCAGGAGGGTGCAATCGACTCCTTCGAGGAGCAGGCCGAGGCGGAACGTCAGAAGGCCGAGGCGCTCTACGCCAACTACGATCTCGTCGACGATATCTGCTCGACGGTCGTCGAGGCGCGCGAGGACGGCGTTCCGTGGGAGCGGATCGAGGAGACGTTTCAGGAGGGTGCCGATCGCGGGATCGCCGCGGCGGAGGCAGTCGTCGGCGTGAACGGTGCGGAGGGAATGGTGACGGTCGAGATCGACGGAACCGGGATCGAACTCGACCCCGAACTCGGCGTCGAGCGAAACGCCGACCGGCTCTACACCGAAGCCAAGCGGATCGCCGAAAAGAAGGAGGGAGCCATGGCCGCGATAGCCGACACGCGCGAGGATCTCGAGGCGGTCAAGCGGCGGCGCGAGGAGTGGAACGCCGACGACGAGCCCGATGAGATCGACGAGGAGGTCGATCGGGATTACCTCTCGATGAGTTCGATCCCGATCCGGTACGACGAGCAGTGGTACGAGCGGTTCCGCTGGTTCCGAACCACCGACGGCTTTCTCGTGCTTGGCGGTCGAAACGCCGACCAGAACGAGGAACTCGTCAAGAAGTATCTCGACCCGTCCGACCGGTTCTTCCACGCTCAGGCTCACGGCGCACCCGTAACCGTACTGAAGGCGACCGCCCCGGACGAGGCGGCCCGCGAGGTCGACATCCCGACGTCGAGTCGGGAGGAGGCGGCACAGTTCGCCGTCTCGTACTCCTCCGTGTGGAAGGACGGCAAGTTCGCGGGCGACGTCTACGAGGTCGACGCCGATCAGGTGTCGAAAACTCCCGAGAGCGGCGAGTACATCGAGAAGGGAAGTTTCGTCATCCGCGGCGACAGGGAGTACTACCGGGACACGCCAGTCGGCGTCGCGATCGGCATCAGCTGCGAGCCGGAGACGCGAGTGATCGGCGGTCCGCCGGCCGCCATCGAGCCCAGGGCCGAGACCTCGGTCCGCATCGAGCCCGGCCAGTACGCCCAAAACGACATCGCCAAGCGCCTCTACCGGACGTTCCGAGAGCGGTTCGCGGACACGAGCTTCGTCCGAAAGATCGCGAGTCCGGACCGGATTCAGGAGTTCTGCCCACCGGGTGGGAGCCGCGCCGTCGACGAGTGAGCCCCCGGTTATAAGCGACCGTCGCCCGTCGGTCGCGGTATGTTTCGGGCCGCTCTCGGCTACCCGACCCGTCCACCGCACGGCGGACGGGCCATCCTCGTCGGCGGCGGATTGCTCGTCGCTGCCTACGCGCTCGTCGGCCTCACCGGTCTCTCGACGGTGTTCGCTCCGCTCGCTCTCGCCGCCCCCATTCCGTGGCTCGTCGTCCGCGGCTACCACGTTCGGATCGTCCGCACGACGATCAGTCGGCCGAACGCGACGCCGCCGACGTTCGAAAAGCTCGGCTCACTACTGGTCGACGGCATAAAGGCGACTGTGATCTCGGCGGCGTATCTCGTCCCCGGCGTGGTCGTGGTGGTCGCCGCGGGGACGATCGCGAATCTGGACTCGTTTGCCGACGCGACGGTTCGAGCGACTGCCGTGCAAGCGACGGCGGGGATCGTCGTGATCGTGACGCTCCTCTATCTAATCGGAGCGCTCTACGCGCTCCCGGTCGCCGTCGGTCGGTTCGCCTACACCGGCCGACTCGGTGCCGCCTTCGAGGTACGAACGGTCGTCAGTGGCGCGTTCACCGAGGATTACGCGGTCGCGTGGGCGTTCTCGGCGACGATTCAGCTCGTCGTTGCCCCGTTCGCGTATCTGCTGTATCCGATCCTCATCGGGGTGTTCCTCCGATTCCATCTGAGCGCCGCCACGCGGTATCTCTACGGTCGGGGGATCGGCGACGCGTACGGCTTCGAGCCGATCGACGCCGAACCCGATTCGGGGTCGGTGTTCGGCCCCAACGTTCGGCGGGCCGTGCGTCCGCTCTCCGACGACTGGCACGAACGAAGGTGACGGTGACTCGACTCAGTCGTCCCGAGCGACGATCCCATCCTCGACGAGTCGGTCGATCGTCCCCTCGTCGTAGCCGAGTTCGGACAGCACCTCGGCCGTGTGCTGGCCGAGCATCGGCGGTGGAAGGTCGATCGACGGATCGATGTTCTCGTATTTCACCGGGAAGCCGAGCGTGTCGACCTCGCCCGCCGACGGGTGTTCGAACGTTCGGCGCATCTCCCGTGCCGCCACCTGTTCGTTCTCCCACACCGATACCGTATCGTTGACCGGCGCCGCGGGCACGCCGGCGTCCCGAAGTGCCGCGACGAGTTCGTCGACTGTCCACCCGTCGAAGGCCGATTCCAGTGCGCCCTCTAGCGCTCCTCGGTTGCGAACGCGTTCGTTCGTCGTCTCGAAGCGCTCGTCGGCGGCGAGCTCCGGTGCGTCGATCGCTTCACAGAACCACGCCCAGTGTCGGTCGGTGACGACCGAGAGCTGGACGTCGCCATCCGCGAGTTCGTAGACGCCTTCGGGGGCGAAGTAGTTGTGCCGCCGACCGAACGGCGGGTACGGTTCCCCGGTCGTCATGCTGTAGGTCGCCCGCGTCGTCAGTCCGGCGATCCCCGCGTCCAGCAGCGAGACGTCGACGAAGTCGCCGCCGCCGTCGCCGATTTCGCGCTCGAACAGTGCCGTCACGATCCCGCTGAGGGCGTACAGCGAGGCGAAGACGTCGTTCATCGGGACGCCGCTGCGCATCGGTCCCGTTTCCTCGTCTCGGGTCATCGACATCGCTCCAGAGAGCGCCTGGACGGTCGTATCGATCCCCGGTTCGTCGCGATACGGTCCCGTCGACCCGTACGCGGAGATCGCACAGTAGACGATCTCCGGGTTCCGCTCGCGGACGGTGTCGTAGTCGATGCCGTACCGCTCCGTGAACGTCGGCGGGAAGTTACAGAGCACGACGTCGGCGTCCGCTGCGAGTTCGAGGAACAGCTCCCGGCCATCGTCGCTCGTGACGTCCAGCGCGAGGCTCCGCTTGTTCCGGTTCGCGGTGAGGTAGTAGAAGCTCTCGTCGCCGATGCGGGGTTCGAGTCCGCGGGCGAGCTCGCCGCCGCCGGGGCGTTCGATCTTCACCACGTTCGCACCGAGATCGCCGAGCAGCTGACCCGCGTACGGCCCCGCGATCATCGTCGACAGCTCGAGTACGTCGACGTCGTCGAGCGGTTGTGTCATACCACGAGTGGCGTTCGGCGTCCACTTACCCTTACCGACGAGTAGCAGGACACTTACCGGACGCTCTCGGATGGAGGATATGCGCATCGCCGATCGGACGCGGATCGAGGATCGCCGGGAGCGGATCACCGTCGTTCCGGAGAGCCTCGACGATCTGTGGCATCTAACCTACGTACTCGAACCCGGAGATCGGGTTTCGGGGGACACGACCCGTCGGATTCAGCGCGACGACGACGCGCTTCGGGACACCGGCGGCGAGCGGGAGCACCTGTGGGTTGCCGTCGAGGTCGACGACGTCGAGTTCGCGAAGTTCGCAAACAGGCTCCGCGTCGGTGGCGAGATCGTCGACTGCTCGCGGGAGGATCAACTCGGCTTCCATCACACGCTCAACATCGAGGAGCACGACGAGATCGCGATCGAGAAGCTGTGGAAGGTCGATCAGCTCGAGCGGCTCGAGGAGGCCGTCGAGGCGGCCGAAAACCCCGACGTCGCGGTCGCGACCGTCGAAGAGGGTGCCGCGTACGTCCACACGGTCGCCCAGTACGGCGTCGACGAGCGGGCGTCGCTCTCCGGGACGACCGGGAAGGGCGAGTACGCCCGCGACCGGACGGAGCTGTTCGCCGAACTGACCGAGGTCCTCGAACGGCTCGACGTGACTGCCATCGTTCTCGCCGGTCCCGGCTTCACCAAACAGGACGCGCTCGAGTACATCGAACAGAACGCCCCGGACGTCGCCGAGAAGATCCAGACGGTCGACACCGCCAGCGTCGGCGATCGAGGCGTCCACGAGGTGCTGAAGCGCGGCGCCGTCGATCGGATTCAGACGGAGACGCGAATCGCTCGCGAAGCCGAACTCGTCGACGAGCTCATGGCACAGATCGCTCAAGGTGCGAAAGCTGCCTACGGGGTCGAAAGTGTCGCCGAAGCTGCCGAGTTCGGTGCGGTCGAGACGCTCCTGATCCTCGACGAGCGCCTCCGCGTCGAACGCGCCAACGAGGGGGAGTGGGACGTCGACGCCAACGAACTGATCGAGAACGTCGAACGACAGGGCGGTGACGTCGTCGTCTTCTCCGGGGAGTTCGATCCCGGACAGCAGCTCGCAAACTTGGGCGGAATCGCCGCGCTACTCCGATACAGGCTCCAATGAACGATCGACGGCCCGAAGCTCCATGGTGCCCCACGTATTACTCCCGGTGATCGAGTGATGGAGACGACGACCGACCGAATCAGCGTGCTCCACGTCGACGACGATCCGGAGTTTACGGACCTGACGGCGGCGTTTCTCGCCCGCGAGAACCCGCGGCTGGACGTGACGACGGTGAACGACGCCGCGGACGTGCCGTCGGTTCTCGAAGTCGAGGACGTCGACTGCATCGTCTCCGATCACGACATGCCGGGAACGACCGGTATCGAACTACTGGAGACCATCCGGTCGACGTACCCGGAACTCCCGTTCATCCTCTTCACCGGCAAGGGGAGCGAGGAAATCGCCAGCGAGGCGATCACCGCCGGCGTCACGGATTACCTCCAGAAGAGCAGCGGGACGGACCAGTACGCGCTGCTGGCCAACCGGATCACGAACGCGGTCGATCGGTACTGGTCGGGAGAGGAGCTCCAGGACCGGAAGCGCTACCTCGAGACGCTGATCAGCAACCTCCCGGGGATCGTCTACCGGTGTCGAAACAGTCCCAACTGGGAGATGATCGACGTCGAGGGCGAATGTGAGGCGCTCGTCGGCTACTCCGCGGCGTCCCTCGAGCGCGACGACGTAACGTGGGGGACGGATATCGTACATCCCGCGGACCGGAACGAGCTCTGGAACGAGGCGCAGGGACGACTCGGGGACGGCGAGCCGTTCGAGATCACCTACCGGATCCTGACGGCCAGCGGCGAAACGAAGTGGGTCTGGGAGCGCGGACGGGCGATCAGAGACGAGGGGTGCGAGATCCTCGAGGGGTTCATCACGGACGTCACGGATCGAAAGGAGCGTGAGCGCCGAATCGAAGAGCTCCACAGCTCGACGCGGCAACTGCTCGACGCCGATACCGACGACGACGTCGCGGTAGCGGTTGCGACGGCCGCCAACCGGACGCTCGGCTACGCCAACAACGTCGTTCGCCTCCACTCGGACAGCCGGTTACTTCCCGTCTGTTCGGTGAGCGAGGAGCTCCCGGACGACGTCGGCCGGCGACCGGTCTACGACGTCGGCGAGGCCCCCGCGGGCGAGGCGTTCGAACGCGGAGAGCCAGTCGTCCGTGGAGATCTCGATGCCCTGAACGACGGCTACGATCGGCACGGAACTCGCTCGGGGATGTACCTCCCGATCGGAGACCACGGCGTTCTGGCGGTGAGCGAGACTGACGTCGACGTGTTCGACGAGGACGACGTCAAACTCGCGTCGATCCTCGCGGCGAACGCGGCGTCGGCACTCGACCGCGTCGAACACGCCAACCGACTCCAGCGGCAAGCGAGCGAACTCGAGCGGTACGAGCGGATCGTCGAGACGATGGCGGATCCGGTCTTCGAACTCGACTCGGACGGCTACGTGCAGTTCGTCAACGACGCCTTCACGGAGCTCACCGGCTACGAGCCCGAAACGATCATCGGCGAGCACGCCTCGTTCGTCATCTCCGAGGAGGACGTACTGAAAGCCGAGC
This sequence comes from Haloarculaceae archaeon, assembly GCA_007122455.1. Lineage (GTDB taxonomy): Archaea > Halobacteriota > Halobacteria > Halobacteriales > Haloarculaceae > Natronomonas. Next base: position 3,715 of record SKTU01000017.1, on the reverse strand, counting down.
AGAAGATCCGGGGACTACTGGACGGGGACGACTCCCGCATTGGGGTTTTCGAGGGGACGATTCACACGGCAGACGGCCAACGGCGGCGCTGTGAGGTCCGCCAGACGCTACTGTGGGACGGCGACGAGCTTCGAGGGACGGTCGGGACGATCCGGGACGTCACCGATCGCAAGGAGCGGGAGCGACAGCTCGAGGCGTTCGCCGAGGTCGTGAGTCACGACCTCCGGAATCCGCTCGGCGTGGCGAACGGCTATCTGCAGCTGATCGATACCGAGTGCGAGACTGATTACGTCGCGGACGTTCGATCGGCACACGAGCGAATGGAGACGCTGATCGACGACCTGCTCGCTCTCGCTCAGAAAGGAGAGGCGATCGGCGAAACCGAGCTGGTTCGCCTAGCCGACCTCGGTAGACGCTGTTGGCGGAACGTCGAAACGAACGACGGAACGCTCGAGATCGACACCGACGCCGAGGTTCGCGCGGACCCCCGACGGCTCCAGCAGCTGCTCGAGAACCTGATTCGAAACGCCATTGAACACGGTTCCCCGGAGTGTGGCGGGATCACCGTCACGATCGGACGCACGGAGGGCGGCTTCTTCGTTGCCGACGACGGTGACGGAATCGACGCCGACGAGATGGCGCGTGCGTTCGAGACTGGACACTCGACGTCCGAAACGGGAACCGGGCTCGGGCTGAGCATCGTCCGGCGGATCGCTGACGCCCACGGCTGGTCGGTCTCGCTCGTCGACGGCGACGCCGGTGGCCTCCGGGTGGAGATCACCGGCGTCGAAGTCGGCTCCTGAGCCTCGGAACGCCGGCTTACTGCTCCGCAGTTACGCGAACCGTCAGCCCGTCGCGTGCGACCCGCACGTCGCAGTCGACGTACTCCTCGGCCGCAGCCGTCATCTCCTCGTGGCGTCCGTCCGTGTGAGGGTAGAGATGAGTGAGATAGATCCGCCCGATCTCGGTTCCCGCGAGCGCCTTTCCCATCCCCGTCGGGGTCGAGTGGTTGCCCACGTCGATGCCGTCCGGAAACGAGCAGTCGTGGGCGAGCACCGCGGAGCCGTCGGCGAGGTCGGCGACGGCGGCGCTGGGCTCCGTGTCGGCCGAGAAGGTGAACGCCGCGCCGCCGCTCTCGAAGCGGTAGGCGAGACAGTACACCGAGTGATCCGTTTCGACGGCCTCGACGTCGTATCCCGCGACGGCGAACGATCCCGGCTCGATCTCCCGGACGTCGGGATCGATGTGTTCCTTCAGATCACCGTGACAGTCGAGATACCCCTCCAGGAGCGCTGCGGTCCCCTCGGGACCGACGATCTCCGTCTCCGGGCAGTCGGAGAGCCACCGCGCGATGAGGATCGCGAGCAGATCGTCGACGTGATCCGGATGGTGGTGGGTCAGGATGATCGTCGAGATCCCCCCGATACCGGTCTCGGTTCCCGCGAGGGCGTGAGCGACGCCGCTACCGCAGTCGACGAGCAGCGTCTCGGCGTCGTCAGATTCGAGCAGGAGGCCGGTCTGGAACCGATCACCGGACGGGATCGCGGAGCCGGTTCCGAGGAATGTCACGTCCATACCGCCGAGACGGAAGCCGGCGTGAAGTCCCCTGCGATCGACACCCAGATACTTCCGGATCGAACACCTACCGTTGGGTAGATGGGCGACGCCGAGGCTGACGTCAGATCGCTGCTCGCAACCCGCGGGGTCGACTACGATCCCGCGACCGTTGCGATCGACGACGCCGACGTACTGGCTCGGCTCGATCCGGTGATTCGCGAGTGGTGGGTCGAACAGTTCGCCGCGTTCGTCCCCGACAACGGCGGCCTCTTCACGCCACCGCAGAAGGAAGCCATTCCGCTGATCGACGAGGGGATCAACAGCTTGGTCTGTGCACCGACCGGGAGCGGGAAGACCCTCGCGAGTTACACCGCAATCCTCGACGACCTCTTCGGGCGCGCCCGCGAGGGGGAGTTGGACAACGGCGTCTACTGTCTCTACGTTTCGCCGCTGAAGTCGCTGGCGAACGACATCCACCGGAACCTGACCGAACCGCTGACCGGGATCACCGAGAAGCTCGCCGATCGAGGCCAACCGGTGGAGGTGAGACACGCGATACGGCACGGCGACACCGACGACGCCGAGCGTCGGGCGATGCTCGAGGAGACGCCGCACATCCTCAACACGACGCCGGAGACACTCGCGATACTGCTCAATAGCCCGAAATTCAAGGAGAGACTCGAGACGGTGGAGTACGTCATCGTCGACGAGATTCACGCGCTCGCGGACGACAAGCGCGGTACGCATCTATCGGTCTCCCTCGAGCGACTGGAGCGGCTCTGTGCGTCCTCCCCGACGCGAATCGGCTGCTCGGCGACCGTCGAACCGCTCGAGCGGATGGGAGAGTTCCTCGTCGGCCGGGAAGACGGCGAACCGAGACCGTTCGAGATCGTCGACGCCCGGTTCGTCCGGCAGTTCGACATCGAACTGGAGTGTCCGACCGACGATCTGATACACACCCCCTACGACGTGGTGTCGGATCGGTTCTACGAACGGCTGATCGAACTGATCGAGAGTCACACGAACACGCTCGTGTTCACGAACACGCGGTCCGGTGCCGAGCGGGTACTGGCGAACCTTCGGGAGCGCGGCGAGTTCGACGAGGCGAACAGCGGCTGTCACCACGGCTCGCTGTCGAAGGACCGCCGCACTGAGATCGAGTCGGGGTTGAAGGCCGGCGATCTCGACGTCGTGACGACGTCGACGTCGCTCGAGCTCGGGATCGACATGCCGCACGTCGATCTGGTCGTCCAGATCGGCTCGCCGAAATCCGTCGCCGCACTCCTCCAGCGCGTCGGACGGGCGGGTCACCGACTCGGCGAGACGGTGAAGGGGAGAGTGTTCGCCCTCGATCGGGACGAGCTTCTCGAGTGTGCGGTGATGCTCCGGAAGGCCGAGGAGGGTTTCGTCGATCGAGTCTTCGTCCCGGAGAACGCCCACGACGTCGCGGTACAGCAGGTGTACGGCATGGCGATCAACGGCCCCCGGCCGGAAGCGGAGATCCGGCGCGTTCTCACGAGCGCGTACCCGTACCGGAACTACGACGAGGCGTCGTTCGAAACGCTGTTCAGGTATCTGACTGCCGATTACGAGGGAATGGAGGACCGAAACGTCTACGCGAAAATCTGGCGGGACGAGAACGATCCGCCCGGCGGCGAACACCACTACGAGGCGTACGATCCTGGAACGCCACTCGTCGGCAAGCGCGGCCGCCTCGCCCGCGTCATCTACATGACTAACATCGGAACGATCCCCGACTCGTTCAGCTGTGACGTCTTCACCCGATCGGGTGAGGAGTGGGTCGGCCAGCTCGACGAGGAGTACCTCGACACGCTGGAGGCCGGCGACGTGTTCGTACTCGGCGGAACGAACTACGAGTACCGCTACCGGCGGGGGTCGAACGTCTACGTCGATCCGACGACAGAACGAGCGACGGTGCCGTCGTGGTTCTCCGAGCGGCTCCCGCTCAGCTACGACCTGGGTCGGGAGATCCTCGACTTCCAGCAGGAACTGCTCGAACGACTCGAGGACGGCGGCTCCTCGGCGGTTCGTCGCTGGCTCCGATCGTTCCCGATCGACGAGAACACGGTCCGAGCGATCACGCGGATGTTCGACGCACAGTGCAAGTACGCCGGCGTCGAGAGCGTCTCGACGAACG
>SKTU01000147.1 GCA_007122455.1 Haloarculaceae archaeon | reverse complement strand
TCCATTACAATGGGTATGTGAAGCTTGTCTGATGACCGTAGCATGATCGGAAACAAACGATCCAACGATGCGGAGAGCGAAACGAAACGCCGGTTCAGTATCCGCGGATTACTGACCGACGAGAACGCGGTGTCCCCGGTGATCGGCGTCATCCTGATGGTCGCGATTACCGTCATCCTCGCGGCCGTCATCGGGGCGTTCGTCCTCGAGTTAGGTAACCAACCCCAGGAGACGACGCCGAACGCGCAGTTCAGCTTCGACCACTCCGACGGCAACCTGACGATCACCCACGAAGGCGGTGACGGGGTCGACGCCGAACAGCTGTCGTTCGCCAGCTCGAACGCGACGTGGAACGACGCCGACCACTGGAACGACGGGAGCCTCGATCAGTCGGTCAGCGGCGACCGGGTGACGGCCGGTGACTCGGTCAGCGGGGCGTTCGGTGACGAGGACGACCTGCGGCTCGTCTGGACGGCCGAGTCGAACGACAGCACGTCGACGCTAGCTCGGTTCAACACGTAAATCGGCGCGAGCGGCGGAGTCGAGATACTTTTATTCGGGGGCGGTATGGTATGACCGAGGGAATACCATGAGAGTACCGAGAACGCATTTCGCCGGAGCTGTCCCATGCCCAAGATAAGCGTCGAGATCCCGCAGGAACTGCTCGACGATCTCGACGCCCACGTCGGCGAGGACGGGAAATTCGTCAACAGAAGCGAGGCGGTCCGCGCGTCGGTTCGGAAGACGCTGGATCTCCTCGACGAGATCGACGCCCGCCACGATCGACTCGAGAGCGATGAGTGAAGCCCACGGGCGGAGCGACGCCCCGCCGCTCCCGGCTGGGGCGGTCGCGCTTGCGGGACTCTTCGTCGCCGCGCTCGTCACCGCACAGCTGACTGCCTCGAAGGTGCTGGCGTTCGAACTCCCGTTCGCGCTCCCGCTCGCTGGCGCCGAACTGGCGCTCCCGGGAGCGGCGCTCGCGTACGCGCTGACCTTTCTCGCCTCGGACTGCTACACGGAACTGTACGGCAAGCGCGCCGCGCAGGTGCTGGTCAACGTCGGCTTCCTGTTGAACTTCCTCGTGCTGGCACTCGTGTGGTCGACGATAGTTGCTCCCGCGGCGCCCTCGAGTATCGATCCGGGCGCGTTCGAACTGGTGCTCGGCGCGTCGACGAACATCGTCGCCGCGAGCCTGCTGGCCTACGTCGTCAGTCAGAACTACGACGTCGTCGTCTTCCACAGGCTGAAGGAGTTCACCGACGGCGAACGGCTCTGGCTCCGCAACATCGCCTCGACGGGGACGAGTCAGGCGATCGACACCGTCATCTTCGTCGGATTGGCCTTCTGGCTGCTCCCGACGTACGTCGGCCTCGGCCCACAGTTGCCGGGCGGCGTCGTCGTCTCGCTGATGGTCGGCCAGTACGTGCTGAAGCTCGCCATCGCGGTGCTCGACACCCCACTCGTCTATCTGATCACGGGCGCGATCCGGCGCGATTCGGATCTCAGCTGAGACGAGCGTTTTTGTTCACGGCGACGCCACCGATCGGTATGGGAGTCCTCCAACTCGGCGTTCCCGGCGGCCCGGAGCTTTTCATCCTCACGATCAACCTGCTGTTGGTCGGGGCGATCGTCTACGCCGTGATTTCGCTGATTCGCACGCATCGTCGCCGGAGCGCACGGCTCGACGAACTCGAACGACGGCTCGGCAGACACGACAGGCGTCTCGACGAGCTCGAAGAAGGGAACTGATCGCTACTCGGTCCGCTCGGCGAAGCCGTAGCGCGGCTTCACGTCGTCGACGACGACCTCGACCGATTCGCCAGCTTCGGTGCCCGGAACGAAGAGGGTGAATCCCTCGACCTTCGCGATTCCGTCACCCTCGCGTCCGACGTCCTCGATCGTCACGTCGATCCGATCACCCTTCCGCACGGGTGCCGTGAGCCGCCCCTTGGCAACCAGATACAGCTCCGAGGAGGCCGGACGTGACGCCGGCGGGTGGATCGAACGGACGTACTCGAACTCCCGGTCGATGTCGGCGCGGAGCTCGTCGGTGTCGGGGCCCTCGAACACCTTGACTGCGAGGTCGCCACCCGGAGCGAGCAGTTCGAGGGAGGTTTCGAACGCCATCCGCGCGAGATGGACCGACCGGGCGTGATCCAGCGAATACTCACCGGTCATGTTCGGTGCCATGTCAGAGACGACGCAGTCGGCGGAGCCGACGAGGGCGACGACCTCCTCGCGCGTCTCGGCGTCGGTCATGTCGCCGCGAACCGTCTCGACGCCGTCGATCTCTTCGATCCGCTGGAGGTCGACGCCGACGACGGTCCCCTCCTCGCCGACGGTTTCGCTCGCGACCTGGAGCCAACCGCCGGGAGCGGCGCCGAGGTCGACGACGGTGTCGCCGGGGCCGAAGAGCCCGGCCTCCTCGTTCAGCTGTTTGAGCTTGTACGCAGCCCGCGACCGGTACCCCTCCTGTTTGGCGCGATTGTAATAGTCGTCTTTTCGTGTCATGGATGGTACAGCGAACTGTGGCGGCCGCGAGTTGTCGGCGGATTCGCGTTCATACACGGTGTGACGCGGTCTACCCGGAAATGCTCGTCGGATACGAGGCTACCGTTTGGACTACGTCAGTCTCGTAGACGAAGGGACGAACCGCCACCGGAAGATCCACGCACGGCCACAGAGGAAACTCCGAGAACTGGGGAGCCGAGAGGAGTAATTGGCGGAAGCGGCTGTGAGGAGCGGACGGCGACGATCCCCGGTAGCCTTTATCACCACGCCGCGAACAGACGGATACGAATGGTCGTCGGAGACATCGCAACCGGAACGGAGGTACTGGTCATCGGCGGAGGGCCCGGCGGATACGTCGCGGCGATCCGCGCCGGCCAACTCGAGTTGGACGTGACGCTCGTCGAGATGGACGCCTACGGCGGGACGTGTCTGAACACGGGCTGTATCCCCTCGAAGGCACTCGTCCACGCGACGGAGATCGCCCACGACGCGAAACACGCCGAGGAGATGGGCGTTCACGCGGATCCGGCCGTCGACATGGCCGGGATGATCGGCTGGAAGGACGGCGTCGTCGATCAGCTCACCGGCGGCGTCGAGAAGCTCTGTAAGGCCAACGGCGTCAACCTGATCGAGGGGCGAGCGGAGTTCGTCGACGACTCCACCGCCCGCGTCGTCCACGAGGGCGAGGGGCAGGGAAGCGAATCGATCGAGTTCGAACACGCCATCCTCGCGACCGGCAGCCGGCCGATCCAGCTTCCGGGCTTCGAATTCGACGGCGAGCGGATCCTGAGCTCGGCCGACGCCCTCGATCTCACGACGGTTCCCGACTCGCTACTCGTCGTCGGTGGCGGCTACATCGGGATGGAGCTGTCGACGGTGTTCGCGAAGCTCGGAACCGACGTGACGGTCGTCGAGATGCTCGACGACATCCTGCCGGGCTACGGTGACGACATCACCCGGGTCGTCCGGAACCGCGCCGAGGAACTGGGCATCGAGTTCAACTTCGGCGAGGCAGCCCAGGGATGGGAGGAGACCGGCAGCGACGCCTTCGTCACTACCGAAACCGAGGACGGCGAGGTCGGCGAGTACACCGCCGAAACGGTGCTCGTCGCGGTCGGCCGACAGCCGGTGACCGAGACGGCGAACGTCGAGGCGGTCGGTCTGGAGCCGAACGACGACGGAACGCTCGACACCGACGAGGAGGCACGGACCGCCGTCGAGAACGTCTTCGCCGTCGGCGACGTCGCGGGCGAGCCGATGCTCGCACACAAGGCGTACAAGGAGGGCCACGTCGCCGCGGAGGTTATCGCCGGCGAGCCGGCCGCGCTGGACTATCAAGCGGTCCCGGCGGCGGTGTTCACCGATCCCGAGATCGGAACGGTCGGGATGGACGAGGCCGAAGCCGAGGCGGCCGGCTTCGATCCGGTCGTCGGCGAGATGCCGATGCGTGCCTCCGGTCGTGCGCTAACACTCGGCGAGAGCGACGGGTTCGTCCGAATCATCGCCGACGCGGAGACGGAGTTCGTCCTCGGCGCACGGATCGTCGGCCCCGAGGCCTCCGAGCTGATCGCAGAAGTTGGGCTGGCCATCGAGCTAGGTGCTCAACTCGAGGACGTCGCCGCGACGATCCACACCCACCCGACGCTGTCGGAAGCCGTCGCGGAGGCGGCCGCCAACGCGAGAGGAGAGGCGACGCACACGCTGAATCGCTAGCGGCGCTCTCGACGGCGTCTCTCAGAACTCGTCGTCGGCCAGTCGACGCGCCGCCGCAGCCAGCGTGTTCGCCGCCGTGTAACAGTCGTCCCAGCTCGTATACTCGGCCTCGTTGTGACTCCTGCCGTCCTCGCTGACGGCGAACACCATCGCCGTGTCGCAGACCGAGTTCGCGTGCGTCGCGTCGTGGCCGGCGCCGCTCATCATCCGCATCGCGTCGTACCCCAGCTCCGCGGCCGCGGCGTCGACGGCATCGACGGTACGGTCGGCGAACGCGACGGGGTCGACGTCCATTCTGGACTCCCACTCCCAGTCGACGCCCTCGTGTTCGGCGGCGGTTTCGGCCTCGAGGAGGACGCGGGCGACGGCCTCGTCGATCACCTCGCGCTTGGGGTCACGGAACCCGAACGTGAGCGTCACCTCGCCGGGGATGATGTTGATCGAGTTCGGCTTCGCGTCGATGTAGCCGACCGTACCGACGGTGCGGTCACCGAGCGAGGAGGGGATGCGCCGAACCTCCGAGATCACGTCGGCGGCTGCGACGAGCGCGTCCTGTCGGTGGTGCATCGGCGTCGGTCCCGAGTGATCGGCCTCGCCGTAGTAAGTGATCGCACCCCACGCGAAGCCGACAACGCCGGTGACGACGCCGACGTCCTTGTCGTTTTCCTCCAGATACGGTCCCTGCTCGATGTGGAGTTCGAGGTAGGAGTCGTACGCTTCGCGGGGTTCGGCCGGTTCTTCACCGAGATAGCCGATCCGTTCGAGCTCCTCCCGGACCGTTTTCCCCTCGTCGTCAGTCTTGGCGTACTCCGCTTCGATGTCGTGGGCGCCGGCCCAGACGCCGCTTCCCTGCATGGCGGGCTGGAACCGCGAACCCTCCTCGTTGGTCCAGTTGACGATCTCGATCGGCCGCTCGGTTTCGACGTCGCGGTCGTTCAGCTCTCGGACGAACTCGAGCGCCGCGACGACGCCCATCGCCCCGTCGTAGATACCGCCGTACGGCTGTGAGTCCAGATGAGAGCCGACGAGCACTGGCTCGGAGTCGGTTCTGCCCTCCCTGCGGCCGAAAACGTTGCCGAACGCGTCGATCCGAACCGCCAGTCCCGCGGCCTCGAGCTGCTCGCAGAACCAGTCTCGAACTGCCTTGTCCGCATCGCTCAGCGCCAGTCGATGGAGTCCGCCGCCGTCCGTGGCACCGATCTCGGCCTGTTCCCGCATCGTGTCGACGAACCGCTCCCGGTCCAGTTCGAATCGCATGGCGGCGAATCGGAGAGCGGGCTAATCAACCCCACTCACGGACGGGACGGTGGCGAACGCCTTTTATCTCGTAGTCTGCTATCCCGTCTCAATGAAGGCGCTCACGCTGGGTCCCGAAGGAACGTATTCACACCGCGCCGCGCGGGCGGTCGCCGACGAGGTCGAGTTCGTCGAATCGGTCACGGCCATCGTCGAGGGCGTCGCTGGCGGGGAGTACGATCGGGGCGTCGTTCCGATCGAAAACAGCATCGAGGGGTCGGTGACCGAATCGCTCGACGCCCTGGCGGACCGCAACGTCGCGGTCGTCAAGGAGCTCGTCACGCCGATCCGTCACGCGCTTTTGGCCCAGAACAGCGAGTTCGAGCTCATCGCGAGCCACCCGCAGGCGCTGGCGCAGTGCCGGGATTACCTCGATCGGGAGTATCCGAGCGCGGCGACAGAGGCCGTCGCCTCGACGGCTCGCGGCGTCGAGCGCGCCCGAGAGGATCCGTCCATCGCCGCGATCGGCCATCCGGACAACGCCGGGGACGACCTGCAGGTGCTCGCCGAGGACATCCAGGATCGAACGTCGAACTCCACGCGGTTCGTCGTCCTCGCGCCGGAAACCGAGCGCTCCGAAGCGGGTGGAAAGACGTCGCTCATCATCTATCCGAACGTCGACTACCCCGGACTGCTGCTGGAGATGCTCGAGCCGTTCGCAGAGCGGGACATCAATCTCTCGCGGCTCGAGTCCAGACCGAGCGGCGAGCGACTCGGCGACTACGTTTTCCACGTCGACATCGCCGGCGGACTCTACGAGGACCGGACCAAAGCGGCCCTCGAGGAGATCCGAGAGATCGCCAAGAACGGCTGGGTCCGAGTTCTGGGCTCCTACGACACCGAACACGTGCTCGGCTGATCGGACGCCGCGCTTCCGCGGGAGCCCACCGAGAGACGATATAAAAGGAGACAGTTAAGTGGCGGGTGTCGCAATATTTGCACCATGCAGACGCTTCTACTGAACAGTGATGACGTCGCGGCTAACGCCCGGATGGACGAGGTCATCGTCGCCGTCGAGGAGGCGTTCGGCGCCTACCAGCGCGGCGACGTCCAGATGCCCGCGAAGTCGTACATCGATCTCCCAAAGTACAACGGCGACTTTCGATCGATGCCGGCGTACATGGCGGCCGAGGAGTGGGACGCCGCCGGCATCAAGTGGGTGAACGTCCACACCGACAACCCCGAGGCGTACGAGCTACCGACGGTGATGGGAACGATGATCTACTCGGACCCGCGCAACGCGTTCCCGCTGTCGATCATGGACGGGACGACGCTGACGCGCAAGCGAACCGGCGCGGCGGCGGCGGTCGCGACCGACCACCTCGCAGTGTCCGACGCCGACTCGCTCGGAATCGTCGGCGCGGGGGTCCAGTCGTACACCCAGCTGGAGGCGATCAGCGTCGTCCGCGACATCGAGACGGTCGTCGTCGCCGACAAGCGCGAGGCGGCGATCGAGGCGTTCCTCGAGCGCTTCGGCGACGAGTTCGACGTCCGGGCCGGCTCGATCGCCGAGGCGGCCGCCTGTGACGTCCTCTCGACGGTGACGCCCGTCGAATCGCCGATCGTCTCCGCCGACGACGTCGGTGAGCGAACTCACGTCAACGCGATGGGTGCAGACGCCCCCGGAAAGCAGGAGCTCGACGAGGAGATCGTCGCCAACGCTACGCTCGTCATCGACGACTACGAACAGTGCACCCACTCCGGGGAGATCAACGTCCCGTGGTCACGTGGCGTGCTCGAAGACGCCGACATCGACGCCGAACTTGGTTCGATCGTCACCGGCGAGACGCCGGGGCGGACGGACGAGGACGGCGTGACGGTGTTCGACTCGACGGGGTTGGCGATCCAGGACGTCGCCGCAGCCCGCGTCGTCTACCAGCGTGCCAACGAGAGGGACAACGGCACACCGTTCGATCTGGTCGACTCGACATTGTAAGAGGGACCGAGCGTCTCACTCCCAGGAAACCTGTTTTCTGACGTCACGAAGCGTTCGAGAGATCATCCAGGCGATCGCGAGAAACGGAATCAGCGGAATCAGGACGCCGAGGACGATCACGACGAACACTACCACCGCGGTCGGCAGCTCCGACGCGGGGCGCAGCGGCGAAAGCTCGTGGTTCGCTCGTTCGGTTATCATACGCCAGCTAGGGACGCGAAGAAAATAAATCCGCGAGTCGAACGCCGTCACTCCAGAACGATCGCGGGGCGGAACGGTTCGGCCTGCCCGGCCTTCTCGTCGTCGGTGTTTTCCTCGGCGACGACGTCGATCGACGCCCCGAAGGCGTCGGCGAGGAAGCCGGCAGCGTCCTCGTAGACGTCCCGCTCGTCGATGTCGGAGAGCGCCGAGAGCGTCTCGTCGTCGCGTTCGCGGACGAACTCGACGAGCGTCTGGACGAGCCGGTTCACTTCGTCACCCCTCTCACGGAGCGACGGCCGCTGCATCACCTGTCCCATCACCGCCCCGACGTCGGGACCGGTCTCTCGAACCTGTTGGAACACCGTTCGCTTCCAGTCGGCGGCGACGATCACGCGGATCAGCTCGGGGTCGGTGCCGGTGACGTCGACGATGTCGTTGACGTCGTCGACGAGCTCCCGGATCAGTGCCTCGCGGGCCTCGATCCGGTCGCTCTCGAGTTCGGCGTCGGGAGCCGGCCACGTCTCGGCCGGCGTTCCGGTGAGCTGTTCGTGGAGCTCGTTCGCCATGAACGGAACGAACGGGGCGAGCATCCGCAGCCGCGCCTCGAGGACGGTTCGGAGCGTCCACGCGGCCCCCTCCCGCTCGAGGTCGGCTCGCCGTCGGTACCAGCGGAGCTGCTCCTCGAAACCGTAGAAGGCGGTCTGAGAGGCGGTCCGGGTTTCGAACCCCTCGAGAGCCTCGGTCGTTCGCCGAATCGTCGTCTGCAGCTTCGAGAGCAGCCAGCGGTCGACCGGGCGGAGCTCGACGTCGGCGTCGGCCGCCGGCGCGGCCTCGATGACCTCCTGTGCGCGGTTCCAGAACCGCCGAAGCTGGTTGTGCGTGCTCTCGACGCGGTCGGCGCGCCAGTCGTAATCCTGCCACGGCTCCGCGGAGTTAAGCAGGAAGAACCGAACCGTGTCGGCGCCGTATCGATCGATCGCCTCGCCCGGCAGGACGACGTGGCCCTTCGAGGAGGACATCTTCTCGCCCTCGAGCAGTCCCATCCCCATGATGGTGATCCCCTCGGGCCACTGGGACTCCTCGAAGAGCTCGGCGTGGTGATAGAGGAAGAAGGTCAGGTGGTTCGAGATGAGATCGTTCGCGGAACACCGGAAGTCGACGGGGTACCAGTGGAGCCACTCCTCGCGAAGGTCCAGCGCGCGCGCGTCGGGGTCGTCGACCGCCTCCGGGCCGTAGAAGAGTGCGTCGAAGAACTCGTGATCCAGATCCTCGACGGGGATCTCGTCGAGCCGGTGGGCGATCGTGTAGTAGGACATGTAGATCGTCGAGTCGCTCAGCGGTTCGATGACGAACTCGTCGTCCCACGGGAGCCGCGTCCCGAGCCCGTAGTTGCGGATGCAGGGCCACTCGTTGAGCCAGTCGATCGTGTGGGTGTACTGCTCGCGGGTGTTCTCCGGGATCGCCTCGAGCTGCTCGACGGCACGCTTCGTGATCGCCTTCCAGTCGTCGTCGTTGTACGTGAGGAACCACGTGTCCTGGTAGGCGACCTCGACGTCGCCGCCGCAGCGACAGACGACCTCCTCGGAGAACTCGTACATCAGGTCGAAGGCTCCCCGCTCGCGGAACTGCTCCCGCAGCTCCTCGCGGACGTCCTCGATCACTGCGCCGGCGAACTCGCCGTACTCCTCGAACAGTTCGCCCTGGTGGAACTCCCGGTTGTACAGCTCCTGGGTGGCGTCCTTCAGCCGCGGATCGTCGCTCGATTCGATACCCGCCGACTCGACGGCGTCCCTGGCGGGGATCTCGCCGTAGCCGTCGACCGAAAGGATCGGGATCGGTTCGATCGCCCGCACCGCGGCGGGATCGAGCCCGTACTCTGTGAGCTCGTCGGCCCGCTCCTTGAGTTCCCGAAGGGCGACGTAGTCGTCCGGCGAGTGGGCCGGGACGGACATGACGACGCCGGTCGCGTTGTCGGTGTCGACGAACGTCGCCGGCAGGATCAACACTTCGTCGCCGGTAACGGGGTTCTCGACGGTCGAGCCGACGAGTTCGTCGCCGCTGTAGCGCTTCCGGATCTCGACGTCCCGCTCCTGGAGGCGGAGCTTCTCGGTTGCCGCTTCGGAGACGAACCACGGCTCCCCGTCGACGTCGGCGACGACGTACTCGCCGTCCGGGTGGACGTAGGCGTTCGTCACGCCACGGACCGTCTCGGGTCGGAGCGTCGCCATCGGTGCGGTGACCGACTCCCCGTCGACGGTGAGCCCGAACCGGACGAGCGTGTACTCCTGGAACTCCGCCTCCTCCCCCTCCAGCAGGTCGTGGGTCGTGACCGGCTGTCGTTCGTTGGTGCAGTATTTCACCGGGTGAAGTCCCTTCTCCAGTCGATCCCGATCCCGCAGCGTCCGATACTGCCACTCGATGAACTTCGAGTACCGGTCGTCGTTGGTGGTGAACTCCCGCCGCCAGTCGATGGAGAGCCCGAGTCCCTTCATTCCGGTCTTGTAGCTGGAGTCCGCCTCCTCGATGAAGTAGCGGGCGTACCCCATCGGGGTTTCGAGGTTCTTCAGTTCGGATTCGGAGACGCCGAAGGCGTTCTGCAGCGTCTCGAGTTGGTCCGACTCGCCCTTCCGCAACCGCTCGACTGCGCCGACGATCGGCGTTCCCGTGACGTGCCAGGCAATCGGGAAGAGAACGTTGTCGCCCTGGAGGCGGCGATAGCGGGCGTAGACGTCGGGAACGGTGTAGGTGCGAGCGTGGCCGATGTGCATTCCGCCGCTCGGGTACGGATAGGGGACGGTGATGAACGTCGCCTCCTCGTCACCGGGGTCGGCCTCGTAGCGACCCGTCTCGGCCCACCGCTCGCGCCAACGCCGCTCGACGGCGTGCGGCTCGTATTCCATGTGCGAACGTTCACCCGCCGCCCTAAAAAGGACACCATCCGACAGCCGCGAGTTCAGTAGCCGCGTCACCCACGGTCGACGGAGGCGCCCAACAGCGCTTCCTTCCGGCTCCGGGAGAGCGATTTGATCTCGTACTCGCGGGACATCGCAGCCGAGCGGCTGTCGAACGACTCGACGTGACGGAGTTCGACCGGCGTCCGACCGCGGGTGTATTTCGCCCCCTCGCCGGCGTTGTGCTCTGCGAGCCGCCGCTCGACGTCAGTCGTGTATCCAGTATAAAAGGATCCGTCAGCGCAGTGAACCACGTAGACGTAGTGCCGCTCCGAGGAGTCGTCGTTCGGAGCCATCTCAGAACGAGGGCACCCCGTGTTTGAGACACGGTTCCACGGCCGGAGGGCCGTTACTCATAGGCGCGCTCTCTCGAGACTTCGGCGATTCCGGCGTTTGCGGAGCAGTTCGGGCACGCGTAGACGTTACCCCGCTCGTCCGCGAACACCCTGGCGAACCGGTCCGAGACGTGCGCGTCGCAGTGGTCGCATGTGGGCATGCTGGCCGCCGACCTTGCGTCGGCATCAAATTTAGGTGCGCCAAATACATATACCCTCGGCTACGCGGCGCTCCTGCCGTGATTTTCCGTCCGCGCGCCCGAGAGCCCAGCGGACCCGAAACGGTCGTATGTCCGTGCAATTGTGATAGCACCTCCCGAAACGATCGGGATTTTTAAGTTGGATGATCACAACGGGCCGCTAAACGCCGGATAGAAGCGGCGAAACCGCCCTCGTTTGGGAACTTATATAAATGACCCATGGCAAAGTCAGCCTGTATGGCAGACCTGATCGTCAAAGCCGCTGTGAAGGAAGCGCTCGATGACATGAACGTTGCCTCGGATTTCTACGACGCCCTCGACGGCGAGGTCGCGGAACTGCTCGAGGACGCCGCCCGGCGTGCCGAGGAGAACGATCGCAAGACCGTCCAGCCGCGCGACCTGTAAGTCGGACTCAGTTCTCCGTTTTTTCCCGCCGACGAGCGATCGCTACCGCAACACGTCGACCCCGGACTCCGTGCCGACGTGTATCTCGTCGGCCAGGTCGACGAAGAGCCCGTGTTCGACGACGCCGGGGATCGTCGACAGCTCGTCGGCGAGCGCAGCGGGATCGTCGATCGACCCGAACGCGGAGTCGAGAACGACGTTTCCGTTGTCGGTGACGACCGGCCCGTCCTTTCGGGTTGCGATCCGGAGCTCGGGCGATCCACCGAGCGATCGGACCGCCTCGGAGACGACCGGGACGGCGTCGGGGAGAAGTTCGATCGGAACGGGGGCCTCGAGCGCGTCGGCGAGCTTCGTTTCGTCGACCACGACGAGGAAGCGATCCGCAGCGGTGTCGACGATCTTCTCTCGTGCGTGGGCAGCACCGCCACCCTTTATGAGGTCCGTTCCGGCGACCTGGTCGGCGCCGTCGATCGCGACGTCCGGGAGGGCGTCCTCGAGCGTGACGATCGGGATCGACGCCTCGCGGGCGAGCTGTCGGGACTGATAGGATGTCGGAATCCCCCGAACGTCGAGCCCCGCGTCGACGCGACGGCCGAGCGCGCGGATCGCCCACGCGGCCGTCGAACCGGTCCCCAGTCCGACGACGTCGCCGTCCGTGATCGCCTCGGCCGCACTCGAGCCGGCCCGGCGCTTGGCCTCGTCGGACCCCTCGCGTTGTTTCATGCCCTCCGGATCACGCCGGGGCGGGAAAAGCCCTTCCGCTCTCGTCACCACGGTTCCACATGGACTGTAGCTACTGCGGGAGCGATCTCGCCGCCTACGAACCGCTCGTCGTCGAGCGGGAGGTCGATGGCGACCGCGTTCAGGAGGGCGTCTTCTGCAACTACGCGTGTCTGTCGGCGCGAATCGACGACGCGGAGTTGACGTCGGGAGAGGCCTGCGTCTGGACGCCCGACGAATAGTTGTACCAGCGCCGTGAACCACCGGTATGTTCGGGACGAGCGGTATCCGCGGACCGGTCGGTGAGACGGTGACTGCCGAGCTTTCGCTCCGGGTCGGGCGGGCGCTCGGCGCCGAGACCGACCGAGTCGTCGTCGGACGCGATCCCAGGGAGAGCGGTAACGTGCTGGTAGACGCCCTCACGGCCGGGCTGCGGGAGCTCGGAACCGACGTCGTCGATCTCGGCGTGGCGGCAACGCCGACGGTCGCCAGATCCGTCGAGTGGGAGCGCGCCGACGCCGGCGTCGTGGTAACCGCGAGCCACAACCCGCCGGAGGACAACGGCCTGAAACTGTGGCAGGCCTCGGGACAGGCGTACGATACCGCGGGTCGCGAGCGGATCACGGAGCGGATCGCAGCCGACGACGGCGAGCTCCAGCGGTGGGACTCCCTCGGCGAACGACGGACGGCGGACGGAACCGACCGCCACGTGGCGGCACTCACCGCCGGAGACGACCTCGATCTCTCCGTCGCCGTCGACCTCGGCAACGGTGCCGGTGGCGTCGCCGTCGAGGCGCTCATCGAACTCGGCTGCGACGTCGAGACGCTGAACGCCCAGCCTGACGGGCGGTTCCCCGGCCGACCCTCCGAGCCGACGGCGGAGAACTGCGTGGCGCTGTCGACGCTCGTCGCCGAGGGCGAGTACGACCTCGGGATCGCCCACGACGGCGACGCCGATCGCATGCGGGCCGTTGCGGGCGACGGAACGTATCTCGAAGGCGACGCGCTGTTGGCACTTTTCGCCGCCGAGGCGGCCGAGGAAGGCGAGCGCGTCGCGGTTCCCGTCGACACCAGTTTGGCGGTCACCGACTACCTCGCCGAGCGGGACGTCGGCGTCGTCCGAACGCCGGTCGGGGACGTCCACGTCGCCGAGGCGGCGACGGCTCCCGACGTCGCCTTCGGCGGCGAACCGAGCGGCGCGTGGATCTGGCCCGAGGAAACGCTCTGTCCCGACGGCCCGCTGGCGGCAGTTCGGGTCGCGGAACTCGCCGCGGCCGAACCGCTGGAGTCCCGGCTCGAGGCGCTGCCGTCGTACCCGATTCGGCGTGCGAACGTCGAGGTCGACGAGAAGGAGGCGACGATGGCGGCCGTCGCCGATGCGATCACGGCGACGTACGACGACGTCGAGACGCTCGACGGCGTCCGCGTCGGCACCGACGACGGCTGGTTCCTCGTCCGGGCGAGCGGGACCCAACCGCTGATCCGACTGACCGCCGAGGCGAGACGCGCCGACCGGGCCGAGGAGCTGCTAGAGATCGCTCGCGGCTACGTCGGCTAGAAAGAGAGCGTTCCGGTCAGGTGCGACGAGTCGAACGGGCCTCGCGAACGTCCGACCCGTCTCGAATCTTGTCCTCGCACTGCGGGCAGACGCGTGGGTTTTCGACGCCGTTCGGGGTGAATACTCGCGCATACGCCGCCGTCACAAACGAACCGCAGTTCTGACATTCCGGCATGTCTGCCACGAGGAACCCGACCCACATAATAATAATGTGCTAACAGATACCAAATCACGAGATAGCGAGTCTGAAACCCACGATTCCCGGGATCGTGCCGAGTTGTCCGCATCGACACGCGTACGGTCTCGGTTCGAGGCCCTTCGACGTTCGCGTCGGTTCGATCGACCACCGTCCCCACCCGAGCGAGTCGAAACCGGCTTGCCGTCGGCGACAAACCCAGCGGTATGCGAAGAGTTTCCGTCGACGAGACGGCGCTGGCGTACGCGACGGCGGGTGACGGAGCCGAAACGGTGGCGTTTCTCCCCGACGTCGGCTTCGGTCCGTGGCTGTGGGGGTGGCAGGCACCCGCACTCGCGGGCCCGTACCGGACGGTCGTCGTCGCGACGAGAGGGACGGACGGCTCCGACCAGAACGGCCCCTACGACGTGGACCGGTTGGCCGCAGATCTGGACGCCGTCCTCGCCGACGCCGGGGCGCACAGCACTCACCTCGTCGGGGCGGGATTGGGTGGAATGGTCGCGCTCCGGTACGCCCGCGAATACGGTCGCGCGCGCTCGCTCGTTTTGCTCGGTACCGCAGCCTCCGGGGAGGCTGTCGACCGCGTCGCGCTCTCGACGCTCCATCCCCCGGACCGATCGAAGCTCCGGGAGTCGCTCTCGCTCGCGTTCTCGGAGGCGTATCTCGAATCGGCGAACGTCGACCGGATCGTCGAGTGGCGAGCCGACGAGGACGCGACCGGTGACGCGCTCGCCGGTCACGTCGACGCCGCACTGTCGTTCGAAGCTGGACCGCGATACGAACTCACTCTTCCGGCGCTCGTCTGTCACGGCGTCGACGATCCGGTCGTGCCGATCGACGCCGGAAGGGCGCTCGCGGAGTCGCTTCCGAGGGGGCGTTTCGAGTCGGTTCACGGCAAACGCCTCTGCTATCTGGAACACTCCGCGGCGGTCACCGACGCGATCGAGGCGCTCCTGGACGACGTGACGGTCTGAACGTCTGGACGGCGTGACGGTGAATCGTTCCCGAACCGACGACACCGGCTCGTCGCTTCCTGCGAACGTTCCCGGGGGCGTGCGGTTTATACCGATCGATGTGGTATTGCCAGTCGAATGCGCCCCCGAATCGCTTTGCTCGACGCCTCCCACGGCAATCCCGACACGCCTCGGAACTTCCGTCGCGAGCTCGATGCCGACCTCGCAGAATTTCCCGTCACCGACGGAACGGTTCCCGCGACGTTCGACTTCGACGGCGTCGTCGTCTCGGGCTCGCGGGCGTCGGTGTACTGGGAGGAACCGTGGATCGAGGAGACGCGAACGTGGCTACAGGAAGCGCTGCGGCGTGAGATACCGGCGCTCGGGATCTGTTGGGGGCACCAGATCCTCGCGGACGCACTCGGCGGCACCGTCGAACCGATGGGGAAGTACGAACTGGGCTACCGAACGGTCGAACACGACGGCGGCGAGCTGTTCGAGGGCGTTCCGGATCGGTTCACCGTCTTCACGACCCACTCCGACGCCGTCACCGAACTGCCACCGGGGGGAGAGCTGCTCGCCGAGAACGACTACGGGATCCACGGCTTCCGGTCGGGAACGGCGTTCGGCGTCCAAGCTCATCCCGAGTACGACCCCAAAACGGCGGAGGGCGTCGTGCGTGGAAAGGACCTGCCGGACGAACGGATCGAAGCGATCTGTGCCGACATCACCGCGGAGCGATACGCCG
Organism: Haloarculaceae archaeon; assembly: GCA_007122455.1. Lineage (GTDB taxonomy): Archaea > Halobacteriota > Halobacteria > Halobacteriales > Haloarculaceae > Natronomonas. Next base: position 5,925 of record SKTU01000147.1, on the reverse strand, counting down.
ACGCACAGCCGGCAAAGCTGATCTTCGAGAACTTCGGACGGATCGTCGAGCGCGAGCACGCCGTCGCCGCCGACTGACCCGACAGCGTGTGGAGAACCCGTCCGCGGGACGATTGCGAGTGCTTTTACTGGTGGCATCCTAGGGTAGCGTATGCTCGATTACTTCGGTCTCGAGGGCGACCTCGACGAGGAGGAGCGAATGGTTCGGGACACCGCACGCGAGTTCGTCGACAACCGGATCAAACCGGATATCGGTGAACACTGGATCGAGGGGACGTTCCCGAAGGACATCATCACCGAAATGGGTGAACTCGGTTTCTACGCCCCGAACCTCGACGGCTACGGGCTGCCGAACCTCTCGGAAACCGCCTACGGGCTGTTGATGCAGGAGCTCGAGGCCGGCGACTCGGGTCTACGCTCGATGGCGTCGGTGCAGGGCGCCCTCGTCATGTATCCGATCTACAGCTACGGGAGCGACGAACAGAAGGAAAAATACCTCTGGGATCTCGGCACCGGTGAAAAGGTCGGCTGTTTCGGGCTCACCGAACCGGCACACGGCTCGAACCCGACGGCGATGGAGACCTACGCCGAGAAGGAGGGCGACGAGTACGTGCTCAACGGCTCGAAGACGTGGATCACTAACTCGCCGATCTCGGACGTCGCGGTCGTCTGGGCCCGGGATCGCTCCGACGAGGAGACCCCGGTTCGCGGGTTCCTCGTCGACACCGACAAGCGCGGCGTCACCACGAACAAGATCGACGAGAAGCTGTCACTTCGCGCCTCTATCACGGGCGAGATCGGCCTCAACGACGTCCGCGTGAACGAGGACGACGTCCTCCCCGGCGTGAAGGGGATGAAAGGTCCGCTGTCGTGTCTCACGCAGGCTCGCTACGGGATCGCGTGGGGCGTGGTCGGTGCCGCACGGGACGCCTTCGAGACCGCACGCCAGTACGCCAAGGATCGCGAGCAGTTCGGCGGTCCGATCGGTCGGTTCCAGCTCCAACAGGAGAAACTCGCCGAGATGGCAACCCAGATCACCCTCGCACAGCTTCTGGCCTACCGGCTGGCCGACCTGAAGGAGCGCGGCGACATGCGTCCCCAGCACGTCTCGATGGCCAAGCGCAACAACGTCCGGATGGCCCGAGACCAGTCCCGGATCGCGCGCGAAATACTCGGCGGAAACGGGATCACCGCCGACTACTCGCCGATGCGACACATGGCGAACATCGAGACGGTCTACACCTACGAGGGAACTCACGACATCCACACGCTCATCCTGGGCGAAGATCTCACCGGTATCGCGGCGTACCAGTAGGAGATACCTTTCCTCGATTCGAGGTGTGAGCGTTCGAGGTGTGAACGCTCAGACGTTCGATACCCGGAGATCCTTTTCAGGAAGTCTTGAAAATCCTTTTCAGGAATTCGACTCCTTTCAAGCAACGTAGCGAGTGGACGCCGTGCTTCTCCGGGCATTCGGGTTACTCGTCGGCGAGCGCCTCGAACGTTCGCTCGGCCCATCGGACCGCGTACGCCGCCCCGTGATCCCGGTAGGCCGAGGTGTCGAGGGCGGCGAACGGGGCGGGGAGTTCGAGGCCGTGTTTCACCGCGCTACAGGCGAGTTCGGCGGCCGAAGCGAAGTCGGTTCGTCCGACGGCGACGTCGCGGGGAAGCCCCGAGACGCGGGGGGCGAGTCGTTCGCCCGCGTCGACCCACTCTGCGTGGAGTCGCCCGTGAGTTCCCTCCCACGCGGCGAATAGCTCTCGCGCGTCGAGGCCGACGTAGGCGTCGAACAGCGCCGCGGCGAGCTGGTACGTCTCGGCGGGATCGAGCGGCGTCGCTTCGGCCAACTCGCGGTACCGTTCGCCGAAGAATCCGAGGAACTGCTCGGGGTGGCCGAGCCCGATCTCGACGAACGCTTCGGCGATCAGGAACTCGACGAAGCCGTCGGGTGAGCCCTCGAGCCGCGGTTTGACGAACACCGTCGGCGGGACGGTCTGACGTGTCCACGCGACGCCACCGTCGCCGGGGGCGCCGATCGTGAACTCGTCGCTCGCGAGTCGACGGAGCGGTTCGGGCGCGGACGTCGGCACCCACTCGTCGGGGTACGAGAGCGGTTCGAACGAGTCGACGATCGGAGCGAGGTTCTCCGCGACCGCCGGCGAGAGCGTCTCGAAATCGCGTTCGGTGTCGAAGACGAACGCGTCGGGTGCGTGTTCGTCGCGAATGGCGGCGAGTTCGCCACCGACGTCGCGGCGCTGAAACATTACAGCCCGATGGCGACGAGCAGCGCGAGCGCGGCGACGGCGGAAACGCCGATCGTTCCGAGAACAACCTTGGTAGCTTGACTCATAAGTATCGTATCTGTTTCGCTGGTATCGATTTAAAAGCTTCAGTTCTCCGCTGCGACGAATCGCGGTTGGGGCGAGTTGAAAATGGAACGGTCGACCGAACCGGTTGAGGGTGTAGCGGTCGGCCGAGGTTCAGTCGTCGAAGCGGGCCTGAACGAACGGCTGCGCGTCCTCGACCTCGCCGACTCTGGAGTCCGAGAGGAGCACGGCTTCGGTCTCGTCGAGGGGCACCGAGAGGCTGATCTCCTTGGTTCGACCGTACCGGCCCTTCGAGACGACGATCGCGTTGACGATCCCGAGCATGTCGAGTTCGCTTATGAGGTCCGTGACGCGGCGCTGGGTGAGTACGTCGGCGTCGATCTCCTGGCAGAGGCGCTTGTAGATGTTGAACACTTCGCCGGTGTTGATGTTGTGGACGCCGTTCTTCTCGAGGAGGATCGTCGCGTAGAGGACGAGTTTCGATTGCGTCGGGAGCGTCCGAACGACCTCGACCACTCGGTCGAGTTCGATCTTCTCTTGGGCGTGTCGGACGTGCTCCTCGTCGACGGTTTCGGTTCGGCCCCGCTCGGCCAGCTCGCCGGCCGTCCGGAGCAGATCGAGGGCCCGACGGGCGTCGCCGTGCTCCTGTGCGGCGAACGCCGCACACAGCGGGATGACGTCGTCCGAGAGGACGCTACTTTTGAACGCGACTTCCGATCGGTGCTGGAGAATGTCGCGCAGTTGGGTCGCGTCGTACGGCGGGAAGACGATCTCTTCCTCACCAAGGCTCGATTTGACCCGCGGGTCGAGGAAATCAGTGAACTTCAGATCGTTGGAGATGCCCATAATCGACACTCTGGAGTTGTCGAGTTCGGAGTTCATCCGCGAGAGGTTATAGAGGGTGTCGTCGCCGGATTTCTCGACGAGTTTGTCGATCTCGTCGAGCATGATGACGACCACGCGCTCGTGGTAGTCGACGGCTTCGAAGAACGTCTGGTACACCCGATCCGTCGGCCAACCGGTCATCGGGACCGGTTCGAAGGTGTCGAGGTCGTCCTCCAGTCGGCCGATCTCGGCTTCGACCTCGGCGACGTTCTCGAACTGCGTGCGTCCGAGAACGTCCGGATCCGCGGCGGCCTCGTCGCGGAGCTCACCGAGATCGGCGAGTCGTCCCTCGATGTACGCCTCGTTCTTGTCGATGAACTTGTTGGCGAGTTGGGCGAGCACCCGGTACTGGGTGTCCGTCACCTCGCAGTTGATGTACTGGACTTCGCACGGCACCTCGTACTTCTGGGACGTCGTTTCCAGCTCCTCGCTGACGAACTTCGCGCTGGCGGTCTTCCCCGTCCCGGTCTTCCCGTATATGAGGATGTTCGAGGGAGTCTCCCCACGGAGGGCCGTGACGAGGATCGTCGCCATGTTGTTGATCTGCTCCTCGCGGTGGGGAAGCTTGTGTGGCGTGTAGGACGGGCGGAGCACCTCCTTGTTCTCGAAGATCGGTTCGCCCTCCAGGAGATCGTCGAACAGCCCACGGGACGCTTCGTCGTCGGGCGAACCGTCGTCGGCGTCGAGATCGAGATCCTCGAGGTCGATGTCTCCGGAAAACCCGTCCGGATCGCGGGAAGGTGCAGATGAAACGGAGGTGTCGGATCGGGAGTCGTCGACTCGAGCCTCTACGTCGCTAGATCGGTCGTTCGAAAACCCCTCCATTTCAGCTGGACTGTCGTCATCGTGCGCAGTGACGTCTTCCTCTCGACTGTCACCGTCAGCTGAGGAGTCGCTTCGCTCCGCGTTCCCGGCCGACGTCGTCTCGGTCGGGTCGTGGCCGCCGGCCGACGCTGTCGCGTTCTCGTTCGTGCGATCCGAGCCGCCACCGGCGTCGTGTGAGTCACCATCCGTCATTCGTATGCACCCCTTCGTTTCACGTGGAATCCGAGCCCGCAGCCCACAGAGATGTCGTAGAGAGCCGGTAGACGTCTTCTGTGGAGGCTCCCCCCAAATCCCCGTGTCCAGTTGATGCAGAGGAACCGATGGGTCAATACAGTATTAAGCGTTGTGGTGCACGGCGACACCGGGTCGAGCAGCGCAGGGAATGGGGGCGGTGCTCGACGCCGTCAGTGTCGGTCGCGACGTCGAGTGGCCGAGAGAGCGAACGGCTGAAACGGGCGTTGAAGGTCGCGTCCTAGTTGCGTGTACCCGATCGTCTACTGAGAAACGTGCATATGAAGAACGGAGAATGTGTATAGAGAAGGATATGTGATTCTATCGACAGTAAAGAGGCGGTATGGACGTTGGTGGACATCGAGGAACCACTCCGTCGGTCTCACACGGGGAAGGGACGTACGTAGCGCCGTTCAAGCGCCGTTCAGCGTCGGCATTTGAGTATTTGTTCTCGCTTCAGCTCGTTCCAGTTAGCGGTTGTTGAAACAAATCTGCAAACGATCCACAGGAAACGTAGGGGAGTACCCCCCATCCCCTTCGTTTCAACTGGAACGTCAACCATGAGAGGTAGGGGTGTCGTGAGAAGTGACTCTAGAGGCAAAACGGTTAAGTACTGTACACTATAACCATATCCGTACTAGCGAAAACCGTTGTTTATGTGGTCGTTATATGGTGTGAATTATACTAGTTTCGACAATCGTTCTAGTAGTTTATCGAAAGTACGACCCACGAACCGACGAGCCGTCACACCCAACTCCCGCTCCACCCGAAACGAAGGGGATGGGGGGTCGCCAACCGTTGGGGTCGCCAATCGTTCGAGCCGACGCTCGCTGTGTAAGCTGACTACGGGACGAACTCGATAGTCGATGGCCGATCGGTGCGGATTTCCGGACTCGGAGCAGGATCGGTTCAGTATCGAGTCCGGTATCGAAACGAGATCACGACCGACTCCGATCATCCTTTTGACCGGGTTCGCGAAACACCGTCGCCATGGGTGGTTGCCGGGTCGACCCTTAATGGGTGGTGTTGGCGGTCCGACTCTCGTGGTGACCGCCGGAAGTCGGCGGAACTCGCCAAATCAAGATAGGAATATATTTATTCCATTACAGATGTCTGACACACAGTTAAGTGATTCCGCCATGGTAGTACGTGCAGAGCGACTCCGATTTCGAGTTGAAATCGGGGCCGTGGGAGGATGAGATGGGACTGTTAACGGAACTTAGATCGAGTATATCCCGCGCGACCTCGAGTCTGTTCGCGGGAAGCGAACCGAAGCGGATCGGAATCTACGGTCCGCCCAACGCTGGAAAGACCACTTTGGCGAACCGGATCGCACGAGACTGGACCGGCGACGCTATCGGTCCGGAGAGCCACGTCCCGCACGAAACGCGGCGCGCACGGCGAAAGGAGAACGTCGAGATCAAGCGGAACGGGAAATCCGTCACAATCGACGTCGTCGACACACCGGGCGTGACGACGAAGGTCGACTACGAGGAGTTCCTCGAACACGACATCGAGAAGGAGGACGCGGTCCGACGCTCCCGTGAGGCGACGGAGGGCGTCGCCGAAGCGATGCACTGGCTCCGCGAGGACGTCGACGGCGTCATCTACGTGCTCGATTCGACCGAGGACCCGTTCACACAGGTGAACACGATGCT